>NZ_JAWOTW010000003.1:0-483646 GCF_033339075.1 Vibrio sp. 970
TTAGCATGAGTAGTTTTACAGGCAAAGCCGAAACGGATGATAACCACCTACTGAAGTAGGTGGTTTAGGGCTGAAAACAAAAAAGGCGCGAAAATCGCGCCTTGAAACATGAGTAGATAAGAGACAAGCTTATCGCTTATTACGTAAATAGCGCTTACGACGCTCTTCTTTACGCTTCGCTTTTTCTTCTTCTTTACGGGCGGTCTCAATCTCGACTTCAATCAGCTCTTGAGTGATCATTTCTGGGCGTTCTAATGTAATTTGGCCCAAAGTGCCTTGACGAAGTTCGTGCAATAAGATCTCTGATACTTTGTGCAAGTCAACACGTCCACCTGCACGTAGTGCACCGCGGCGACGACCAATTTCTTCCATGATCTCGATATCTGATTCTGGAAGCTCTTCAATTTGATAACGCTCTTTAAGCTTGTCTGCATAATGAGCTGCTAGGTATTCAATGGTATAGAATGCGACTTCGTCATATTCCATCGCTGTATCTTTTACCGCGCCGGTAGCCGCAAGGCGGAAGCCACTGTGTGGATTTTCCACTTTTGGCCATAAAATTCCTGGAGTATCAGATAATACGATGCCATTTTGCAGGTTGATACGTTGTTGACGACGTGTAACCGCGGGTTGGTTACCTGTTACAGCGATTGTTCGACCTGCGAGGGTGTTAATGATCGTCGACTTTCCAACGTTTGGGATGCCCATGATCATGGTGCGAATGTTTTTACCAATTTCTTCTCGGTGTGGGGCAAGTTTGCGACAAAGCTCCATGATTCGATGCACTTCTTGTGGTTCAGAAGTCGTGATCGCCATTGCTTTTACATGTTGCTCTTGCTCCAAGTGCTCAATCCACAGTTGAGTTAACTCTGGATCGGCCAAATCACGTTTGTTCAAAACTTTAACGACAGGTTTGTCACCACGGATTTGAGAAATCAAAGGGTTTTCACTACTGAAAGGAATACGAGCATCCAGTACTTCGATGATCACATCCACTTGAGGGATTGCTTCTTCGATCTCTTTACGTGCTTTGTGCATGTGGCCAGGAAACCACTGGATTGAGTTATTAACCATTTGAATTTAATACCTTAATTTTTCTAATGCTCCAGCGGTTGTAAAAGTAGCAATGTGAATCTTGAGTAATACAATACTAGAACGCATTTTCTAAAACTGTGTTTACTTCAAGCTGCTCGAAACCGCGGAGTTGAGCTTTCTTTCATGTTAATGCGTCAGTTTATCATGGAATGATGATGAATCATTCAAGATGAAAGTAAAAAGCTATGGCGTGCAAACCTAAGCGCACACATCTCTTATATATACCGACTCGCAGTGAATATCCGTCTGGGTGAGAGACCGAACGCAAACGCTGTGTAGTCAAAGGTGGATTGTGTTGTCAGATTGTTCTGACGAATTTTGGTTTTCTGCTTTTATATCAAAGTGTTATTTTTATTTCGCTGTTGAGCGAAGTTTGACTTTTATCTGACAAAAACTAGTCTGAGCTTCCATTCAGAGGAAGCAGTCATGCTCAGTATTCTTAGAAGTATTACGGTATCGTCCGTCGCCTTAATTTTTTTAGCGAGTTCTTTTTGCTCAACTGCCAAACAGAGTCCTAAACCGAAGGTCATCGTTGGTGTTATTGCGCAAGACGAAGCTAAAGACTCGTTTGACGGTAGCGTTGGTCCTTCGTACGGAATTAGTCTTGAGTATTTGTCTAACATTACTAAAGCTCTGGATTATGAGTTAGAACTTCGGACTTACAAGCATATTCCGTCTTTACTTGCGGATGTCGAAAGCAAGAGGATTGATGGTGCGGTTGGATTTAGTAAAACAGCAGCAAGAGAAAAGCGTTTCTTGTTTTCGATGCCTTTTTTTTCGAGCACTATCGCTGTTTGGTATCGGAATGCCACTTACCGAGATAGTGATGCGCGTGATCTTAAATGGGTGTGTGTTGAGGGCAGTGTATATTGTGACAACCTCACTGAACGCGGTATCGATAAGATACATTACGTTAAAACACGTTTAGAGGCGTTTAATGAAGTTAAGCGAGGTAAAGCGAACGCGCTGATTTACACTTATGTTGGTATTACCCAATATTTGGATTTGAATGACATTGTAAAAGGGGTTGTCGATATTCCCAGTTGGTTGAAAAACGAAGAGGTGAGTTTTATCGCTTCGTTGGACAAACAAAGTCTGATCGATGACATCAACAAAATCCTTCAGTGGGAGCAAAATGGAAAAAACATTCGCTCCGTCGCCTCGAAAAATCCTTACCATATCAGTGATAAGTTATTGGTAGATTACCGACGTAATCATCAAAACAAACTAGTGATAACTTACAGCAGCAGTGACGAAGCTTATCCGTTTCTCTACCGAGATTCGCAAACGGGCGAGTTAGATGGTTTCTTTCCAGACTTCATCGACTTATTGCAGTCTCGTACTGGCTTGAGCTTTAAGTATGTGAAGCCGACGTCGAGCCTTTCCAATGGATTAACGGCATTTGATGCTGATATAGTCCCCGTTTCTTATGTGGGTGATCTACCTAAGTCAGATTGGTTGTTCACTAAACCATTCATGCACAGTAATTACGTGGCTATCCAAGCGGAGCAGAGCAAGCGCGATAAATCTGCATTGAAAGAAGCGGGTATTCTGCTCACTTTGAAAAAGCAAGGGTTAGTTCATTTGGGCACTTGGCAGCGAGGCCAAGTTGATCATTATGATGATTTGAAAAAGCTGCTTACCGATTTGAAATCGGGCGTTTTGGATGTGGCTTACATTCCTGACGACATCGTTCACAACATGATTGCACAAGATCAAGTCGATGGCTTGGTGATCAATGCGGAGGACGTTTTGACGTTCTCTAATGCATTTGCGGTTGCAAACCACAATACACAACTGCAACACATGTTGAACAGCATCATCGAAACCATTGATTCTAACGAGATCGAAAAACTGCTGCGTTCTCACCGAAGCTTCAAACTGACTTATGGCTATGACGCGGAGCAGATCGCTACATTTGTTGTTGCTGGTTCATTCATATTCTGTCTCATGTTAATTGCGACGTATTTCATCTTATCTCACATGCGACTTAAAGTGAGGTTAGCCGAATTTAATGCTGACAATGAGGAAGCGGAAAAGCAATGGCTGATGGACATCATCAAAGAGATCAATAGCTTGGTTTTTATCCATAGTGAAAATAACCATATGGAGATGAGCAATTGTGCCAACTACAACAGTAAACAGTGCCAACAATGTAAGTTGAAAAGTGATTCTGCGCACGCTCCTCTGGTGAATAATTTTGATGAACTAACCACTGTTATTGCTGGAAAGCGTATTTCAGAAGAGGTTGCCTCGTCGGGCTGTGAACTTGATATTAAACATGTATATCGAGAACGCAAAGTCATCGCTTCTCCTAGCGGTAAGAACAAGTTTGTACTGACTGTTATTCAAGATATTACCCAGCAAAAAGAACGTGAGCAGGCGTTAATCGATGCGCAAAAAGAAGCGCAAACCGCGGTACGTGCGCGCGAAAACTTTTTGGCAACCATGAGTCACGAATTAAGAACGCCATTGTCGGCAGCACACGGCATCCTCGATTTGCTAAATCGCCAAGTGATGGCAGATTCAAATCGCGAGTTAATTGCCCAAGCCATACGCTCGCTCAATCATTTGAATACGCTAGTAGACGAAGTACTGGATTATTCAAAGTTAGAGGCAGGGCACTTAACCGTCGCCCCAGTTAAGACCGACTTGCTTAAAACCTTGTGCGATGTGTTTCGAAGCTTTGAACCACGAGCGCTTGCGAAAGGTTTGGATTACAAAGTGACAATCAAACCATTTTCGAATGCTTTCATTGAAATCGACGCGCTGCGATTGGTGCAAATTACCACCAATCTGCTCTCCAATGCGGTGAAATTCACTGCCGAAGGAGAGGTTGGAATCAGTGTCATTCTTCATGAAAAGCAGCTTATTTTGAAAGTGGCGGATTCAGGTATCGGCATGACGGATGACCAACTCGAAGGCATTCTCAATCCTTTTGTTCAAGCGGATGACACTATTACGCGTAAATATGGCGGTACTGGATTGGGGCTAAGCATTGTTGACCGATTGATCGACAGCATGGGCGGCGTGCTCTGCATCGATTCACAATTTGGCTTGGGCACGACGATTACCGTCAGACTGCCAATTGAGCATTGCGACTCTGAGCCAGACGTTTGTTTGAACTGGACGTATAGCGAGAGCTTACCACTTAATGTTCGCCAGTGGTGTGACGCGTGGAAAATGCGTCCAGCGACGTTAAAAACAATGGTGGCGAACCTTCACCCTATACACGACAGCGATGCCAGTTTTAATGGCCTAATGCTGCGTGACGAACAAAGGGTACTTGGCAGTCTTACGCTAAGAGAGCTTCAATATCCAGATACATTGTTCAATTTGCTCAGCCAAACGCAGCAAGAAACCAAGCTTAGTGACGCAAATCAAGAAGTGGTTTCTTGGGTTCTCGGCACGGTACTGGTCGCAGAAGATAATCCCATTAACCAAAGTGTGATAGCAATGCAGCTTCATGAACTTGGAATCGAACCTGTCATTGTGAATAACGGCCGCGAAGCATGGGAATACATCAACCAAGATGAAAACGTTGTGTTGCTGCTGACCGATTTTCATATGCCAGAAATGGATGGCTATGAGCTTGTTAGGCACGTGAAAAACTCCGAATTTAAAGCAATTCCAATCATCGGTGTGACAGCAGAAGATGCTCGTCTTGCCATTGAACGTACACAGGATATCGGCATTGATGATGTGCTCTACAAGCCCTATGACCTTAATCAATTAAAAACCGTTTTGATTCCATTTATTGGCGAAAAAGAGAGGGGTAGGCTGCCCGGCTGGATTAAACGGTTCAAAGCACAGGACGCAAAAGAGATTGCGCGCGTGTTTAGTCAATCAATGTCTACAGATATAAAAAACTTAAACGCCGCATCGACTGAGCGAGACAAAAAACGGGTCATTCATGGCATCAAAGGAGCGGTTGGGGCGATAGGGGTAAGCATGCTGACTGAGCTTTGTATTGAGGCAGAACGAGTTAGTGCTGCGGAGTTTGACAGGCGAACAGCGGAGCTAATTTTACGAATCGAGCAGGAGATCGAAAACATAAACTATTGGGTAGAGACAAATGAATACACAACTTAATGTGATGGTGATTGATGACCATCCGCTACAAACCACAATACTTTCGCAAATATTGGATCGCTATTGCGCGCAAGTCATCCCCTTTAACTGTGTGGATGCTGCTATTCAGAGTGTGCAGGAACAACATTTTGACGTAATTTTTTGTGATATCCAAATGCCCGGAAAAGACGGCATCGATATGATGGAAATGCTCGATAAAGTCCAGTACCAGGGGCAAGTTGTACTGGTCAGTGCAATGGAATTGACCATTATTTCTGCGGTAAGAGCCATGTGCGAGGGATTTAGCTTTGAAGTATTAGGGAAGCTGCCTAAGCCATACGATGAAAATGAAGTCGTTGATTTGTTGGGTAAAATAAAAGATGAAAAAGCGAAACAAGTCAGCTTTGCTCAACCTATTGAAGTGGAAGATCAAGAATTCCTGTTTGCTCTGGCTGAAGGGCGAGTGAAAAATTATTACCAGCCTTTAGTCGATGTGCAAAGTGGGGAAGTGCTTGGGTATGAAGCGCTCGCGCGTTGGAATCATCCTATTTATGGTGTGTTACCCCCTCATTATTTTTTGCCAATTGTAGAGCGTTGCCGCCTTTCTGGAGAGTTGTTTCAAGCTGTATTGAGTAATGTTATCTATGACATGAAACACCGCGGATTGACGCAAAACGTATCCATCAATGTAGACCATGAAAACTTAGAAGATACGGCGTTCTCTCATTACTTTTTACAGCAATGTTTAGAGAGCGAAATTGACCCATCACAAATCACCATTGAAATTACAGAGCGAGATACATTTCAGACTAGCGCGTCCCTGTACAAGAATTTACTCAAGTTGAGGATGAACGGTGTCACTGTCTCAATAGATGATTTTGGCACGGGGTCATCGACGTTTGAAAAACTGGCTCAACTGCCATTCAACGAGTTAAAAATCGATCGTTCGTTTGTACAAGGTGTCGAATGCGACATCAAAAAACGCAACATCGTTGTTGCTATTTGCGCGTTAGCGAAAAGTTTAAATATACGACTGGTCGCGGAAGGTATTGAAGACGAAGTCACACTGCAAGCGATACGTGAGTATGGGATTGATCTTTGCCAAGGCTTCTACATTGATAAACCCATGCCACTAGAAGCCATAACCATACTAAATGAAAGATATGAATAAATTGAATTACTTGATCTTTGACGATCATCCTCTCGTTTGTGTTGCAATCAAGTCATTGTTGGAAGAGTTAGGGAAAACAAATGGGGTATTTACTGCAACATCAGCGAAGATGGCATTACAAATATTGAAAAAGGAAGAAATTCAACTGTTGATCTTAGATGTGAACTTGGCAGATTGCGATGGGTTTGATTTCTACAAACGTATCAAATCCCATGGTTATGAAGGCAAAGTCATTTTCTTCTCCGCTGAAACTAGCCAAATGTACAGCCAAATGGCTTTTCGTTCTGGCGCTGATGGCTATGTGTGTAAATCGGAAAATCACGACATTCTTAAAGACGCGATAGAAGCGGTAGAGAAGGGGTATACCTTCTTCAAATTTAAGCAAGTTGTTAATAGCGTTCGAGAAATGCCACAACTTTCAAGCAGAGAAAGCGCAGTAATGAAGTATTTATTACAAGGAAAGTCCAATCGAGAAATCGCTTCAGTGCTATCAATAAGTGACAAAACAGTCAGCACATACAAACGTCGTCTATTGGATAAATTTAACGTAAAGAACATTGTTGAGCTAACAAGAGTGGCGGGGGCGTAAGACCGCATCATGACACTTAAAAGTATCGCGTTGTCTCTTTTCATCGCAACATTACTATTCGTCACTTCTGTCACAATGATTGGTGCGGTGTTAATTTCTTATGAAGTAAAGCAGTTCAACACTTACGCGAATAATTTAGCCAAAATAAAACAAAAAGTGATTCTCGTGGGGCTATTGACGGAAGCGCAGCTCGAGCAATACAAAGGCATGAGCGTGAGTGAAGTAGAAGCGCAAACAGAGCTGAGCTTTCAAGATGCGATTTACTCCCTGTCACCTTATGAAAAACTCAATTACGTTGAATCTGTTGCACGGAAATCGCTTCATCAGGCTGAAGCGTATTTATCAAATGCGTTCAATCGACAAAATGCCGTTATGTATTTTCGTTCTTATACTGGAAACAAACTCATCTTAGAGAGACCGATTGAAGCGTTAGAGGGAGTGAAAGCCACATTTGATGTTGATTGGTGTAAAAGTAATTATTCTTGTGTGTTAGCTGCGTGGAAAGAGCAACTGACGGACCGGGTATTGTTTTCCCTACCATTTAAAACGACATACTCCGATGACATGGCGATAAGCATCATGAGTCCGGTTTACTTTCAAGGTGAGTTAGTGGGGGAGTTCTCGGAACAATTGTACCTCTCGCCGCTTTACAATGATGGGAAAGCGGTAGATGTTCAAATAGCGAATGGGAACAAGCAAATGGTGATTTATTTCGCTGGCTACCCCTTTCCATCATTCGCGTACACCCAATCATATGTTGCAGACAACAACAATCTTATCGTTTACATGTACCCATTCAGTAAAATTGTATTGGATTACGTGTTCTTGTTTATCATCTTCTTTTTCGTAACCTTAGCGTATTACAACAAAGCTTATGAATCTAAAGAGAGCAAACTTCGCCTCGCTAAGGCACTGACGAACGTGACGAAAGATGATTTAACGGGATTGTTTAACCGCAGAGTTTTTCAAGATAGCGAGTTCAAACGTCGTTTGGAAACCGCGCCATATTCCGTCATTGCAATAGATGGCGATAGGATCAAGCGAATCAATGACCATTACGGTCACCATGTAGGGGACGAAGTTATTGGAATTATTGCTGATGCTATGTCTAAAGTGTTTCGAAATAGTGATTATCTAGTTCGAACTGGTGGTGATGAGTTTGTTGCGATTCTGCCGGGTTGCAGTATCAGTCAATCTTCAATATTGGCGAAGAAGCTTCGTAGTGTCGTTAAAGATAACCGACTAAAGACCTTGGATATCGAAGTTAGTGTGAGTACTGGTATCGCGGCGAATGAATTACACGAAACGCTTCAGGACGTTATTGTACGTGCAGATGAAGGTCTCTATGAGATGAAAAAACACAGACAAAAGTCCCATTAAGCAGCGCTAGTATTGACTCAATGTTAAGTTACGGAACATAACCATGACATAACTGTTTGATTAATTTGACCAAACAGAATGAGTGGTCTTTTATATTAGAGCAGTCAACAAATAGTGATTGCTCTATTTATTCTCGACCTTACATCTGGTGTCGCACGTGAACAAAGATCTCGACTTAAACTTACTTAAAATACTTGTCTTACTGGATAAGCACCGTCAGCTTAAGCCCGTTGCGAAAGCGATGGGGAAGAGTGAAGCGTCAATTAGCAAATACCTTGCCCGATTGCGACTCCAGCTAAACGATGAATTGTTTATTCGGCATCCTCATCACATGGAACCAACGGACTATTTAAAACGTCAATTACCTAAAATTTCCGATGCACTCGAGAAGCTTGAAACTTGTCTAATTAGAGATGAGTTTGAACCGGAAAATTACGAAAAAGACATCACCATTTGTTTACCGCAAACCGCTCAATACTCATTTGGGCATTTACTTGCAATGGATTTAATGGCGCTGTTTCCCAAGGCGCACATTTCGATAGCAACGATTACAGAGTATACGATAGAAGAGATAATCCTAGGCAAAGTGGATGCGCAGTTACATTACTTCAACGAGGATGTTCCGAAATCTGTTTATCAGAAGTTCATCGGCTATGCGCCTGCTGTGGTAGTTGTCCCTGAAGAGCTGGGAATTACCACCCTGGAAGAAGCGGCCAAACTTCCCTTTATCATGTTAGAGATTATCGGTTGGAAAGAGAAAGAGCAGCTCGTTAAGCGTGCAATGGAAAGCCACGGTATGGTCATCAACCGTATTGCGGCTCTAGACAACGTAAGCAGCGTATTGAAGCTAATTAAGCAAAAAAGCGCCGCAACCGTGCTACTTGAATATCAGGCGCCAATTGATGGATATAAATTTATAAGAGTGCCAGAGCATTTTTACCCAGATGGCTGGCCAAAAGTGGTTGTACAGGTGAAGCAAAGCTTAAGACATGATGCAATGCACCAGTTGTTAATCGGTGCTATTGCAAAATACATGAGCGCTTAGCGGCAAAACTCAATGTTTTCTGACTGAGGAATAGTATGCAGAAGTTCAATCAACGTGTCCGCATGGTACTTTTTCAGAATACGCGTTTTGTAGGTGCTGATTGTTTTAGCGCTGAGTGAAAGTTGTTCAGAAATCTTCTTATTTGAGTAGCCTTGTACAAGATAATGGAACACCATGGCTTCGCGATTTGAGAGTGTTACGTTACCCGACGATGGTGTGTGAGTCGACTTAAACATTGAGTAACCGCGTGAAACACTCACAATTGCGTCGATAATGGTCTCTCTTGTTTCATGTTTGCTTAAGAAGCCGTTTGCACCCATTTCGTACGCTGCTTTAGAAAGACTCGAGTAGTCGCGTGAAGAAACAAATAACAGTCGGCCACGATATCCCGTCGCTAAAATGTTTTTGGCTAAACGCATACCATCGCGATCGCCAAGCACTACGTCTAGAATAATCAAATCAATCTTTTGGCCTCGAACAAGATCCATCACTTCCGCACTGTCAGTGGTTTGAATCACTTCAGCTGCGTTGATTACAGATTCAACTAGAGAAGCAAGTGCTTCGCTATACAATGGTTGAGCGTCGATAATAAGAACATTATTCAAAGTTAACCTCACCTAATACATCAACTAGTGTGCTGTCAGGCGACAGCGCAATTGGATGAATAGGATTGTAGGAAAAACCTTGCTAAGAGGAAGGAAAATGACTATTTCCAAAAGTGAAAATCAGTGTCTTGATTATGGGAATAGCGATGTCAGGTATTGAAATACCTAGTGATAGGATGATTGCTTAAAACTTACGCTGACAGAAAACTAACAAACTGAAAGTGTTCTTTCAGTGTTCTATGCCTTCAGATTTTCTTGCGATGCCTCTAGCGCTTCGATTTAAACCCGTGTTCACAAGCGCAGTTTTATACCATGCCACTTGAAGAGAGCTTGTTCTACACCAGGCATGAGCACGCTAGCCAACTTTGCACTGATATCTGTTGGATAGGTTTGGCTATTGACGCTGAACATCACTTCAAATTATTTCTAAACTTTTCATTGACTCGGCCGCTAAAAGTGGAGGTGTTAATTCGCACTTTGGCCACTCATAATGTCGTGTTCAAAAATGAGACAATTTTACATGGTTTGGTATGGAAATGTGCGTTAGCCGTCCTTTTGATGGTTTACAAATTTTGTTGTAACGACTAAAAAGGACTTTTGGATTTTTAGCCAGAGAATGGCTTCTCATGGCGTTTGCATCAAACTTTTTCTGATGCGTATTTTTGGTTGGATAATTGGCTTTATGAGTAACGTAACCAGCACCATTTTGACAGAAAGTGGTACCAATGAGCTTGAAATCATCGAGTTTCATTTAGAAAAAACATTGCCAGATGGCAGCACAAAAACTTGTTATTACGGCATTAACGTTGCGAAAGTACGAGAAGTGATTCGCGTGCCAGAAACAACCGATTATCCAAACGCACAACCTCATATGATTGGTGTGTTCTCATCCAGAGATGTACTGACGCCTTTAGTGGATTTAGCTGGTTGGTTAGGTGTGCCAACACGACAAGATCTGGAGCGCAAGTTTGTAATCGTTACGGATTTCAACAAAATGACCAATGGCTTCTTAATTGACAGCATTTCGCGTATTCATCGTATCTCTTGGAATGATGTGGAATCACCAAGTCAGTTTTTGGAAGCGGGCGAACAAGATTGTGTAGTAGCCGTTGTCCGTAAAGAAGGCAACCTGATCATGATTCTCGACTTTGAAAAAATCATCGCAGACATCAACCCAGAATTGAGTATGGAAAAATACGATGTGAAAGGGGACAAGTCGGTGGATCTCAACCAGAGAATGGTCGGTAAGCGTAATGCTAAAACGATCATGGTGGTGGATGACTCAGCATTTATTCGCTCTTTGATCCAAGATACATTAGCTTCTTCAGGCTACAATGTGATCACATGTAAAGACGGTGGTGAGGCGCATGAGAAGTTGATGAGCTTGATCGAGGTTGCGAAAGAAGAAAACTTGCCAGTCAAAGAGCTATTAGATGCGGTGGTTACGGACGTAGAAATGCCTCGAATGGATGGTATGCACTTAGTGAAGAGACTACGCGATACCGAAGCGTTTCATGAAATGCCGATCATTATGTTCTCGTCATTGATGAGTGAGGATAACCGAGCGAAAGCACTATCTCTTGGCGCAAATGATACGATTACCAAGCCAGAGATTGGCCGCATGGTGAATATGATGGATAAATACGTGTTTAACTTTGCGTAAAAAACCGATCAGATGAAACAAATAAGGCTGCCGATTGGCAGCCTTATTTTTATTGAGGGCAGGGAAGAATATCTAAGGTGTAACTCTTGTTTGGAGTCTGCGGTGGCCCATATAAAATTCCACATTGTGTAAGGCTAGCTCTTTTTTCGTCGGCTGCAGCAATGACCATTTCGCGAGTTGTTGAACCAGCCGGGTGATGAAATGTTTTCCAATCCGAGTCTTCTTCGTTCAGTCCTTGCACGAGTAACTTCATCGATTCGCTATCAGAATCAGGATATCCATATAAAAAAACACAGCGCTTTGAACCACCAATATTACAGCCGTCAAATGGTAAATCTGCCATTAAAGCACTGTCTACGAAGTTTGAAACGTAAGGCTTGCTTTCCAATCCCGCAATCGCCATTTTCCCATAACCGACGCCTAATGCTGACGCAATAGCGCCTTTCATTCCTTCCAAACGAGCTTCACGTGCATCACTTTGAAGGTTTAAAAAGCGTGGCGCGGCAGTGACAGCAAGAATACCGAGCACGACAATAACTACGACTAACTCTATTAGAGTAAATCCCGTTTGTTTTTTCATATTATTTTCACAGCAAGTTAAAGGTAGAAAAACACTGACCGTACACTTGTTTATTGTGTAAATAAGCACGGTAATGATAAATTGATCAGTAGTATAAGGAGGTGAGTTGTAAAGTGCTATACCGACGCCGCACTAATTGACTGAATCCATTAAATGCAATGGAGAATTCACGGGTCTAATTCTGCTAGATTTTAAGAGGTCATTAATTCCGTTGAAGAAATGCTGCGTGAACAGGCGAGCATGAATCCTCTTCGATGTAAGCAAACATGTACATCAGCGGAATGAAATACAAAATGCAAATGAGGGCGAACCGCACAAATGGATTGTCTTTTTATTCACTTTGATGAATGCTACGCGGAATTCATATCGCAGTGTGCCTGAGGCATTCATCATGCGAATGTGCTTTGGTTTTGTGTTTATTTTTCAAATATAAGAATAATCTAAATGGAATTCGATTCGATAAACTTCCTTGCAATAGGTTTGATATTTCTTGGCTCTTATGTCCAGACCGCAATCGGTTTTGGCTTGGCTATTGTTGCCGCACCTTTACTGATTCTTTGGGCGCCAGAATATGTTCCTGCGCCAATCTGTTTAGTCGCGTTATTTATTTCGTTGATGAATGCGATGAAGCACCGCAGTAGTGTTGAGATCGGCGGCTTAAAGATGGCGTTGATTGGGCGAGTGCCGGGATCAATTGCTGGTGGCTTGCTACTCTTTTTTGTATCTACACAAACTCTCACGCTTTGGATTGGTTTGTTGGTGCTGTTTGCAGTCGTGGTGAGTGTTTTACCGTTTCGGGTTGAGCCTACGCCTTCGCGTATGACATGTGTTGGTTTCTTTTCTGGGTTGTTTGGTACCAGTTCTGCGATTGGAGGCCCTCCGATGGCGTTATTGTTGCAGCATCAAGAAGCAAATCAGTTACGCGGCAACTTATCGGCTTTTTTTGTTTTCAGTTCGATTATTTCACTAATAGTACAAATCCCAGTGGGCTTCTTCACATTGCATCATTTGGTCATTACTATTCCTCTATTACCTGCTGCGGCGCTTGGTTACTGGCTAGCAATGAAAACTACCCAGTCGTTACCAAAAGAAAAGATTCGGTTTGGGGCACTTATGTTGTGTTTTGTGAGTGGCTTTACCGCCGTCGTACAAGCGTTGAGCCAATAATGCCATCTGCATCATAAAGTCACTGCGGGATTGCATTCCTTTTTATGTATGGCGGACTTGTTTACTTACGCCAAATTTGGTCGTTTAGATGGGCGATAGTTTTATGAATAACACTCGTTATGGCACTTTTATGGCAGCATTCTCCTTTGTGATCTGGGGATTGCTACCAATTTATTATCGTTATTTACCAAATGCTTCTATGGATGAGTTGCTAGCATGGCGAATCATTGGGTCTGTACCTGTCGGGTTTCTAATTGTACTTGGGATAACCCGTCGAGGGTTGAATTGGAAAGAAATCTGGCTTGATAAAAAATCCTTGTGGTACACGTTTGTGGCGAGCAGTTTGATGTGTATTTCTTGGAGTGCGTTCACTTGGGCTTTGACCCATCATCGGGTCATTGATGCCAGCTTAGGCTTCTTTATTGGGCCATTAGTATCTGTTGCACTAGGCGTATTTATTCTTGGGGATAAGCTCTCAAAAGGCAAACTTATTGCAATCGTGCTGGCAACAATTGGTGTTATGTATCAAGTGATTCACTATGGTCAGCTGCCCGTTATCGCACTAACGATGGGGTTGTTCTTTGCTTTGTATGGGCTTTACAAGAAGAAGATAAATTATGACTGGAGTACAACCTTGTTTGTTGAGGCGTTGTTACTGACTCCAGTTGCACTCGCATATTTGCTCTATAAACAATGGGCAACTGGTGAACTGGCTTCGGGCACAGATACCAAAACATTGCTTTTGTATTTTGGCAGTGCACCTATCACACTTTTACCACTTGTATTTTATTCTATCGCAATACGTATAACTAATTTATCAACCGTCGGTCTAATGCAATACATCGAGCCAAGCTTGCAGTTTGTGTTGGCAGTTATGTTTTTTGGCGAGTTGTTTGACGAAGTGAAAGCGGTGACCTTTGCATTTATTTGGGTAGGGCTGTTGTTCACCATTTTTGAAAGTATTATCAAAGGGCATCGGCGCAAAAAGCTGGTCAAACACCCCTTATAGTGGTTTCAATATTCTCACATATTAGCTTCTTTATTCTTATGCCCTCCATTCGAGGGCATTTTTAATGTCATGAAGCATTGGCTTTCGTTTTTTGCCTGAATAGAAATCATAACTTGAGATTATTTTACGCATTATCATAATGATACCGCTATAGTTATAGCCAAGTGACACGCTTATATAAGTGAAAACCAGATCAAGAAGGACGACATATGATCACTGCTCTGTATGCCAACATTCTCGCAATACTCATTATTTGGTTGGCTGTTCAAGTAATTAAGCAACGTCGCTTAAATCAAATTGCTTATGCCGATGGTGGGGTAGAGGCTCTACAAATTGCTCGTAGTGCCCAGAGTAATGCGACAGAATATATCCCCATCACCCTGATTTTAATGGCACTTTTAGAATTCAATAGTGCTTACCCAACATGGATACATCTCACCGGTATTATTTTTGTAATTGGTCGAGTTATTCATGCTAAAGGCATATTGAAAAAAGACTTGAAAAAGCGCATTAGAGGGATGCAGGTGACATTTCTGGTGATACTTTCATTGGTTGTGTTAAATATGATTTACCTGCCATACGATAAGTTATGGTAAGTCTGCGACGTTACATTCCACCACCATGGGTACTCGTTCTGATTGGATTAGTACTGAATATTGGCGCGATCATCGTTACTAGCTTAGTCCTTGATAAGTTGGGTAAACAGCACTCGCAGCTCGCAGAGCAAACAGCAGAAAACTTGTATTCCATCCAACTCGCATGGAACAGTGTGGAAACCCTAGAAAGGAAAAGAGAAGCTTTACTGCTGCATGTGCACATAAGTCAGAGCGTAGCGATACCTTTAGAGCTAGAAGAGGTATTAGCAGGGCATTTATCTTCTTGGGTTCACAACGAGTCGGATGAAATACAAATTGATCAACTTCCGCAACTAATGTCAAAGATAAATCAGGCACAAGCTTCGTATAGAGACCGCATCGATAATTACTACATTGAGAATGTAGAGCTCAATGAGGTAATGGCAAAGCAGGATGAAAAGATCGCTTGGTACAAGAATATCGGACTCTTCTTGCAAGTATTCGGACTTGCGTTAATCCTTGCACGCGACTTAGCTAGGAAGCAATAAAAGCAAGAGCTAAAGATCAGGTTTATTGCGAAATGCCAATGGTAGTTTGCAAATTGCAATTTATTCTGTGAGCAAACAGTAGCTATTGGTTAAGTTTTAATGAAAGTGATTAAATAACAACCTGTTTTTGTGCGCTGAAAAGTTGGCACGCCTCATGCTTTAGTATGAGTGACCCTTTCTAAGCCGAGGGTCACCTAGCCAACTGACGTTGTTAGTGAACCATCTTGTTCACAAATATATACAGCCAATCACGACTCCTTGTGGTTGGCTTTTTTTATGCAGTCTAGAACTGTGCTTTAATCCAGATCATGCGATGGTCGGAAGATACATCCTTACCATCACCATACTTACCGATACGTGCATCGTTAAATAGTTTACGGCCCTCTTCATAAGACGCTGACCAGTACACACCAGAGTCTATTACATTCAAATTTGCTGAAGGCAAGGCATAGTCTACCCCTAAGCCAAACGTTGAAGTGATGCGATTCGGATATGAGTGAGTTGAACTGCGGTCAACAGCGTGTTCAGCTGCACCAAAGCTTGTTGGGTAAAGCGCACCATTCATCACGGTTTGGTTAACCAATGGATCGTTGTGCAGCTCTTGCATTACAGAGCTAATACCGTCACCAGCCACTGGATCAAGGTTTTGATCACCCATCATTACGAATTTAGCGCCGTTCGTTAAGCCACCTGTTTTACCCGCATCGTCGTAAAAATAGTCTTTGCCTTGAATGTAATGATGCCAAAACTCCACTTCTGCTGCGTTTTGCGCTTTGTTTTTACCGGTGTCAAATACTGGTGGAGTAGGATGAGACATCAACAAGTGTACAACTTCCTCGCCATTGCGAGTTGGAATGATGATTGGTGCGTCGACGTGATTTTTCGAAGATAGACGCACTTGATCCCATTCTTCCGCTGAGTACCATTCATCACCACACTTCATGCCGTCTGGAATCTTTTGCGAACCGTCACAGATAGTAATGGTTGGAATTTTCGCACCTTCCATATCTTTCCATTTAAATGCTTGGAATGTACGTGTGTTTGCTGTGTCAATTTTATACTTAGACATAAGGGCAAATGCATATTGACCATGGTACATGCCAAAGCCCCATGCATCACCTGGCATTTGACCTGCGGTTCCGTTGTTGTCGAGATCAAACTCACTCAACAACCCTGTATTAGTTGAGTAAGATTCAGCATAAGGGTATTCAATAGGCTCAAGGTTTGCTTCACCGCCCGCGCCATCGATACTTTGCGCGACAGACAAGTAGTTCTTCTGGAATCCTTCAATGGCTGCTTTGTTTTCGCCTGTTCCGTCGTTGTTGTATTCCGCCATCATGAGAACATCAGGACGATTCTTTTGAATGATTGCTGCAACGTTACGAATTTGAATGACTTTTTCCGCAGTGGTTTTGTCTTCGGCTGCGATTGAACCGTCTAAATAAGAGGTGACCAACGCAGCTTGCTGCGTTGGTTCAATTTGCATTTCATCTACCAAAGTTTCGAAGGTAGCGCGGTCAAAAGAGAGGTTGTAAGTCGCTATTTTTACTTCTTTAGGCTGAACATTGACGTATTCAGTATCGTCATTACATCCAGATAGTAGAGCGGCGCCAACAAGGACAGCGATAGAGGTTTTGATTGCTTTCATGGGTACGTCATACCTTATAATTAATTCGGCTGAATATTAAAGTCATCAGTCATTGTTTTAAGCGATATTAGTCACACAAACGTTTTCATATTTACATGTTCAATTAGTTTTTGTGTGATTTGTGCAATAAATGCAACACTTTCAACACCAGAAGGTTATATGTAAATTGTTAAAAAACGGTGTCGTTATTGATGCGAAATAGAGAGTCCGCCACCGTTAAAAAGAAAAGCGTAGAATTTAAGCGTGCATGAGATGTTTGAGTTGTATGCTTATCGCCGTGTTTTATTTTTTATGTTTAAATTTCTGTATATAATAAGCAGTCAATCAGAAGTGAGGACGACCTCACCGCTCTATCTTTTCTCGGGGACGACCCCATCTCGTTGGGAAATGTGACATGGCTTGGGGAATTCTCTTCATTGCGGGCTTGTGTGAAATCGCATGGGCTGTCGGTCTTAAATATTCACAAGGGTTTACCAAATTCGGTGCTTCGGCATTCACTATTGTCTTTATGTTATTGAGCTTTTGGTTGCTTGGCATTGCGTTAAGAACCTTGCCTTTAGGCATTGCTTATGGCGTATGGGTAGGGATTGGCGCAATAGGCACGGCAGTCGTGAGTATTTATCTGTTCAATGAGCCAGCAACACTTATCAAAGCCTTAAGCTTGCTAATGATTGTCGCTGGTATCGCAGGGTTAAAAATATCAGCTTAACGTTAGGCTAAACACAAAACAGCCAGAGTCACTCTGGCTGTTTTTCTAAATGTCGTGTTTACGGTTCTAGGTAGGTATATCAAGCGTTGCGCTTAATAAAAGGTAACCGTAAGTGATGACCAAACGCATTAATTAATGCGCCTGTAACAATCAGACCGCCACCGACGTACGTCCAAATGATCGGAACCTCGCCAAAGAAAATGATGCCCAACAACACAGAAAATACGATCTGGATATACGAATAAGCGGAGGCTTTACCCGCTTGTTGAGTTTGCATCGCTTTGGTTAACCCCAATTGTCCAATTTGGGTAAAGACACCAACTAGAACCAACATGAAAGTCAGATATAGATCGGGCATTACAAAATCGTCGCCAATCAGTAAGAGTGAAGCGGGGAGAGCAACCAACGGGAAATAGAAAATGATCACTGAGCTGTCTTCTGTCTGACTCAGTTTTCTGACAATGACGTAGGCAATTGAGCTACCAAATGCGCCTAAGATCGCAATCATGACGCTAAACATTGGTAAAGCGCTATCTGAGCCTTGCCCCGTTTCTGGGCTTACCATGATATAGATGCCGAGTAAGCACAACGCAATACAAAGGAAAGTTGACGGCTGGATGCGCTCTTTCAAGAAAAATACGGCGAGTAGTGCAGTAAATACCGGATGAATATATTGGAATATCGTCGCTTCTGCCAAAGGTAAGGTGGTCACTGAATAATATACACACATCAGAGCCATCGTACCCACAGCACCGCGTGCAAATAGTAATGGCTTATTATTGCCCCATACAGAAATTCGTTTTCGCTTTACATCGAAATAACTAATGATAAGTGAAACGAGCGCTCTTGCTGCAACGATTTCAAAAACGGGGATACCGTAGTTGCCGACGTGCTTTACTGTAGCCGACATCAGAGCAAAGCCGAACGCGGAAAGCACCATAAAGCGCACACCGATGGGAATCATAGTGTTGAATGAATTGGACATTTTACTGCTCATTTGTTGCGACAGATCTCACTTTAGCATACTTAGTTAGCGATTAAATCCTCTCAACTCAAACACTTCTGTCGACAAGATGAATAAACAGTAGAATACGTAGCAATTAATCTGCCTCTCTCAGCGTAACAATAAAAACTCGATATTTAAGGAGCTTACATGATCCCGATAAAAGCAACGCATGTTTCAGGCGTTGTCATTTCAAAAATTGATGGCATAGAAAAAATGCTGTTACTCAAACGCGTAAAAGGTGGCTATTGGTGCCATGTTGCAGGTGGTATCGAAGCGGGTGAAGCCGGGTGGCAAACCATTTTAAGAGAGTTAAAAGAAGAGACACTAATTGACCAAGTTGAGTTACATACAGCAGACTTTCTAGAGCAGTTCTACGAAGCAAAAAATAACCTTATCATGGTTATCCCATGTTTTGTGCTATTTTGTCCGCCTAACCAATCAGTTGTTCTTAACGAAGAGCATACAGAGTATCGCTGGTGTACGCTTGAAGAAGCTAAGCAGCTGGCTCCGTTTGCCAATCAGCATCACCTATATGAACATGTATGGAAACATTATGTAGATGTGGCATCACTAACGCCATTTACGCTGATCGATCAAAAGGGCTAAATGAACGGCAACGGCTTTGATTAGTTTTTATAGAGAGGTTTGTTCTCATAAAATGAAGCGTTAGGATTTGCGCTGAGCGTTCACAATAAAAAGGAATAACATCTATGGATGAAGTCACATGCCAAGAGACGTATCAAGGAAATCACTTACAGAAGCGTTTTTCCGTCTCGCAAAGGGTCTCAATTGAGCCCCTCAACACGAAACACGCGTCCGCTTTACTAGAGGTTGTGAACACTCACCGAGAGAGCCTTGAGGGCTATCTACCTTGGACGGATTCTGTCACGAATCATAGAGAGGCCGTTAACTACATTTCCCAGCGAGTGAACAGTAACGCGCTGGATTCCCACTGGTGTGCAATTTATTTTGATGAGCAGCTTACGGGTGTTATTGGCATTAAAGGTGTGGATTCACATACGCGTGTTACTGAAATTGGCTACTGGCTTGCCAACAATGGGCGAGGCCATCGTGTGATTGATCAAGTGCTCGCAGTATTGATCCCTTTTTTGAAGCAGAAAGGGCACGCACAATTCATTCAGTTCCATTGTATGGAAGATAACATCGCTAGCATCAATATTGCTGAGCGTGCAGGCGCCACATTAAAAGAATACGTTGATCATGAGTTCGATATGCTTGACCGCTCTCAACGACTAGGCATTTATGAACTACGTTTGATGTAGTATCCACCCCAGAAATATTTTAATCAGAGTTCGAACTCTAACTTCACGAGCGCTACAATAGTAACATTGTTGCGCTCGTGTTAACTTGGGGCGTCATTGGCAGAAACTAGGCTAGGAGAAGCATCATGAACGCAATCACAGAGGTTGAAGTAGATAACTTGTTACAGCAAAGCCTCGAACGCTTAAAAGCGGCATATGCAGCCGAGCCTTATCCTAGTTTGGATGAACGTAAACAGCGCCTCGTTTTGTTAAAAAAATCGCTGCTTGAGAACAAACAAGCTTTGGTTGAAGCGTTAAGTGACGATTTTGGCTATCGCTCAGAATTTGATACCGCCATGACCGACGTTTTGCCAACGGTCTCGCATATTAATTATACCCTCAAACGACTAAAAAAATGGTGCAAACCCAGCAAGCGCGAATCCGGCTTATTGCTCGCACCTTCTAAAGTAACCGTTCAGTATCAACCGTTAGGTGTCGTCGGGATCATTTCACCGTGGAACTTTCCTGTGATTTTGAGCCTTGCGCCTTTAGTGACAGCATTGGCTGCTGGTAACCGCGTGATGATGAAGCTCAGCGAATTTACGCCAAAAACCAATAAAGTCATCGTCGATATTTGCCGTGGGTTGTCTGAGTATGTCGAAGTTTTTGAGGGTGAAGCAGACGTCGCACAAGCATTCAGCCAACTGCCATTCGATCACCTTTTGTTCACGGGTTCTACGAGTGTTGGCCGCGCAGTGGCAAAAGCGGCAGCGGAAAACCTTACCCCGGTGACGTTAGAGTTGGGTGGAAAGTCCCCGGTGATCATTGCAAAAGATGCAGACATGAAGAAAGCCGTTGATGCTATCTTGTTTGGTAAATGCATTAATGCAGGCCAGATTTGTGTCGCGCCTGACTACGCATTTGTACCGCAAGAACGTGTCGAAGAATTCATTTCGCTATTCTTAAAACGTTTTGAAAAGCTCTATTTAAAATCCAACAAGAATCAAAAGCTGACCCATATTGTCAACCAACGACAATATGATCGTTTGACTGCGCTACTTGAGGATGCAAAAGCGCAAGGTGCTAACCTTCACACTGTTGAAGCGTCGCCCCAAGAGGAACGACTTCTGTATCCTCATTTGGTCACGGATGTGTCGCCGAATATGCGAATCATGCAAGAGGAGATCTTCGGGCCATTTCTACCTGTTAAGCCCTACAATGCCGTTGATGAAGCGATTGACTACATTAATCAGCACCAAAGACCACTTGCGCTGTATGTTATGTCGGACGACAAATCGACCATCAAACATATTGTACGCAACACCCACAGTGGTGGCGTCGGCGTTAATGATACGGTTTTACATGTTGGCGCTGAAGATGCGCCTTTTGGTGGCGTTGGTGAATCGGGTATTGGGCATTATCACGGAGAGGAAGGATTCAGAACTTTTAGTCATGCGAAAACCATTCTTCACACACCGAAATGGTTGCCAAGAACGAGCGTATTAATGCGCCGTAGGGCTATGGCGATAAAAGCGATCCAAAAGATCTTTGTTCGATAATAATTATGATTTGATTGATAAAAAACCGCCCGAATAGGCGGTTTTTTGTTTCTATATGCTCTGAAACGCTGGGCACCAAAGTCCGAGAAACTTCCATCGCGTGCTACCAACAAAACAAAGAAAGGCTCTGTTGAAAGAGCCTTGTTCAGGAAGTGTCGAGAGATCTTGGCAAGTTTAATGCAGAACTTCACTGCTGAATCTTAGATATCTACAGTCGTTCATCAGTTCTTTAAACGCCTTTCGGTCCAGCTTAATCAGAGTTTCATGATCGCCAGCTTCAAGGTAGACATGTTCCAAGTTTGCTAGTCTTTCATCGCAAACTGTCGACATGTGGTAAGGGCTACCAATCGGTGGAATAGCGCCGTGTTCACAATCGGTGAAGAGTCGGTAAACCATACGCTCTTTCACCAAGTGGAAGGTGGCATTAAATTCGTCGTTTAATCGCGACAAACTGATTTTGTTGTTGGCAGGTAAGACCGCCATCATATGACGCCCTTCATGATCCTCTAGAATCACACCTTTTGCGATATTCATTAAAGGCACACCTGCTGCAACACCACTTTGTAGCGAGCTATGACTGTGGCTGTGATTCACGGTTTGAAAGTGAATGTTATGCTCAGTCAAATATTCATCTAATCGGGTTGCAATCGTCATATAGCCTCCACGTGTATGAGACCCATAAAAAGTATAGGTTAGTCGGGCGACAATCGCGCATTTTACTCGGCGACACTGACGCTCTTTACGCTCCTGTTCTACGCTTATTGCAAGCCAGCGAGAAAGCATGGTTAACAATAATAAATAGGGGGCAACATGAGCAAGCCAATCATCGCTGATAACAAGCCGATCAAAGTAGAGTTGAAAGCTGGGCAAGAATATTACTTCTGCCGATGTGGGCGTTCTAAAAATCAACCTTACTGCGATGGGGCTCATTCGGGAACCGGCTTAAAGCCAATGAGCTTTAGTGCGGAAAAAGACGAAGATGCCTATCTCTGCCAATGTAAGCATACCGCCAATGCTCCTTTTTGTGATGGTACACACAAGCGATTTACCGCAGAGCAAGTCGGTAAAGAGGGACCGGAACAAAAGCGAGAGAAAAGAGACAAACCAACGGCGTCTGCTACTCAAGAAGAACCAACCCTCGAGTTTATCCACCAATTAGCGAGAGAAGGACTCTCTAAACTCGGTCATCATGGTCCGATGGCTGCAATGGGGGTTCCTAGGCATTTGCTACCACATTGGGATGCTATACAAATCATGATGGCGCAAATGGCGACACAACCGTTGTTGGAAGACGTTCCTGTGTCTACCGAGTTGATTGTGGGACCAAACGCGCGTAAGCCGCTCAGACTCGCCATTCCTTTGTTGGTGTCGGACATGAGTTTTGGCGCACTTTCTGAAGAGGCGAAAATTGCACTAGCAAAAGGTGCAGAGTTGGCAGGGACTGGGATTTGCTCTGGTGAGGGTGGCATGTTACCGGAAGAACAAGCCGCTAATTCACGGTATTTCTATGAGCTTGCTAGTGCTCAATTTGGCTACGACGAATCTAAGCTTCTTAATGTTCAGGCGTTTCACTTTAAAGGTGGGCAAGGAGCAAAAACGGGCACGGGTGGTCATCTGCCTGCAAATAAAAATGTAGGTAAGATCTCTCAGGTGAGAGGCATCCCCGAGGGACAACCAGCGATATCACCACCAACGTTCAAAGATCTTCACACTACTCACGATTTCAGAAAGTTTGCTGACAGAGTTCGTGGCATCACAGGCGGCATTCCAATTGGATTTAAACTCAGTGCCAACCATATTGAGCAAGACATTCAGTTTGCGCTTGATGCTGGGGCTGATTACATCATCTTAGATGGTCGCGGTGGTGGCACGGGTGCGGCGCCAACTATGTTCCGTGACCATATTAGTGTGCCCACCATTCCTGCGTTAGCTCGTGCACGTAAGTACTTAGATGAAAAAGGTGCAAGTGACCGCGTCACATTAATCATCACCGGTGGGTTGCGAGTTCCTACGGATTTTGTCAAAGCGTTGGCACTTGGAGCAGACGGAGTGGCGATAGCAAACAGTGCGATGCAATCGATCGGTTGTGTCGCCGCTCGCATCTGCAACACCAATAATTGCCCGGCAGGCATTGCGACACAAAATGCCGATTTGAGGCAGCGTCTCGACGTTGAAAAGTCATCCCAGCAACTGAAAAATTTCTTCGAATCCTCGGTCGAGCTCATGCAAGTTATGGCAAGGGCGTGTGGTCATCACGCTCTGAGTGAATTTAGTCATCATGATTTAGCGACCTGGGATCACAACATGGCGAGGCTGTCTGGGATTAAGTATTCAGGTATGGACTTAAACTGATCTCTATCCATATTTTCTACATATAGGTACATGTTTGATAACAATTATTTATTCGCTGAAATGTTTGAAATTTTGACTTGGCGTTAACTAAAAAAACAGTGTATGAACTACGCTGTTTGAGGTGGATATTCGATTTATTGAATAACAAAGAGTGGTTACCACAACCACGACACGAAGGAGCATTATATGAGCAAAGCAAACGGCGGTTCGGTAGGTAAATGTCCAGTTATGCATGGTGGGCAAACATCTACAGATAAGTCGGTGATGGATTGGTGGCCGAATGCCTTGAACTTAGACATCCTGCATCAACACGACTCCAAAACCAACCCATTTGGTCAGGACTTTAATTACAAAGAAGAACTGAAAAAGCTAGATGTCGAAGCACTTAAAAAAGATTTAAAAGATTTAATGACTGATAGCCAAGACTGGTGGCCTGCCGACTGGGGACACTACGGTGGTTTAATGATCCGAATGGCATGGCATGCAGCGGGCAGTTATCGTATTGCGGATGGCCGTGGCGGTGCTGCTACAGGCAACCAACGCTTTGCTCCTCTCAACTCTTGGCCAGATAACGCCAACCTGGATAAGGCTCGACGCCTTTTATGGCCAATCAAGAAAAAATATGGCAACAAACTAAGTTGGGCAGACCTGATTGTCCTTGCCGGTAACATGGCGTACGAATCCATGGGCTTTAAGACCTTTGGCTTTGCGTTTGGACGAGAGGACATCTGGCACCCAGAAAAAGACACTTACTGGGGCTCTGAGCAAGAATGGTTAGCCACAAGTGACGCTGATAACAGCCGCTACTCTGGTGAGCGAGATTTAGAAAACCCGCTTGCTGCGGTAATGATGGGTCTTATCTATGTGAACCCTGAAGGGGTAGACGGTAACCCAGATCCTCTCAAAACAGCACATGACATGCGAGTGACCTTTGCGCGAATGGCAATGAACGATGAAGAAACCGTCGCGCTCACAGCTGGTGGTCACACGGTGGGTAAGTGTCATGGTAATGGTGATGCCGCAAACCTTGGCCCAGAGCCCGAAGCAGCAGACGTTCATGAGCAAGGTCTTGGCTGGATTAACCACAAAACACGTGGTATTGGCCGTGACACGGTAACGAGTGGCATTGAAGGTGCTTGGACAACGCACCCTACACAATGGGACTACGGATACTTCCACCTACTATTTAAGTATGACTGGGAACTGAAAAAGAGCCCAGCTGGCGCATGGCAATGGGAGCCAATCGACATTGAAGAACAAGACAAGCCTGTCGATGTTGAAGACGGTTCTAAGCGCTACAATCCAATCATGACCGACGCCGATATGGCGCTCAAAATGGACCCTGAATATCGTAAGATTGCAGAAAAGTTCCAAAATGACCCTGCGTACTTTGATGACGTTTTTGCTCGTGCCTGGTTTAAGTTGACACACCGCGATCTAGGACCAAAATCATGTTATTTCGGCCCTGATGTGCCAAGCGAAGATCTTATTTGGCAAGACCCAACGCCCGCAGGTAAGACAGACTACGATGTTGATTTAGTAAAAACAAAAATCGAAGCAAGTGGCCTATCCATTAGTGAGTTAGTAAGTACGGCGTGGGATAGTGCGCGTACTTACCGTGGCTCTGACCGCCGAGGCGGTGCAAATGGCGCGAGAATTCGCTTGGCTCCGCAAAAAGATTGGCAAGGGAACGAACCTGAACGTCTAAGACGTGTTCTTGCGGTGTTAGAAAAAATAGCAGCAGAAGAGGGCTGTAGTGTTGCAGATGCTATCGTGCTTGCTGGTAACGTAGGTATTGAACTGGCTGCGCGTGCCGCAGGTCATGATGTTTCCGTACCATTCGCGCCAGGCCGAGGTGATGCCACCCAAGAGATGACGGATGTGGAATCGTTCGAAGTACTTGAGCCTGTTGCTGACGGTTTCCGAAATTGGTTGAAGAAAGACTACGCGGTTAAGCCAGAAGAGCTTTTATTAGATCGTGCTCAGCTTATGGGGCTAACTGCGCCAGAAATGACGGTACTTATCGGTGGTATGCGCGTTCTAGGCAGTAACTACGGCGGTGGAAAAGAGGGCGTATTTACTGACCGAGTAGGCACTTTGTCGAATGATTTCTTCGTGAACCTTACTGACATGGCATATACGTGGAAACCAGTGAGTGCTAATCAATATGAAATCCGTGATCGTAAAACCGACGCTGTTAAGTGGACGGCTACTCGAGTGGACCTTGTCTTTGGTTCAAACTCGATCCTGCGTTCGTATGCGGAAGTGTATGCGCAAGATGATAATCAGGAAAAATTCATCCATGACTTCATCGCCGCATGGACGAAAGTCATGAACGCGGATCGTTTTGACTTGCAATAAGTGAAACGATGCCCGTCAGTAGATGGGTTGATGAATAAGTAAGAGAGGCGGGCGAAAAGCTCGCCTTTTTCTTTACCTATCTTTTTACTTTGATTGAAAGTTAAGCTCATTTGAACCATAATAACTGGACCATATGAACCATAGGAGCTTGATATGGCAACTGCAGCATTAAAAAGCTTCAAACCGAAACAACCTCATAAAGCCAATTTCTGGTTTATGTTGGGTATTGAAGACGCTGAAACAGGTCGCACTGATGCGGTTCACAAAGGCTTTGAGCCAAAGGTGTATCGCAATATTGTTGAGCGTGTGAAGCTTTCTCAGAGTGAGTTTCAAAACGTCACATTGATACCTGTCAGCACGATCAAGCGTCGTCTAAAAAACGATGAACGCTTCAATACGCAAGAAAGTGATGCAATCTATCGATTAGCGATGTTATTGAAACTCGCGACAGAACTGTTTGACGACGAAGAGCGCGCGTTAAAATGGATGAGAGAGAATGTGTACGGCTTAGGTGGAAAACGTCCACTTGATATGGTCTCGACCACGGTGGATTTTGAAATCGTAAAAGATTTGATCGGCCGTTTAGAGCACGGGGTATTCTCGTAATATGAAGCTCTATCGTCTCACACAAAAGAAATTTGCTGACACGCCATTCAGCCCCGTTGGCGCAAAGTTATTTGGAGGGCGATGGAACTCAAAAGGAACCGAAGCCCTCTACTTCTCTGAATCGGAATCCCTTTGCTCGTTGGAAGTATTTGTTCACGTAAACAACGATCCTGCTATCACCAAACTTTACGATTTATATCGTATTGAAATGCCAGAATACCTCATCGCCACCTTAGATGAAGAAGATCTCCCTGTGACGTGGCGAGCAATACCGGCGAGCGAGTCTACGCAGTACATTGGCGATCAGTTTCTCAATGATCCTCATCCAGAGTTTGCCGCGCTGCAAGTGCCTTCAACGATTTCACCTCGTGATAAAAACTACGTGGTGAATCCAAATCATCCCAAAATGAAAGAGATCATCAAGAAAGCCGAAAAGCTCGATTTCGCGTTTGATCCGCGCATTTTCAAATAGACGCCTAGCTTTGTCTTGCTTTAAAGCATTCAGCGCTTACCTGAGATAAGCGCTGAAGCATAAAAGTTTATTTCCTTGGTTATTGTCGGTCGTAAGTGAACTGTTGCGCTTCATTTGTAGTGTTGAGGTAATGCCCAAGCACCAACTCAGCACCTTTGTAAGATAAATGGCTGTCATCCGTATACATCGCATTGTTTGCTCCAACTCTCATTCGACATACGCCATTTCTGCAAATGGCATCGGTCAAGTCGACAAACTCAACGTGCTCAAATTGCTCAAAGTAGTTCACTAACTTCGCCACGTTTTGAGGGTGATGTTGTTTGGGAGAAAAGTCACAGGCAGACTCTTCTGTCTCGCCAAACAAACGCGCTTTCCAAAGGCATTCTCCTACCGCAAACGGTGCAGAAGGGGTTGGACCGAAAACGACCACTTCCTTTCCTTTCAGTTCATTCAATAATTTGGTTAATGATGCTTCATAATCGGCTTGTGAAAGCTCTTTATTGAAATTAGAAGAGATAACAACGCGACGAATGGAAGGGGTACTTAGAATGGTATCGACAGCCTCATTGAAGAACTGTCGGCAAGAAATTGAGCCAGCAGCTTCTAGGATGTCGACATAACCGACCGCACAGGAATCTTGAGTAAGTTGCACCACGCCAGTTGGTGTTACTTCAGATAGACGCTTCACGTAAACCATGCTGTGACTATTGCCTAACACAGCGATGGCGGGCTGCGGCGCAGACGAGCACACATCGTTAACGTTGGTGTTGCCGTTGCAATCTAAACCATAACCGTTGTTAACGCGCATGGCCTCGAAAAATGCGCTTCTTTCTGGAAAACCACCGTTTTGATGACCGATAACGCCGAGCGTTAGCAAGGGCAACGTCAACAACACAATAACCGCGGACACAGTGCGCATGCTCATGGCTTTTCGGCTACGGAACGGCTTTTCAATAAAGCGCCAAGTGAAGTAAGACAGTACAAAAAGAGCGATAACGTAAAGCGGGATATTGACGTCTTGTGTTGTGTCCAACACGTAGCGGTAAAAGACAAATAATGGAATGTGCCACAAGTATAAGCTGTAGCTGATTAAGCCGACGAACACGACCCACTTTAGGCTCAGTAATCTACCGCAGACATTGTCTTTAGAGGCAAACAAAATCACCAACGCGCTACCGATGACCGGCACCAGCAGCGTAATGCCCGCGCCATCTTGCGATTTTTCAAACAAAAGCGCGGAAGCCAATATCAAAACGATGCCAATGGTTGCTAGAGTATCGTTAGATTGAACTTGGACTTTTCTCATCACTAATGCGAGTAATGAACCGGTTGCCAGCTCCCAAGCGCGAGAGAAGATCATGTAAAAAGCGAAATCAGGATCGTTGCTCGCGTAGACAATAGTCATCAAACTCAGCGCAAATACCACGATGAAAAAAGTCAAGTAAAACGCGTTTTTGCCACGAGCGAGTAGCATGAGTAGCAAAGGAATGACAATGTAGTATTGTTCTTCAACGCCCAAGCTCCATGTGTGGAACAGCGGGTTGGCTTGATCTTCTAAACCGAAGTAATTGTGGCCTTTTAGATACAGAAGAATGTTGGATGAAGAAAGAATAGAAGACACTGCGAACTGACCAACGTCTTTGTGTGCTTGCGGCAAAAATAGCCACCAAGACATCAAATAGCTGACGGCGATGACCACCAGTAAGAGGGGGAGTATGCGACGAATGCGTCGCTCATAAAAATCACCAAGGCTGAACTTCTGGTTTTCTAAGTCGTTAATCACGATGGCAGTGATCAAATAGCCGCTGATCACAAAGAACACGTCGACGCCAATAAAGCCACCAGCGAATTGCTCAACTCCTGCATGAAACAAAATCACCAACGTGACAGCAATCGCCCTTAATCCGTCTACTTCTGCTCTGTAAGTCATATAGTGTTGCTCCAACATTCCGTTTAATGAAGTAGAGCAAAATATGAACCAGAAATAATGTTTATTTAAATCAGTGCCTTAAAGTGATTGTCAAAATGAAAATGCTAGGTGGGTTAACGAATTCCCAAATTGAATTTCAATATGGAAACCCCATAAAGAATGATCTTAAGAAGCGCTAAATCAAAGAACGTAAAGCGCGAGGAACTTAGACTTCATTGAAAATGATTACGCTAAAGAAACGATGACAGAGAATACGATTCAGGAAAAAATTGCCAGCTTTACTTGTATCGAAGAGGCTTTGGATTACTTCGACATCGAGTTTGATAGCCGATTTATCGAAAACAACCGAACCGAGTTGGTTAAGAGGTTTAACGGCTACTTAATCCTCACTAAACCGGATGATTGGTTTTCAGGTCGTCGTGCTTTAAAGAATGCTTACTGTAAAGTACAACGCAGTTTGCTCAGTAAAACGACGCGCTCTGCGTGTCGAGGTTGTACATCTTGTCAAAGACGTTAATTCTGGTGGCTTGCCTAAAAAGAACCCTGCATCTTGGCGTTACAGGGGGAAGAGCAAGGTTCTTTTGGTTTCGCTATTGGTTTATCGCGAGTTGCGAATCAGCTTTACGTAGATGAATTAACCCGCGTGGTACGCAGGGTAGTCCACTAAGCCTTTTTCACCGCCGCCGAACAATGTGGCAGGGTCATGTTCTGCCAGCGGATAGCCATGCTTGATGCGGCTTGGTAAGTCTGGGTTTGCAACAAACGGACGGCCAAAGCCAATCATGTCGGCTAAACCACTTTCAATCGCGTGTTGCGCCTTTTCTGCGTTGTAACGACCGGCATAGATCAGTGTGCCTTTATACGCCTCACGAACTGCGGTTTTAAAGTCGTGCGGAGTGTCTGGCGCGTCGTCCCAATCCACTTCTGCAATGTGAATGTAAACCACATTGAGTTTATCAAGCAGCGCTGCAGCGGCGGTGTAGGTTTCGACTGGCGTACTATCAACGGTGCCATTTAACGAAGTGAATGGTGCAAGACGAACACCAACACGCTCTGCGCCAATAGCTTGCGTCATCGCCTCTACCACTTCACCAAGAAAACGCAGACGGTTTTCAATGGAACCACCGTATTCATCGGTGCGATTATTCGCTTCAGAATCGATAAACTGGTTAACCAAGTAGCCATTCGCTGCATGAAGCTCGATACCATCGAATCCGGCTTCTATCGCGTTTAGTGCGGCTTGGCGGTACTCTTCAATAACGTTCTTGATGTCTTGTTTGGTCATTTCACGTGGCTCAACCACGTCGACAAAACCCGGTTCGTCTGTGCCGTTATCGACAAATACTTTCACGTTTTCTGCTTTTAGCGCAGAAGAAGAAATAGGTTGCTCACCGCCAATGTTATCAGGGTGAGTCACACGACCAACGTGCCATAATTGCGCGAAGATAACGCCGCCTTTCTCGTGCACTGCATCAGTTACTTTTTTCCAGCCAGCAATTTGCTCTGGGCTGTAAATGCCTGGTGTCCATGCATAGCCTTGACCCATTGGCGAAATTTGTGTGCCTTCAGCAACGATTAGGCCCGCTTCAGCACGTTGAGCATAGTAGGTCGCCATCATGTCGTTAGCGATATTACCTGGTTGAGAAGCACGAGAGCGCGTCATCGGAGGCATAACGATACGGTTTTTTAATGAGAGAGAGCCAAGTTGAATGGGTTGAAATAATGCGTCTGTCATAGGAAACCTCGTTATTTTTGAGTTTGGATGAGTTCGATTTGGTAACCATCGGGATCTTTAATGAACGCGATGTGAGTTTCTCCGCCTTTCATTGGACCTGGCTCGCGAGTAACGTTGCCACCAAGCGCTTTAATTTTTTCGCAAGCGGCGTAAATATCTTCAGACCCCAGTGCCATGTGTCCGAATGCGTTACCCAAGTCGTAACTGTCGGTATCCCAGTTATAAGTTAGCTCGATGGTCGCGCCATCTGGTTGATCAGGGTTACCAACAAACACCAGTGAGTAACGGTATTCTTGGTTTTCAAAACGATCCAAAACACTCATTCCCAGAACTTTTGTATAAAATTCGATAGATTTGTCTAGGTCAGCTACACGGATCATCGTGTGGAGAAACTTCATAAGTCGCCTTTTCATAACGTTGCGTAATCACTATGCAAACCATATCGCCACTCTAAATAAACTGGAAATTATCGTTAATTATTAAAATGATTATTTAGTGTTATGAAAAGCGAGGTTGCTGGCCCTGCAACATGCAAACAAAGATTACTCGCCGTTTCTTTTTAATTGTTGGCATATGCTAATTACTCTTTTGAGAAACCGAGTAACTATCATGTCCACAAACAGCTATTGTCATTACACTCACGAATCTCATCATCAATGTGCGGTTTGTTCTTCAATTAATGTGAATCCGAACTCTTTGGCCGTGAACTACCAATACCTAGCCGATGGTTCTGTTGTCGGAGAGTTTCACGTTTTACCGCGTCATCAAGGTTACACAGACCTGTTGCATGGTGGTATTGCCAGTTCGCTTCTCGATGGTGCAATGACGCATTGTTTGTTATCTAGAGACATTCAAGCCCTTACGGCGCAGTTGGATGTGCGCTACCATGCACCTATTCAGTTAAATGATCGAGTCACGATTACCGCACTCTGTGAAGGTGAACGACGCGGTATATATCAACTGGTGGCTCAATTGCGGGTCGAAAGCGAAGTTAGAGTGACGGCTAAAGGGAAGTTTATTCGTCCTAAAAAGGCATAAATAAAAACGTGTTCTACGGAGAGGCAATGAAGAAATTTGATGAGCTGTATGCAATTGCGACGAGAAAATCTCAATATGACCAAACCAATACTTGGTTTAAAGGCGTAGAGACTTATCTGGAGGCCATTGGCAAAGAAGTTGATGAAGTCCGCGAAGAGATTCGCGAGGATCGCCTTTGTCATTTGGAAGACGAGTTAGGCGATGTGTTGTGGAACTACCTTAACGTATTAAAAGCGCTGGAAAGAGAAAAGGGTATAGATCCTGAGAAAGTACTCGAAAGAGCCTGCACTAAATACGAGCAGCGTGTATCTGCGATTGAATCGGGACGCAGTTGGGATGAGATAAAACAGCAGCAGAAACAAGCCTTGAACGCGGAACATGAAGCCGCGCAGTTAGAAGATGTAAAGAGCCAATAACTGCGCTTGGTATTGAAAGGATAGGTTAATAGGGAATACCTAGTCAGCCCTTGGAGCTGTTGACCAACAGTAGGTCACAAGGTGGTTGGTCAAGTAACGTGTCTACAGTGCTGCCAGACCAAAATTGGGATGACATGCTTCGTTTACATGCACCCATAATCAAAATCGCTGCTTGTGATTGCTTAACTGCTTTTGGTAACGCCGTTTCAGGGTTTCCTTCCGGTAATAGTAATGGAACTCGCGTTAACTTTTGCGCAGTAATAAAATCTGTAATGCCTGCTTTTTGATTGCTTAATATCTCTGCACGATAGCGAGAGAGGTATGGCGCGACGTATCGGCAGTAAACGAGCGTCATTTTCCCGCTTAAGGTTTGTTCTAATTTTGAGCCTCGCGAGACGATGGCTTTATCTACTATCGACTTTTCATCCCCTCGATGAAGTGGGTCGATTGCACAAAGCATGTTGGCGTGAGAAGGCCATGAACGCTCACTCAGTAGCAACAAGTCGCAATCTTGTTGTGCTAGTTCTGTGAGTATCGTTTGAATCTCGTGTTTGTTAAAGTGTCCCACGAGCAGTAAGTCAGTGTGGTCAACAAGTCGTTTCGCAACTTGCTCAACCCAATGACTCCCTTTGAAATGCTCGTAAGAGAGCGTTGGCGTTTCAAGCTCTTCTTCTTCACAAAGTTCGACAATTAATGCGTTGAACTTTAAGGTCCAAGCTTCAAACTCAGCTTGTCTTTTTTCTATATGGTCAGAGTTGAAACTGAGAAAATGAGCGAATGCGTGATCTTCACTTCGGCGATGGTCTTCCACTAAAACCACAATAGGCTGAGCCAACGCTGTCGAAAATTGAATCACTTTACGAAGCACCTTACGACTTGGTAAGGCGGCCTGCTGAGTCAGAAAAAATACAGGTGCCATTGATTACTCCATTATCAAACAAGGCGAATGAGCCTGACACACATTCAAGTCTATACCATGAACTGATGCAGAGGCGTTTTGTTTCTGCGAGCGAAATATAAATTCCGCAATTAAGTCAACTATCGCCTAGAATTTTAACATCAAGAATTCATGCCTTCGGATAGCACATATCGTCAATGCGGCGAATGTGGTAGTGAAAGCTATAGGTAAAAGTAATGATAGATTCCAACCAATTGCAAATTAACCGCAAAGTGCCACATTTGCTTGCTGAGATCATTAAAGCGATAGAATCGACCGAAGACTTGAGCTTTTTGAAAGACTATCAAGAAGCACAGATTGCGAACATTTTGGAATCGGTCAACATTGCTTACCGTAAGCGTGTCATAGAAGCAGTGTCGCCTGAGAAGTATTGGACGGTATTAAATTTGCTCCGATACGACACCGCCAAGCACATTCATCAATCACTCAATAAAGACTTACAACATGAACGCTTGGCGTACATAACGGATTCTGAACTGATCATCTTTGCGGACTTTTTACCGACCGAATTTGTAGATGAATACCTTATTGATCAAAGTGAAGAGTCTGTCGCGCATATCCAACAAGCATTGTCGTATGAAGACAACAAAGTTGGACGTTATGCCGAGCCTCACTTTCTGGTCGCAAACCCTAAAAACAGCGTAGGAGGCATCAAAACCGAGCTGCTAAAACGCGGGCAAAGTCCAGTGCGGTTGATTATTGTGCGTGATGCAAGTGGTGTGATTGGTACGATAGAGCCGCAAACCCTGTTGCTGCACGAGAATCATATCAAACTTACCGACTTGACCGTAGTTACGCCAATTCTAGAAGATATTCAAACGATTCAAAGCGTCAGCAAACAAGTCTCGATTGATGGTGGAGCACATTGGTTTCCTATCATGGCTGGTGGCAAAATTATGGGCGTCTTGTCGATGGCGACCATCGCGATTACCTTGCGTGAACTCAGCCTACAAGCTGTAGTGGCAGAAAACGTACGAAGCGAAGAAGATTTGTTTACACCATTAAGCGTGGCGACAAGGCTAAGAGCACTTTGGTTGGTGATTAACTTGCTGACCGCTTTTGTTGCCTCTGCCATCATTGGTATTTTTGATAATGTGGTCGAGCAAGTCGTTGCGCTTGCTATCTTAATGCCTGTTGTGGCGAGTATGGGCGGCATCGCGGGTAGCCAAACCTTAGCGGTGGCCATTCGAGGTATCGCACTAAACCACTTGCACCAAAGTAACTTGAAGCTATTGGTGAATAAGGAATTAAAAATCGCCACCATTAATGGCTTGATCATGGGATTAGTGATCGCGGGTGTCGTCTACATGGTGTTTGACTCTTGGCCATTGGCGCTTATTATCTGTTGTGCCATTTTCCTCAATAGTTTGGCGGCCGCGGCATCGGGTACGTTGATACCATTCACGTTGAAGAAGTTTAACATTGACCCCGCCGTGGCTGGCTCGGTAGTATTGACGACCGTTACCGATGTCGTCGGTTTCTTTGCGTTCTTAGGCTTAGGTGCCATTTTCTTGATATAGATATCCAATTGACGCGTTAACCATCAGAACCAATCGCACCACTTCCCAACCCAGTATTTTGGGCGAGCTTGCTTCGCTCAGCATTCCTCCGTTGTCCATAACCGATGAACACGTCGTTTCGGTTCTTACTTTGTAAATCTCTTCACTGCTCAGTTCTATTCCCCCAAATTTCCCACTACCGATCTCGCTTAACGCTGGCGTGCCAATTTCAAACGCCAAATGATGCCCATTTTCTTGGCTGTACACGCATTACTTCACTCAAACAAAAAATAAGGAAAAGATTTTGAACAAACTCATCGTATTCACTGGTGGTCCCGGTGCAGGAAAAACCTCGGTTATCGAACAACTAAAAACACAAGGCTTTATCTGCGCGCCAGAAACCGGCCGTCAAATAATACAAACGCAGGTTGCCAATCACGGTTCAGCATTACCTTGGAATGACAAACAAGCTTTTCGAGACGAAATGATGAAGGTAGAAGTGAGCAATTACCGAGCTTTCAATGCCTACCAAGGGGACGTGTTTTTTGATCGCAGTATTGTGGACGTATATGGCTACAGTAAATTGGAACAACTGCCAATCTCGCATGAGCTCATCACGCATTGCCAGATGCTTCGTTATCATTCTCAAGTGTTCATTTTTCCACCTTGGGCATCGATATTCAGCAACGACGAAGAGCGAAAGCAAGATTTTTCTGAAGCGGTGGCTACGTATCAACAGATGGTCAACGCTTATCACAAATTTGGTTATAAATTGATCGAAGTGCCCAAAATATCAGTCGAAGACAGAGTAGCGTTTATTCTCGGCTCAGTCATCGAACAAGGCTGAAAGATGATTGATGCAAACAAATGCGTAAGGCTATTGTGAGCACGACAACAATATGCGTAAAGGGAGTTATTTATACTGGATAAAATTCAATAACTTAATTGAGTGTTATGTCTTTTAAATATCTTACCTTATTGCTCGCAACGACGAGCATGAGCAGCTTTGCTGATGTAGGCCTGCCTTCGGGGGATGATTGGTTAAACCATGTGACGAATGGCCTAGCCCCATATTGGATGATGGAAAGCGCGCATGGGCAACCTGCGGGGAATTTTCCGACATTTCGTTGTGATAACGGTGTCATTCTCGACCCACAAAAGCCGTGTGAAGAATTAAACAAAGGGTGGATTAGCCCGCACTTCGATCGCGAATACACCCGCATGAAATCGCGCCAAACTTACGCTTATGGCGTGCTTTTTCATCTTACGGGTGACAAGCAAGCATTAGAGCTGGCAAAGAAAGGTGCTTATTACCTGATTGATCATCTACAAGATGAGAAAAACGGCGGCTTCGTGAGCTTTACGCGTAGTGGAAAACCGGGGATGGAGTGGCAACAGCGAACTTCTCAAGACCAAGCTTACGCTTTGGTGGGCTTGGCGATGTACTACTACTTGACGCAAGATCCAAAGGTTGAACAAGCACTTATCGACCAGCAAGCGTTTATATTTAAACAATACCGACGAAGCGATGATCGCGGTCTGGCGTGGGTTTTGAAAGATGGTGATGGGGAAAGTGAGAAGCAGCAAGAGTTAGTCGCTCAACTTGACCAAATTAATGGCTACCTGTTGTTAACGGCGCCACTTTTACCAGAACCAGCGCAAGCCAAGTGGAAGCAAGATCTGCAATGGCTGACGCAAGTGATGATAGATAACTATCATTCCGTCAAAGAGCAGCGCTTTTATGGCGCGATACACCACAAAGCGGTAATGATGCCAAATGCGAAACACAATGATTTTGGACACACCATCAAGGCGTATTGGATGACGTATCTGACAGGTCAGTTGTTGGAAAATTCAAAGTGGACAGAGTTTGGTTTCAAAGGAATGAAACACACGCTTAAGCAAGCGCAATACCAGCAAAACTTTGAGCAAGTCAAAGCGCTTTTCTCACCAGAATGGCAGAGTAAATGGACGCAAGAGAGCATTCCTGCTTGGCAATCAAGACCATACAAGCACTATAGCTCGTCTTGGGAATGGGCAGAGCTCGATCAAGCGGCAATGACAGTTTCCCTTGTTGATGGTTCGATGAAAGAAACGCTTCAATACACGTTACCCACTTTTATGGACGTATGGGTGGATCATCAATATGGAGGAGTCGGTCTGAGTCCTAAATCAACCAAAGCGTTCCATTGGGGAAATGGTTACCACCAGTTTGAACATGCGTTGGTCGGGTATTTGTACGCGCAACAAATGGCAAAACAGCCCGCCAAGCTTTACTACGCGCGACTAGCCGAGAGTAAAATGCCACTTAATCCGTATTACTTTAGCGCAGACGTAAAATCGTTGTCGTCACAAAGTGATGGAGTCACCACCGCGACATTCACCAATATTCGACCTTAGGTTGGTCGATGGTGATGTGTTAATTAAAGTCCGCGTAAAAGCCAAAGCAAAATTGTAGCAGTAATATCAATAAAGGCTAACCAACTGGTTAGCCTTTATTTTTAATAATCTTACATGTAATGGTGACAACACATATAGTTAACGAATGTTTATTTGTAATGACCGCTGAGTGTTTCTAACAAATATCTAACTATAAATTAACTTTCATTGATTAGGGTATATCTCACAACTAGGACAACTTAGAGCTTGGAACTTTATGCAATCCTGTTCATAATAATGGTTTTGAGAGAATCATTATGTACATTTCTATACTAACGCACGAGAGAGATACGCCGTTATCAATCAACTACATTAATTACATGTATCCAGCTGACAAACTATTTAGCTCTTGTGTCGAACTAAGAAGCAAATTAGATAATGAGAAAATTCCCGTTAATACCATAAAAGATACTTCTCTTGCGGGACCATTACGTAAGCTTCCAAATGATATTACAGGTGAGAAAAGGTTACAAAAGCTTAAGGAACAGATAGATCGCAACATGGCGGTTAAGTCTGGTATGTTAACCGATCGAATGCACTGGAAAAACAAAGCTGTTATTCCTTCACGTAAATTTTCGTCTCTAGCTCCAATACAGTCGTCAACTCTAGCTTCTACTGCAATGAAAGCAAATAGTGGAAGGGCCATGGCCTTAGGGATGGTATTACAGAAAGGCAGAGCTATGCTTCTCTTTGATATTATCCGACAAAACGTTAGAGTACTAGCTAATCGAGTACACAATGCAAATCTAGAATCATCTGGCTGCATTTTGATTGTTAATGTGAAGTATTTGAAAGTCGAAAGGGAATATGGGAAAGCTCCTCAACTATCTAGAGTTTCATTAGCAAGTGTAATTCCTCAAGAAGACAAGTATAACTTTGATTCGAGTGCTTATGTTCGTGGTCAAATTGCCAATATGTGTGAAGCTAGTGCTAAAGCTCCGATCAATACAAAGTTTCAAATTGTAAGCGGTCAGTATGACGATTCATACTCGACAGCAGTCTTGTTTATCAAATGCACATGGGAATAACATGAGAATTGTTAACGTTTTATTAGTAGTGCTCCTTGTTACGGCATGTAACGATACTACGTCAAAGTTTGAGGCAACTAAAACGACAGAAAGCCTCCTAACTAAGAACCGAGAAGCTCCAGAGCAGTTGTACAGCGAAGCAAATAAATTTTATGAACAAGGTGATGTGCAAGGAGCAAAGTCTTTATTGATCAAAGCTATCGAAGTGGATGATGTTCATAGTAAAGAGCTTTTAGGGATAATCCTTCTGAAAGAGCCAAAAGTCATGGATGTTAAGCGGGGCTTTTCTTTAATCTCAGAGGCTGCTGATGATGGGTTGGCGAGTGCACAATTTTATTTAGGATCATGTTTGTATGATGATGGCTGTGGTTTACCTGAAAATAAGGTGCTTTCAGCCTATTACTTGACGCAAGCGTTAAATAATGGTGAAGGTGGTGCACAAATGCTACTTGGATTTCTAGATGAAGAAATAGGTGACACTGCGATTGATCAAAAAACATATGCGGTAGAGCTGAATCGCTATATAGAACAACTCAATTAATATTGCGGCTTAATGTTTTATAGGGTTTTAATCGAACCTCAAACAGAGAGTGCTGGACTTCTACAAAGCAGTAGAAGCCACAGCGAAGCTGCAACAATAATCGAGTGTGTAATAGAAAATAAAAAGCCGTCAGAACCACTGATTTTGACGGCTTTTTATTCTATGACAGGTAGAGGCTTCAATTTTCAGCGCGATAGATCCATGAAAACTTAAGTGAGATTCCAATCAGGTCGCATGATCTCACTAGTGTCATTGGAAATAAATGAATTGTTTCTAATACATAGAACGTATTAACATGGTTGCACTTGGCCCATATGAGTAAATTCATTGAACATACAATTTGAGAGAGGGTTTAGTTGTAAAAATAATAGTTAGTTGGAATCTAGGTTAAATGAAAATAAAACTATTTAAAAAGCTACAAGTTGTATTTCTTGTGGTGTCAGCATCTTTAATGGTGGGGTGTTCATCTATAGATGCGCATGCTGGTGGCGGATACGGAAAGCCGTTTTCAGGCACCGCGTTATCAGTCGCACGACAACCTTGCTATTTAAGAGCTGATATTACTTCTATCGCGTTATACCCACTATCATTGATTGACATTCCTTTGTCGTTAGCAACGGACGTTGTGTTTCTTCCTGTTGATTTAGTCATGGTAGTTACGCCAACAACGAGTTATGGCGGTGTTGTTTCTCTAGGTTGTCCAAGCGGAAGCATGATCTAAAACGCTTATTTTATTCAAATAAATGGAAGGAAATGAAAGTGGAATTAAAAAGTAACTATTCAGAATCAGAAATAAACCAGCCACCATCGGTACTTCTTGTTACGTCTCTGTTGTGTCTGGCGTCCGTTTGTTGGGCTGCATTGCTGTTGGCCATTGAATATATTGTTGGGATAGAAATGAGTGGTACAGGCTTTCTTAGCACGTTAATCCCAGCCATGAGTGTTGGTTATTACTTCGGCTACAAGACTGGAGATGTAATGCCATCAAAAACAAGATGGTATGCTGTTTTACTGTGGACTTTAGCAAGTTTGGCAGTGTTCTCTCTTATCTTAATGTCGTTAGATATTTCTCCGTTTTATTTATTATCTGAGCTCGGTGGGGTAAGTATTTTTATTGCTATCATAATGCTAATAACGATTGGCATCGCCTACTTAATTTTAAAAAGTGGTGAGAAAATGGCGATTAGAGTATTACTCAAAGCCAAGGAAAGTCAGTAGATAAAATACAACAAACGATTCAATTAGGATCATGACAAGACGCCAGCCATAATGTGCTGGCGTTTTAGTTTCCTGTTTGTAGGATTTTTTGTCTAAAAGGCAAACCCATTTATTGTGTTGTCGTTTGAGTTAATGTTTTATGCCTTGTGCGCAAGATAGCTTAGCAGGTTTATGTATCGAGAAACGTGTGTATAATTCGCCACGAATTACGATTTATAGATATGAAAGGTAAGTATGGCAGTCCTCGAAATTCTCTCCATTCCCGACCCAAGGCTTAAAGTAAAAGCAGAAAAAGTCACTGATGTATCGACAGTACAAACGCTGATAGACGATATGCTAGAAACACTTTACGCAACGGGCAATGGTATCGGTTTAGCTTCAACCCAAGTAGGCAGAAAAGAGGCGGTTGTTGTCATCGATATCTCTGACGAACGCAATGATCCTTTAATCTTGGTTAACCCAGAAGTGGTGAGCGGAGAAAACAAAGCACTTGGTCAAGAGGGATGCCTTTCTGTTCCTGAGTACTACGCAGATGTAGAGCGTTACACGTCAGTTGTTGTTTCTGCACTAGACCGTGATGGCAACCCGATTACAATCGAGAGCGATGAGTTCTTGGCGATTGTGATGCAGCACGAAATTGACCACCTATCGGGTAACTTGTTTATTGATTACCTTTCACCGCTGAAGCAAAAAATGGCGATGAAAAAAGTGAAGAAGTACGTAAAAGCGAAAGCTAAGTAATATGAGAGGAAGTAACCCTCCATGTCGAGTTACTTCCTTTTAAATCAAGAATAGGACGGTAGTGAGAGCGGTTTATCTCTGTTTTTGGGGGACATAACGCTTTACGACCTTCATAAGCCTTTGAAATGAAGAGCAGTCCATATGCGATTCATGAGGGCAGGAGGCGACATGGTTTAGGCTGTCTCGCACCGCTTTCAAACGTTTTATTTGCTCATCAATCTCAAGTGCCTTTTTCGTTAGTAAGTCACGATCGATATATGGCTTTGAAACTTCTGATTGATTCAACATTTCTGCCATTTCGTTAAGCGATATTCCAGCGATACGCCCCAAGCTAATTAAATTGAGTGTATTGAGTACCTCTGGTGAATATTGGCGTCTCAATCCATTCCTTCCTATCGAGCGAATTAACCCCAGCTGTTCGTAGTACCTGAGCGTTGAAGTCGGCAATCCTGATTTTCTAACCACTTCTGCAATATCCATATTATTCCCCATTGACTTCAAGTTGGCTTTAAGTTGTAGCATGCAACTAAGACCTTAACAAATCAAAAACTTGAGGAGAGAAAAATGCTGCTTTTAATGGGATTGCAAGCGGTGCTAATAGGGATTGGTGCCACTTTGATAATGGATTTATGGGCATGGTTACAAAGGAGAGTGTTTGGTATTCCTTCATTAAACTATGCGTTGGTTGCGCGCTGAGTTTTGTACATGCCCCAAGGAAAGTTTATGCATGTGCCAATTATGGCGTCAGAGGCGATGCCGGGAGAAAAGTCACTTGGCTGGTTTTTGCATTATGCCATCGGCGTTACTTTCGCTTTGGCTCACGTTACTGTTTTTGGTCATCATTGGTTGGTAGAGCCCAGTCTAATGCCCAGCTTAATTACAGGCGTGGTAACGTTGATCTTCCCATTTTTGGTCATTCAACCTTGTCTAGGATTTGGTTTTGCTGCGAGTAAAACCCCAACACCTTGGAAAGCCCGTTTTCTTAGCACATTGGCGCATTTGGGTTATGGTTTGGGTTTATTCATAGCCGGGTTTGCAATCAAAGTTACGAGCCAGTATTTTGCATAGATAAAATGAGCATCATGCAAACGAGTGGTTTTTATCTATGATGCTCAACTCTTGGTTGTTTTTTGCGCTTTGATCATAGTTGACCGATATGTCTAAAGTCTGTTGCATTTATCCAAGACGTAAAGTCGGCGGACATTTAACATTGCCTTAACGTCAGAATGGCAAGCGGTTTACCAAGAAAAACTAAAATTATCTGGTTTGACATAAAGAATATTAAGGGTTTCAGATGGCTTCAAAAGTGGCAGGGATATCAATACTGAGTTTATTGGCAGCGCCAGTTGCGATGGGAGAAACAGCCAGTGCTTATGATTTATGTTTGCTAGACAAAATAAAGCAAAGCAAAGGTGAAGAAACCATAAAGAGCATTCGCGCGCAGTGTGAGCTTGACACAGTAACCAGCACAGTGCCCGCTGATCCAGAAATTGAAGAGCCTGAAGAACTTCAGGAAAGTTTGGTCGACAAGCGTTTGGAATCAGAACGAGAAAACGCGTTCGAACCGTTTAGTCTGGTCGCGCATCGCGTTAACTATATTCTTCCGTTTACATACAGTGATCGTGTAAATAAACGCGCGTATGCCGACACCAAATACGGCGATGAACTGCGTAAGGAAGAGGCGGAGTTCCAAATCAGTTTTAAAGTACCAATGAACTATGATGACTTGTTGTTTGATGGAGATGGTCTGTTTTTTGGAATGACTCTTAAATCATTTTGGCAGGTATACACGGGTGCAGCATCTCGTCCATTCCGTGAAACCAATTATCGTCCAGAGCTTTTTTACTACACCCCAACAGACTGGAAACCACTTGATGGTTCGACTTGGTTAGGTTTTGGTATTGAACATGAGTCTAACGGTCAGAGACAGGAGCTATCGCGCAGTTGGAACCGTGTCTATGCCAACTTAACCTTTGCAAAAGACAATTTTGCGGTTTCTATCCAGCCTTGGTGGCGTATACCTGAAGATGAAAAGACATCGCCTAATGATCCCAAAGGTGATGATAACCCGGATATCGAAGACTATATGGGACACTTTGAGCTATCGAGTGCTTACAAGTGGAATGGTTACGAGTTTACCTTTTTAGGTCGCCAGAACTTTCAAACACATAAGGGTTTTGCAGAACTCGGTGTGTCATTTCCGATTTGGGGCAAAGTTCAGGGGTACGCACAATACTCAGCGGGTTATGGTAAGAGTTTGATCGACTATGATCATAATCAGCAGCGGATTGGTGTTGGTATTGCAATCAACGGTGTTTTGTAGTTTTTCGTAGATGGATAGAAATTAACACTGGCAATTGAAATTTCAATATTTAGAATGCGAGGCTGAAATTGATTTCTAACCTAGAGTGATTTTATGCTTCGTGATTACACCTTCGATTGTCTTGTAACTATGCCTCGCCATGAGCTGGAAGAGTTTAGTGCTCGTATGATCAGTAAAATGGTGCCAGAAGACGTGATGAATGAGCTGTTCACTTTTGATCAAGAAGAAGTGGATAGTGAAGACCGCATGTTGTCTGCACGTCTTGATGCAATGCTACGCATGACAGCAATCGCACTGAGTGAAATTCAACAAGCGTTTGATGACTCAGACAACGCAAAGCAAAATAGCGAGCGAATGACGCGATTGGTGCTTTGGCATTTCTACGCGATCTCATTCCGTTTGGAAGAGGCCATCACGCTAGAAACACACTGTGCTCTAGTGGAAAAACTAATCGAAAATGCACCTTCGGATGTTTTTGCGTGGGTAAAAACATTGACGGAGCTGCTGCACACTTACGCTGAAATCAACGCGAAAGAGAATCCTCAAGACTAAACACCTGTCGTTTATCGTTCAGTAAATTAGAAACAAGGCGAGCCATTTGGTTCGCCTTGTTTTTTCGCGTCAGATAAACCTTCGGGCTTGAAATACCAAACAAGCCTAGACTCAGATTTGTTCGTTCACTAGCGAACGGCGTGATTCCTTCTTACACTAAATCAAGGTGTTTGTTGCTAAACAAGCAAATGCATGACTAAGTCGTGTATTGTTTTCCACTTAAATGCGGATAATTTATGTCGAAGAACCTTCTGGTTTTTAAATTGGAACCGACTATTGAGCGTGTACGCTTTCCAGCTGAGCTTCATCTATCTAAAGGAAGTGAACGATGGATCCGTTAACGCAAGGTTTATTGGGTGCAGCTTTGCCACTGGCCGTGAGCAACAAGCGAAACCTTGCAGTTGTTGGCGTGTTGGGCGTGGTCTCTGGGATGGCTCCGGATTTAGATGTGCTCATCCGTTCTTCAACTGATCCTTTGCTGTATTTGGAATACCATCGCCAATTTACTCACTCGCTCTTGTTTATCCCGTTTGGTAGTTTCATTTGTGCTTTGGTGTTGTATCCATTGTTCGCAAAAAAGCGAGGACTAAGCTTCCGGCAGAGTTGGTTTTACTGCGCGCTTGGTTATAGTACCCATGCGTTATTAGACGCATGCACCAGTTATGGAACACAGCTTCTATGGCCGATAAGCAACACGCGTTATGCTTGGAACACTATTTCGGTAATCGACCCCGCGTTCACACTCCCTATTTTAATATTGCTTTTGTTTGTTGCACTGAAGCGAAGCCCAAACTATGCCCGCATTGCATTTTTATGGTGCCTGGCTTACCTAAGTCTTGGAATGATCCAGCGAGATAGAGCAGAAGTAGCTGGTTGGGAAATCGTCAAAGAGCGACAACACAACGCTATACAATTAAAAGCCAAACCAAGTTTCAGCAATCTTTTGGTTTGGAAACTAATTTATGAAACGGAAGAGAGCTACTATGTAGATGCCGTAAGGGTGGGGCGTTCAATAAAAATTTACCCTGGCGAATCAACTCCAAAGTTAAATATAAAAGAGCAATTTCCGTGGCTAAACCCGCAATCGCAACAAGCAAGAGACATCGAACGTTTCCGTTGGTTTTCAAACGGTTTTGTAGCGACGGATCCGAATAATGAAATGCGAATTGTTGATATGCGTTATTCCATCGTACCAAACCAAATTAATGCGTTATGGGGCATCAATCTATCCCCAAAAGCCAGCGCAGACGCGCACGTTGAATACACTGCTCATCGAGGAAGTACTGCAGAAGATCGCCAAGTTTTTTTCAACATGCTTACGGATTTTGAGTGATGGCTTTACTTTGGATGTCGATGCGGTGTCGTAATAACCATTACGTAGACTGAAAGTCCTTTACTAGGGTCGGCTTGCTAGCGAAGAAAATTTTGCCAAACAGGGACTTGTACTTCCAGCCAAGAGACAAAAGTCGTTTAGCTAAGTTCTTGTTTTCAATGATTGCAACCTCAACACCTTGGTAGTGGTATGGATTGCTTTTGATGTAGTCGATAAATGCAGTAAGCACGCCTTGCCCGCGAACGGAGGGTGCAAAGTTGACTGCTACAATAGAAAAGCGTTGGCTACCTGCTGGGCAACGGACTAAACAGTGCCCAAGAGGATGAGTAATAGTCTCAGAAAATTCAGGAAAAGGGCGAGACTCAAGCTCTTGAGAAAGCGCATCGTATCGCTGACATAGATAAGAAAATAGTTGTTTCGCTTCGCTGTTCATATCGGTGCCGCTTTTGTGTTGCTTGGTTTGAAAGCATTGATGTCTCAAACATTGTAACCATAGATAGCAACACAAAACGCGGTAAACTTTTTCAGTAATGATTTCCTATTTTTGAAACCTTAATTGTTACAAATGAAGTTGATTGGGTTTTATATGGTAGTTGTGAACGAGTGTTTCTAGTTGAAGGGAGAATACGCTGGTTACTGGATTCTTACTGGAATTCCTTTGTTAAAAGGCGAGCTGCTTGGTTTAATGCCGCTCGTTTAACTGCGAGTGGCATCTTTTGTATTTCGTCACCTTGTACAGCGACGATGGGACATGATGTGGGATCTTCTATCCTAGCTCTTCATGGTCTAAATTATCTCATTAACCACTCAGAGCTAGATTCTTAGTCTCGCCAAGGCTCGCTGGACTGACACAAAAACATCGTTAAACTCCTGTTATTAAATTATTTGGTCCGCCTTTGCTTACTTTTGAACGCTTAACTAGGCGTTACTCCAAGTGCTTAAATTGCAATGCCACAAGTCGCTGATACAACTCACAGCTTTGCATTAATGATTGGTGGTTACCAACATCGACTAACTCGCCATTGTCGAGCACCGCAATTTTATCCGCATGTTGGATAGTCGAAAGACGATGAGCAATGATCAGCGTTGTGCGTCCTTTCATTAGAGCTTCAAGTGCTTGTTGAACGTGATGTTCACTTTCACTATCAAGGGCGCTGGTAGCTTCGTCTAGCAGTAAGATTTTTGGATCTTTTAGAATCGCGCGAGCAATCGCAATACGCTGCTTTTGTCCGCCCGATAGCCTAACGCCGCGCTCCCCTAAAAAGCTGTGATAGCCTTCGGGAAGCTTCTCAATAAACTCATGGGCATGGGCTTTTTTCGCGGCTTCGATAACTTGTACATCCGTCGCTTCAGGATTACCGTAGCGAATATTATGAAAAACATCATGGCTAAACAGCGCTGGTTGTTGTGGTACGAGCGCCATTTGACGTCGAAGCTCGTTTGGGTCGAACTGTCGAATATCTTCACCACCAAACAACACTTGCCCTTGCTGTGGGTCATAAAATCGTTGCAGCAGTTCGAATAGTGTTGTTTTACCTGCACCAGAAGGGCCGACCAACGCCAGTACTTTTCCTTGTTCAGCGGTTAGATTTAATTCTTTGATTGCTGGTTGATTTGGGCGAGAAGGGTAGTTGAAACTCACCGAATTAAAGTTAACCTCAGCAAGCATGTCGGCACGGACAGGCAAATGGTTGCTTGGCGCTTTAATATCACTGTCTACTTGAAGGATCTCAATCAGCCGTTCGGTAGCACCTGCGGCTCTTTGCAATTCACCCATGACTTCTGAAATGGTTGCAGTCGATGAGGCAACCATAATGGTATAAAACACAAATGCGGCTAGGTCACCCGCAGACATTTTTCCCTGAATCACATCGCTGCCGCCTACCCAAAGCATGCCTGCAATCGCGCTGAACACAAGCACAATAACGCCTGATATCAGGATCGCGCGCTGTTTTACTCTCTGTCTACCTACTTCATAAGCTTTTTCCACCTCGACAGCGAAAGCCGCTCGTTCATGCGACTCTGAGCTAAAACTTTGCACGGTTTTAATATGTTCTATCGCTTCTCCAGCGTAGCTGCCAACATCGGCCATTGAGTCCTGACTTTGGCGAGAGAGAGCACGCACGCGTCGTCCATAAAACAAAATCGGAACCAGAACCAAAGGCACAGAAGCAAGCACAATCAGCGTGAGCTTAACGTTGGTAGCGAATAACATAATGATGGCACCAAAACACATCAAAGCGCTACGCATCGCCATCGAGAACGATGAACCAATAATGCTTTGCAGCAATGTGGTATCGGTAGTCAGGCGCGACATTATGTCGCCGCTACTGTTGGTCTCAAAATAGCTCGGATGCAGCGTAATCACATGGTTAAACACCGCAAGGCGAATATCCGCACTAACGCGCTCACCTACGGAAGAGACAAGGTAAAAGCGAAAGAAAGTCCCAATGGCAATACACAATGTTACACCGACAATAAACTGAATCGCATTGGTAAGCTCTTGCAGTGATTGCTGAGCAAAGCCTTGGTCGATAAGAATGCGCACTCCATAGCCAACGGATAACGTCAAACTTGCTGTCGCGACAAGGGCAACCAAGGCCGCCGCAACCCGCCATTTATAAGGTGCAATAAAGGTGCTGAGTTTAAGAAGAATGCTGAGATTTTTGTTATTTTTTCTGCTCATGAGTGACTCACAAAGCGTTTTAGGTACCTGGCATAGTAAGCCAGTTTGGTTGATGAGACCAGTGGGGCTCTGGTTCGAGTAAAAGACGCCATTTTACTGAGGCTAGGGTGGGCTATTTGACCCCAAGGAATCAAAGAATTGTCAGGGGAAGTTACTTCAATTAGCCAACTCCACGGCACACCAATTTTCCATTTGAATTTCTAGTGAAGAATATAATGCTTTAGAATTAGTCTATCCTTACCTAAGCGTTTGGTTTATAATGAATTTATTCGATTAGGTTCTAAGCTTTCAATAAGCAGGAGGCTGGCTTAATGCCACAAGTAATAAACTGGTACGATATTGCTGAGAAATTGTTGTCTTCACAACCCGGTGAAGGATGTAAACCTTTCTTGGATGCTTACGATAAGCTCAAGCTCGGTGATGTTTGTGGTGCAGTATCGGCACTAGAAGAATTAAATGAACTGCAATACTACTTGAGCACCATAATGCTTGAAATTCAGTTGGTTGAATTGGGGGGAGATGTCACTCAGTTACCGTTATTCACACTGGGCTTACGTGAAAATGTACCTGTTGAGTCGCTGAAAACCTCTGAGATCTATCATGAGTTGAACCGAACTTGGACAGAAAAAGTTGCTGTCTTATTACCTTATGATGATGTCATGTATCGTAACCAATACTCCCGTAGTGATGGCGCATTGGAGGGTGTGATTCGCGCTCTCTGTGCCCAAGGCAAGCACGAAAAAGCGATACCTTATGCAAAGGCATCTAATACCTACAATCGCGAGTACGTAGCAGAGTCATGGGCTGAGATTATCCGAGGATTAGCCGATGGGAAGCTAAAAGATCAAGCAATTTGTAGCTTGAGTTCTCTTGGTGCACTTAGACCAATGATTCAAGACGGGGGGGATGAGGCGGCTGCCTATGGCACAGCTATTGAAACATTCGCAACCATCAACTTAGACAGCAATCACCCTGAAGTGCAGCGTTGTTATAAAGGATTGTTACGTCTTGCTCGTCATTATGCGCCAAGAGATTGTCGCTCTGGCGGTACATTTCGTGCAGCTGTCGCAGCGGCGAGGCTTGCAGGAAAACAAAATTGTGAGCGATGGTATGAAATTGCTGAGTCGCTAAGTAAGTATATCTGGAGTGCAGATCTCAATCAGAGAGCTAGCATCGCTTTAGAATTGGCATCCTATCAAATGGAAAAATGCTCAATTGAGGCTTTAAAGGAACATGTTGAACTGATTGGGTATGATTGGTCGGCTATTGATGACCCTGTATTTATCCTCAACCAATATGTAGACAGCAAAAGTCAGCACAAGCCAGATGCCGACACTGAACTGGCCAATGCAGTAAAAGCTGGCAAAGATGTTTGTGCACTAGTTGAACAAAGGATGATTGATGAAGACAAAAAAAATCCATTCGGCGCAAAAGAAGAAAATCGGTTAAAACTAGGGTGTAAGCTTTGCCTACCCGATGATGAACTAGAAAGGCTATACTCGGAAATTGCTCCTCGCTGGCAGAAATCGGCTCTAATAAATGGTGTTGCGTGGGGTTTTGAAGGGCAACCAGAACGTATATTACCCTATCTAATTAAGGCGTATCCAGAAGGAGATGAATTTGGTAACTACACAAAGCGTCTTCTTCCCTATTTAACTACGGAGTTGTTAGATAAGGCAGAAAAATTCTATGTAGAGAGTGAACAAAATAAACCTCTAACGTTACTTGCTGCTTATTGGTTTACAAAGGGAGATTTGTTAAAAGCGACAAGAGTTATTGGTAAACTTGGTAAGGCGACGTCAGTTGAAGAGTGGACGCCGTATTATCGTAGAGGGTTCCGTGCAGATAAACCGTTCATCACTATTGGTGAAAGCGAAAATAGTAAGAATGAACGGCCTTATTCGGGAGAGGTTGCAGATATTCCTTCGGTCATTAAAACATGTAAAACTGCAACTGCACTATTAGACGCTGTCAAGAAGCACTGGCAGGATGAAGCGTTTGTTCATGCAGTATTAAAAGCAGCTCAGTTGAAGAAATATCAAAAAAACTATGACGATCGCAGTGCTATCATTCAGCTGTTTATTGTCGCAGGTAGAGTGGATCAGGCTGTCGCATTGATACCTTCAGTGAACAAAGGGAAAAGTAAGCCAGGCGATGGTGATTATGCAGTGGAGCCACTAAAGGTTGTTCTTGACTATTTAAATGACTGCCCTGAACAAATAACACCTGAATTATTGACTTCATTATTGAATGAGGTTGCTAAAGTATTCCCTCAATGGGTGTGGAAGCTATTTTTCCAGTTAAGTCGATTAAGTTGTCGGCTTTCTATGCCATCTCGTGCTGAGCTGATGACTGAAATATTGGCAGTGAAACAGAAGGGATATCGACGACGTTTTGATCATGTGACTTTCTACTTGGGAGTATTAAAAGGCACGTTAGAAGTAGAAGGGTATAACGAACGTAATAAGTCGGAAATAGAATCCTGGTTTATGACTTTGAGTGAGCTAGTTCGTGGAGACTCTATGTATGTCGATTCAATCTGGATTATCAGTCAGTATGCCAACCTGAAAACTCATTTGCCTGAAGATATTTGGCAGCAATGGAGTGCAGATGTGTTAAATGTCTTGTACAGCTGTCAAGGGTTCAGGGGAAAACTCCATCCATCGCAACTATTTGAAGGTGCTTATCGTCATTTATGGTCTGTGAATGATGACAGTATCATGGGGTTGTTTTTACAATCAGGACAATTACCTCAACATCTTCATGCGGAGATTTGTAGAAGTATCTGGAAAGACATTCACCTTGCACCCAATCCGTTTGCAGTATTAACAATGACGCAACCTGAGCAAGCATCGACTGATGTCATGAAGCGTGAATTCGTTGAAGCATTGAGTCGGGTACTTATTCAGGAAAATCATCCGGATGCGCATCGTCTTAAAAACTTAATGGCATGAAGCGAAGAAATTGCGCAAGGGTGAATCTTTGCGATCTGACTTAAATTTTGTGTCAAGCTAATAACGAGAATGAATGGTTTGATAAGTTTCTAATCATGGGGGCAAGTTTTGCGTTTTGCTAAATGCAAGACTTACCCTAAGTCAAAGAAGAGCGGATAAGGTTACTTGTGTTAATTTGGTACTAATTCAGACCTGATCTGACAGTTACCCACTTGTTTCGTTATTCGCTTGGCGTTTTAAGTGCTCGATAAACTCCGGGATCTTCTTGGCTAAGTGTTTTCTTGAAGCGTAAAAGGCATACAGCACCAAATCTTCGGGTTCATATTCCAGTTCGATCACTTCCAGATCTCCTGATTCGATTTCTTCATGGCAAAACTCGACAGGTAGAATCGCAAACCCGAATCCTGCTAACGCGCCGGCTTTTGCAAGTTGCCCACTGTTGACCTTAAATGCAGATTGTACTCGTTGACTTATCAGTTCTCCTTCCGAATTTCTGAAAACCCAAGGTGTTCCTTTCAATGCAGTAAAGCTGCTGATACAAGGAACGTGCTTCAAATCGGTAATTTTGAAAGGTCTCTGACGTGTGTGCAATAGCTTAGGTGATGCGACCACAATACTCGGCCAACGCTTGATCTCTTTTGCAATCCAATTGCTGTCTTCAAGCTTGCCGCGGTGAAAACTCAAGATAACGTCAAACCCATCGAGCAAGTCCTCTTTAGGGCTTAGGTTCGTCTCGCAATTCAATGAAATAGCAGGGTACTGAGCACAAAAAGAGACGACGGCTTTAGCTAGTTCTGGTGAATCTGGCATGACAACGTTGAGCTGCCCCATGACCTCACGAGAGTGTTGCGTCACTTCTTCAAGCGCATCATTCAGTTTGTCTAACAAAGGCTGTGTGCGTAAATAGAGCTGTTCTCCAGCGTCTGTTGCACAGATTCGTCGAGTCGTTCTGTCGAATAAACGCACATCAAGCTGTTCTTCAAGTAACGCAATATGGCGACTGACATTTGATGTCGGCAGAGATAAAAACTCGGCGGCTCTTTTGAAGCTATTGTTCTCGTAGACACAATGGAAGCTTTTTAGCCATTGCTGATCAATTTTCTCAAGCATCTCCATTAATCCCATTTGGTTGGATTATAAAGCCAATAAGTTGCACTTTGTTACTTAAAACAGGTTTATACAATGCGAGTTACCGTTGTTTGGGCATAAAGGTTTTCCAATGAGTTGGTTAGAAAAACTATTAGATAAAAAGAACATCATTAATACGCGTAAAGCGTCGATTCCGGAAGGCGTATGGACTAAGTGTCCGTCTTGTGACCAAGTGCTGTATCGCATCGCGCTCAAGGAAAACTTGGAAGTTTGCCCCAAGTGTCAATACCATTTGCGAATGTCTGCGCGACATCGTTTAGATAGCTTCTTGGACAAAGGTGAGCGTATAGAGCTTGCTAGCGAATATGAGCCGAAAGATCTGCTCAACTTTAAGGACAAGAAACGCTACAAAGAGCGTCTTGCTCTCTCTCAAAAAAGTACTGGCGAGAAAGATGCGTTGGTCGTAATGAAAGGCGAGCTGTTGGGCTTACCCATCGTGGCTTGCGCGTTCGAGTTCTCTTTCATGGCTGGCTCGATGGGGTCGGTTGTGGGTGCTCGTTTTGTTGATGCCGTGAATACGGCGATAGAGGAAAATTGCGGGTTAGTTTGCTTTTATGCGTGTGGTGGCGCACGTATGCAAGAGTCGCTGATGGCTTTAATGCAAATGGCAAAAACCAGCGCTGCGTTGGAGCGTTTATCCAATGCGCGCTTGCCTTATATCTCGGTATTGACCGATCAAACCTTTGGTGGCGTCTCGGCAAGCTTGGCAATGCTGGGGGACATCAATATTGGTGAGCCTGAGGCAAGAATCGGGTTTGCAGGGCGTCGTGTGATTGAACAAACCGTGCGAGAAAAGCTACCGGATGGCTTTCAACAAAGCGAGTTTCTGCTTGAGCATGGCGCTTTAGATATGATTGTGCAAAGGCACGATATGCGCGAGAGGATAGGCGGGTTGATAGCAAAACTCACTAATACAAGCATCCGACTAGAAGTTAAGTAATTGCGGTTGGCTCATGCTTTATATGTTCTTTGAGATATTTACTGATATGCAATCGATTGATTTAATAGCGTAAAGGCGGCTTTTCGATTCATTTCAATTAAGTATTGCTTTTCGATATAAGATACTGATTATAAATTGATTTCATAAAACAACTTCGGCATCATTCAATGCTTGATTTTGAGGATGATTATCATCACGGCAAAAATTAGAACAACTTATAATGCGAGGCTAGGGAACGATGGAACCAATGAAAAATCACTATTTAGAGATACCTGAAGAAAGAAAATTGCGTATTTTTCGTGAAGAAGACGAACGTTTCTATAGTTTTTGGGAAAAAATGCTTGATGAAAAACAATCTTTTTATCAGCAACCTCTCAAAAGAATGAAAGGCGATGCTTGGCATTCGCTCCGCTCATTCTTCACTGCTTCAAAATATGGACAACATCATGCCTCGCCAGCTTATATAAAAAGAGCGCTTGAGTTACTGAATAACGTGTACTTACTGGCCAATCATTCAGAGCAAGTTGTTGAATTCTCCGTTGGGCACCGACATTGTTCGGAAGTAGGTAACCGTTCTGTTGCAGGGGGAACGATGGATGCTTGGTTGGATGAAATCTGTTTAACGATGGCCGCGAGAGATTGGCGCGGCGTAGAGCTGATGACCATCATGGATGAGTCGTTAGTGCGTTTAAAAGATCCATTCGATGTTGCGCTAGTCGAGTTCGTTAACGGTGTATTTAGCAATTCATCAGCGTTACCTGAGTTATTGCAAACTGTGATGGAGAAATCTTCTCCGCAATACTTAGAATCAACCAGAGTGCCCTATGTACATTCTTTGTTTATTCCATTTGTGAATGTGTTTGTTGCCATTATCGATGGCGATGAGGCGCATTATCAAGAAGCACTGAAAGATGCGTTAGAGGCGCATTACCAGTTCTACATGAATGAAGATGTTCGTTATTCGCCAAAAGGGAATGTTTCTTTGAAACTGATTGGTCTTGCTGCATTGGCATACGATAAGTATGGCTGGACAATTCCAGAAACCGCATATTTGCCGAAATGGCTCGTTTACGGTGAACAGGATCTTTGTTCTAAATAAATCATTAATAGAACACCTTATGTAGTGTCTGCAGCAATGCCGTTCGGCAGCACCTCGAGCAAACATGTTGCACCTTATCCTGCCTTTCAGCTGTGAAAAGTTGAAAGAACTTCAACATACTTTCGCTACAGAAAAGGGCATTTGGTTTGGTAATCCGCAAGTCACGGCACATCCACATCAATCCATCGTTGAATGGTATGTCGGTGACTACCTGCTCAGCCTTGGTGACGAAGAATTAAGGTTATTTTTCAACCAGTTACTCGGTGGTAAGACATAAACTTATCAATATGCGAGCTTACTAACACGCCATACGTGACACTTCATGTATTCTTAATTGAAGCGAAGAAGAGGATTTATCAATGTCAAAAAGCTCCAAGCTTCACAATGAAGACAAACTGGTTAAGAAGGCACTAGAGATTGGTGGGAAGATGGCGAAGCTACAAGGCTTTGATCTTCCACAGTCACCACAACCTCTAAGAGTAAAAGCGATTTACCTATTCTTGGTCGATGCCAAACAGATCACGCCATTACCGGAAAGCAAGCTAGATGGCGCAAGCATCAAACACCGACTAGCAGTATGGATACACAGTGCGTTGCCAGACAACGACCCTCTAAAGTAGAAAGCCTGAAGAAGTTACATAGGTCATTAATTAACAAGGCGAGCCAGATGGTTCGCCTTGTCTGATCTTGGCAAGTGCACCGAGGTCTTCTAATGTTTCGTTATTATTGATTTACAAAACAGCATCAAAAGGGCTAAAGATAAAGCCAGAGAAGCGCTACAATGCTCGCGTTGCAAGAGTGCAACCAAGAATACTCATTTACAGAAGCCTTAAAGTAACCATACATGTCTAAAGATTTCGAATTCACTACAGAATACACACTCGACAAGCCTTTCTTTGCTGAGTGTTATGATCAAACTAGCCAGCCAACGAAGTTCCCGCATGCTTACCTAAAAGCGATATTGTTTCTAATTTTTGGCGTGGTCTTATTGGAGTTTGAACTGCTACCTAACGGTTATGTCGGTTGGTTCTTTATCGTATTGAGTGTGATTGAAGCGTGTAGCGTTTACTTCAAAAGAACCTGGTGGCTATGGCGTCAAACCATCAGTTCAAGCCGTGGCAGCAAAGTAGTGTTTGAAGTTAATGCAGATGGCGTGCGCTATAAAAGCGGTAAAATCGATCGCAGCCTCGCTTGGAGTGAAATCGACCAACTCGAACAAACCGATTTGGGCTTTATCCTTCATCTTGGTAAACAACGCCAATACATCAGCAAATCTTGCTTAAACGAAGAAGTGATCGCGTTTATGGTAGAGCAGCACGCAGCATCAAAAGCGAGCTAACCAGCTCATATCAAGCTGGAATGAGCGATCGAAAAAGTAGGTGATATATGATCGAACATTGTAACAAGTATATGGTCGATTCTGAATCAATGGGGTTTGATGTAGAAAGCTAATAAGGCTTAGAGGTTTCTCTTTCGGACATACTGCTTCGGTGTCATGCGCGCAATCTGCTTACACTCTCTAGTCATGTGTGCTTGATCGGAAAAACCTTGCTCCAGCGCCAATTCCGATAAAGTAAGATCGGGTTGCGCTCGGAGTTGCTCTAAAGTGTGCTTCACTCGTTTAATGCGTTGGTAATGTTTAGGAGTAATCCCCAACCATTTCTGAAAATTGCGCTCTCTCTGGCGCTGACTGATGGTCCCTGTAGGTTGTTCAATAATGTGGCCGACATACTGCGGTTCATATTCCTCAATCAGTGTTTGAACCCAGCGATATAACGTAGAAATCCTTGCATATGGCGAACGCGCTGTTTGCAGAGACTCAAATGTTGCTAGCGCAGAAGAAGCCAAAGGGTGGTCGTCTTGAATCCGCAATAGCTGTTCTAGACGTTTACCAAATAGTTGATAACCAACAGCAGGATGAAAGCGTACGCCAGTCATCACCGCGCCTGGCGGTAGGCAGACCTGATGTGCGAGAATGCTTATAGGCAGTAGGACAACCCCCGGCGTTTGCCACTCACCATCCATTTGTACTTCATTCTGTAAAATGAATACCACACCTGTACCAGCATCACTGAGTAATTGTTTACGTACGGTTTGCGTCGTATCAGGTTTGACGGATGCTGACCAAATGGCTTGAACATAGCCAGCTAAAGCCTTTTGAGGTTTTAAAATATCAAATTCTAAGTTCAAATGAATCATCCTATTTAACCTCAACTTAAATGAGAAAGTGATACACATGTACTTTTCATCATATAAAGTTGAGGCATAAGCAGTGGCTTACAAGTAAGAACCGTCAAATAGAATTATCGAGGTTTATAGACTCCAACCTTTGGCTTAAATGCCTTAACTATTCGGTTCCAACTATTGATCGCGTTGATCGCAATTGTTAGGTTGACCATAGCTTCTTCTCCAAAGGTATTCAAGGTCAGCTGATAGGTATCATCATCTACTGGTAGGCCAGCAGTTAGTAATTCAGCCCAGCCAAGCGCAACGTGTTCTGCATCGCTGTAGAATGGCATATCTTTCCATGCACTAAGCCCCCATATGCGTTCCGGCTTTTCACCTAACTTAAGCGCATCTTTACTATGCATGTCGATACAAAATGCACATTGATTGATTTGCGATATGCGTAACTTAACCAGTTCCCATATGATCATGTTCATAGTTTCTGATTGGCTAAATTGTTCATGGAAGTAAGCTTCCTGAGCGTATAGGATTTCTATTGCTTTTGGCGCTACTTCAATATAGTTGAGTCGTTTTTTCATGGTCATTCTCCTCTGTTTTTTACATAGTAAAAAACGCTCTTAGCAAAAGATTGAAGATTTTCGACATGCACTCAATAAAATTAGATAAAAGAGTGAACGACGAAAGCGAAAAGTGTACCTATTGGAAACCAAGAAAACTTATGCCAATTAACAAAGTATTGCTCTAAATAATGCGACTTAAGGTTGGCGTCTATTTTTACTCCACCACCTTCCGTAAACGAGCAAAAGGTGCTGAGTTACCTATATACACACCAGCCGCAACGATAAAGACGCCTAAAACATTTTCCCATTGAGCCTGCTCACCAGAAATGAACGAAATCAGTAGAGTGAATACCGGCATAATATTAAATAATGGAGACATCTTATCTGGACCAAGAACGATAGCGCCTTTCATCCAAAAGTAATAAGCAATCAAAGTTCCAAACAGGCTCATGTAAGCTATTAATGCTAGGTCTTTAAATGTTATGGCATTTAAGCTACGGCTAAAGTCGCCGTGGTACATCGCTATAGCGACCATTTGAATGGCACCAATACTTAACACCCAACGTAACTGCTGAGTTACTGAGATATGAGATGTTAAACGCTTCGCTAGAATTGTGTATAAACACCCACTAATTAAAGCAAATAACATGTATAGATCACCAATATTACTATTGCTGCTAATAGAATGAATATTTCCCCCTGTAATGACGATTACCACTCCACAAAAGCTGATTAGTGCACCTAAAATAGTTTTAACCGAAATGGAAGTTTTGAGAATAAAGCCCGACAACAAGATAGTGACAAGTGGTAGGTTTGCCTGAACAACCGCTGCGTTAACTGGGGTAGTAAATCTCATTGCAGAGAAAATAGAGAAGTTTTGGATAGTTACACCCACGGTTGCTATAACAAACAACGACAACATACTTTTTCGTGTGAGTTTGGCTCCATATGGAGAGCGTTTAGTACCTCTTATCAGTAAGAGTATTAAAGCTGCAACGGAAAATCGTAACGTCGCTGAATCCAAAGGAGAGACATCGCTATTAATAGCCTTTATTACGTTAAAGTTACTAGACCAAAAAAAGATAGCGACAACAACACCGCACCAAATTGATAAATGCTTAGACATAGATCTTCCTGATAAAAATTAACTTGACGCGATAATGCTATATATTTCATATTTGATTTTTAATAGCCAAATTTAAGAGGGTTAATCCCAAATATGGAACGTCACTCTTTGGATGATCTTTTGTTATTCGTTTCTGTTGCTCGCTATCAAAGCCTAACACAAGCATCTGAGTGTCTTAATGTCCCGTTAGCTACGCTAAGCCGGAAGTTAAAAAGGCTGGAAACAAACTTAAATTGCAGACTATTTAACCGCAGTGCACACCACTTTGCGTTAACAACTGATGGCGAAAAATATTATCAACTCTGTGAGCCGTTACTTCTTAGCTTAAATAATGTGACATCGAGAATTGCGACTGAGCGTCAGTCTTTAAGCGGAACGATCAAAATATCAGCGCCAATTAACATGACACAGATGTGGTTAAAGCGGTGCGTTTATGAATTTGCAGAGCAACATCCGAAGATATGTATCGATTTAGATGTACAGAATGAAAAAATCAATCTTGTATCTAACCGTGTCGATGTTAGTTTTCGTCTTGGTGATCTTATTGAACAAGACTGGATTGCTCAGAAATTATGGTCGATTCCATTTGCGCTTTGTGCATCACGAAGCTATTTAGAACAACACCAACCGATTACCCATCCAGAACAACTTGTTCATCATCGCCTAATTACGGTAAACAACGACAGCCAATGGAAATTAGTTAATCAAATCACCAATGAAACATTTGATCATCCGCTAAAGTTTCAATTCACTTCAAATGATGTACTGCTAGTTAGAGACGCCGTCATCCATGGTTTAGGAATTGCTTGGATTCCAACCTATTACTTTCATGAGCTAAATCATGATCAACATAACCTGCTGCCTTTGTTGCCAGAATGGCAATGCTCGGGTAAAGAAGTATTCATTATGTATCGAGACCGCGATAAAAGGCCTGCAAGAGTTGATGCATTTATTGAACATGTCTTAAATTGGAAAAATCGCATTCAAATGTTTGCTTGAAAGAGGTTTATCACATTGTGCTGTGCCGGTAACCTCAAGTGAAGCTTCATGACTCTGCTTCAATTGAGTTCATTTATTTAACCTCTAAAAGAATCATGAATACATAGGCAGTTAATGGGATTCGAGTTTACAAGTGATTCGGTCAGCTAAAATTCAAGCTAAGTAGAAAGTATTTGCAGTTGTATTTGCCTCTGAAAATCGTTTAGAGCTTTCTCATCCGCGAGGTTCTATAAGAAATTATTAAGGATATATTTGTGTGTGATTTCGTGAAAAAAATTATTGTAGGTTTACTTTTCAGTGCTTCGTCTTTTGCTTCCTTAAGTCAATATGTTCCAGCAATGAATGATAAGAACGGTTATGTAGAACCATTTCAGATGTTTGATAATGTCTATTATGTAGGAGACAAGTGGGTCTCATCATATGCCATTGCTACAGACGACGGACTCGTTATCATTGATACGCTTGACTTCCCTTACTCTGAGTGGATACCTATCAACCTAGAGAAGCTAGGGCTAAAAGATAAGCCAATAACGCACATATTGGTAACTCATGGGCATTCTGACCACGTTGGGGGCGCCCAGTTACTTCAAGAGAAGTATGGTTCCAAAGTCGTGATGACCAAAAGCGCTCATGAACTATCTATACAGCAATCAAACAAAAGCGAAGGTGAGAACAAGTTCCTTCCTCCAAATTTAGACATAGAGATAAAAAGCGATAGCTCTATGGCTATTGGTGGACATGAGTTTAAGTTCTATCTCACACCTGGCCACACGGAAGGTGATTATTCCTTAGACTTCACTGTTGAAGATAATGGCGAACAATATCGTGCTTTTATCGTTGGTGGGCATAGCGTAAGTAGCAATGATCCAGAAGTTATTGGCCAGTTCCTGACTAGCATGGAGAAAATTCGAAAAATTTCACTACAGGCACCTATTGTGAACGTTAACCTTTCGAACCATCCACATAAAAATTTCCTTTTTGAAAATAGGAAGAAGCTCGGTACAAGCGGTAACCCGTTTATCAGTGAGGCAAACTTCTTCATGTTCCTTAAGCAACAAGAAGATTTAGCTAAGGGAAAACTAGAAGAACTATAATACCGTGGTATACGAGCAGCCTTCGTTATTAGGTTAGAGATTTGCTCTTGAGTTATAGCTAAGGCTTTGATGAGTTGCTCAATCAAGATTCGACACTTGTGGTAGCTGTATTGTTTGTAGGTTCTAGTGGCAAAGGCGCTGTGTGTAAACATTCGTATTGTGTGCCTTAAACATTTGCAAGGCGTTACGTGCTTTCTAGAAAAGTCTCAAAATAGCGTACAATTAGCGTTTTGACACAGCGGAAATCATCATGGCCAAAACTGTTCAGCAGCAAATCGGAAACATTGCTCTAGTCGTTGAAAATTACGACGATGCTATCGAATTCTATACTCAAAAACTTCAATTCACTCTGGTTGAAGATACCAACCTAGGTGGTGGTAAACGCTGGGTTCAAGTTTCTCCTCCAAACTCCAATGGTACAAACCTACTTTTAGCTCAAGCGAGTACACCGGAGCAAACGCATGCAGTAGGAAATCAAACAGGTGGCCGTGTTTTCCTGTTTCTGCAAACTAATGATTTTTGGCGTGACTACGAGTTGATGAAGAAAAATGGTGTTGTATTTAATGAAGAGCCTCGTGTGGAAGAATACGGGACAGTGGTGGTGTTCCAAGATCTCTATGGTAATAAATGGGACTTACTGCAACTGAACTAGAAACTACATAGCACCTGCATAACATAGTGTTCATGAGGAGTTTCCAACAAGCTTTTAAGGCTCTGAGATATTAGTGCTAATTCAAAGGTTCTCAGAAGTCACTGTATTTCTAAATCACTTTTGTGCAAACAATAACTAGCCATCATTCCTTCTCGATGTATCAACAAATGTTAGGGCGGCACACCAAAAACAAAGGCGAACCAAACGGTTCGCCTTTGTCGATTTAGAGACTACAAAAATTAATCTTCGTAGTTATCGATGCTTGGGCATGAACAGATTAGGTTACGGTCGCCGTATACGTTATCTACGCGGTTTACCGTTGGCCAGTACTTCCAAGATTTGGTCGCTTTAGACGGGAAGCAGCCAATCTCGCGAGAGTAAGGGCGGTCCCAATCTTCAGCTGAAAGATCAACTTGAGTGTGTGGCGCGTTAACAAGTGGGTTGTTATCCAGTGGCCATTCACCGTTTTTCACTTTCTCCATTTCTTCGCGGATAGCGATCATCGCATCACAGAAGCGGTCCAGCTCTTCTAGATCTTCCGATTCCGTTGGCTCAACCATTAGCGTGCCCGCTACAGGGAACGACATAGTTGGTGCGTGGAAACCGTAGTCCATTAGACGCTTCGCGATGTCTTCTTCGCTGATACCTGTTTCTTCTTTCAGCGGACGAATGTCGATAATACATTCGTGCGCTACGCGGCCATTTTTGCCACGGTAAAGAACAGGGTAGTGTTGGCGAAGTGTTTCCATCACGTAGTTTGCGTTCAGAATTGCTACTTTTGTTGCATCTGTTAGGCCAGGTTCGCCCATCATTGCGATGTAAGCCCAAGAGATAGGTAGGATAGAAGCGCTACCCATATCTGCTGCTGATACTGCGAAATCTGCGCCTTCTACACCGTCTTCAATATGCCCTGGTAAGAAAGGAGCTAGGTGAGATTTCACACCGATAGGACCCATACCCGGACCGCCACCACCGTGCGGGATGCAGAAGGTTTTGTGTAGGTTTAGGTGAGAAACGTCTGAACCGATGAAGCCTGGTGATGTTAGACCAACCTGCGCGTTCATGTTAGCGCCGTCTAGGTAAACCTGACCGCCAGCGGCATGAACCATTTCACACACTTCTTTCACTTTCTCTTCGTAAACGCCGTGCGTAGAAGGGTAAGTGATCATAATGCTTGATAGGTTGTCTTTGTGTTTCTCGATTTTCGCTGCTAGGTCGTCGATGTCGATGTTGCCTTCTTCATCACACTTAACCACAACCACTTTCATTGACACCATAGATGCTGTCGCAGGGTTAGTACCGTGCGCAGAGCTTGGGATCAAACATACGTTGCGGTGACCTTCGCCACGGCTTTCGTGGTAGCGTTGAATCGCGATAAGACCTGCGTACTCACCCGATGCACCAGAGTTTGGTTGTAGTGAGAATGCGTCATAGCCAGTGATTTCACATAGCTTTTCTTTAAGATCTTTTGCGAGTGCTGCGTAACCAGCTGCTTGTTCTGCTGGTGCGAACGGGTGGATCGAACCAAACTCAGGCCAAGTTACTGGAATCATCTCTGCTGCTGCGTTCAGCTTCATCGTACAGCTGCCCAGTGGGATCATGCCGTGCGTGAGTGAGAAGTCTTTGTTCTCTAGCTGTTTTAGGTAACGCATCATCTGTGTTTCGCTGTGGTGCGTGTTAAACACAGGGTGTGTTAGATATTCTGTTGTGCGGCGCAATGCTTCTGGAATGGCTGCAAACTCGTTGCCTGCGATTTCAGTTGATAGTGCTGCGACTTCTTCTTTCACACCGAATACTGCGAATAGGGCTTCTACATCTGCCACGGTTGTGGTTTCGTCGAAGCTCACACCTAGCTGAGTACCCAACTTACGTAGGTTGATGTCTGCGGCTAGTGCTTTCGCGTATAGGTCTTCAGTTTGTGCACCTGTGTTGATAGTGATGGTGTCGAAGAAGCTGTTGTGAGCAAGCTCGAAGCCGCCTTTAGTTAGGCCAGCGGCTAGGATGGCTGTCATGTGGTGCGTACGACGAGCAATCGTGCGTAGACCTTCTGCGCCGTGGTAAACCGCGTAGAAAGACGCCATGTTCGCTAGCAGTGCTTGAGCAGTACAGATGTTTGATGTCGCTTTTTCACGACGGATGTGCTGTTCACGCGTTTGCATTGCCATGCGCAGTGCTTGGTTGCCGTTAGTATCGATAGAAACACCGATAACGCGACCAGGCATTGTACGCTTGTGCTTATCACGCGTTGCCATGAAAGCAGCGTGTGGACCGCCGTAACCCATCGGCACGCCAAAACGTTGTGCTGAACCGATTGCTACGTCTGCGCCCATTTCACCTGCAGGTTTAAGTAGGGTAGAAGCAAGAAGGTCCGTTGCTACAGTCACTAGTGTTTTGTTTGCTTGCGCTTTAGCGATGATGTCCGTTAGGTCACGAACTTCACCTGTTGTACTTGGGTATTGAACTAGTGCGCCGAACACGTCTTGCTCTGGTAGTGATTCTAAAGAACCAACCAAGACTTCAAAGCCGATGAATTTCGCACGAGTTTTTACCACTTCGATGGTTTGTGGGTGAACGTCGTCAGCAACGAAGAATACGTTGCTCTTGCTTTTACCCGCACGCTTACAAAGTGTCATCGCTTCTGCTGCTGCCGTTGCTTCATCGAGCAATGACGCGTTCGCGATTTCCATACCAGTAAGATCCATCACCATTTGTTGGTAGTTTAGAAGTGCTTCTAAACGACCTTGTGAGATCTCTGGTTGGTAAGGGGTGTAAGCAGTGTACCAGCCCGGGTTTTCCATCACGTTGCGTAGAATCACATTCGGCGTGAAGGTGTTGTAGTAACCCTGACCAATGAATGTACGTTTAACTTGGTTCTGATCGGCGAACTTACGCATTGCTGCCAGCATGTCTGCTTCGCTTTTCGCTTCTGCCAAGCTCATTGGTTGCTCTAGGCGAATTTGTGCTGGTACGGTTTCGTCGATAAGCGAATCTAGGCTAACTGCGTTGATCGCTTCCAACATTTTCTGTTGGTCAGATTTGTTTGGTCCATTGTGGCGAGCAACGAACTCGTTTTGTGTGCTGAGGCTTTGAAGTAATTCAGTCATTGTCCTTTACCTACTCCTTGGTTCGGGTAACGGATTTGCGTTACTGATAAATTAAATTATACGTCCGAACCTAGAAAAAAAGCTGTTCTCTAAACAGGTTAGGGAACAGCTTTCGTCACATCCTAATTACTCTTCTTCGATAGAGTTTAGGTATTCGTCTGCGTCTTTCAGGTTATCTAGTTCAGATACATCAGACATCTTCACTTTTACGATCCAGCCACCTTCGTACGGCTCTTCGTTAATTAGCTCTGGGCTGTCTTCTAGTTCTTCATTGATTTCTACGATTTCACCAGTGATTGGTGCGTAGATGTCTGACGCTGCTTTTACAGATTCAACGAGAGAGAAGCTTTCACCTGCTTCAACTTCGTCTTCTACGTCTGGTAGGTCAACGAATACCACGTCACCTAGCATTTCTTGTGCATGCTCAGAAATACCAATTGTTACTGTGCCGTCACCGTTGTCACGTACCCACTCGTGGCTATCTGCAAACTTCAGTGTTTTGTCCATTGCTTAATCTCCGAATAACTTGTCAGGAATTATTATGATTTCAAAAAAATCGTTTACTGGTATAGAGGAAAGCGACTGCAAAGTTCTTTTACTTCTTTGCGAACGCGTTTTTCAACTTCTGCGTCACCTTCAGGGTTGTTCACTAAACCGTCCAGTACGTCACCAATCCAATTACCGATGAGTTTGAATTCTTCAGCGCCAAAGCCGCGGCTTGTACCCGCAGGCGTTCCTAAACGGATGCCCGATGTAATCATAGGCTTCTCTGTATCGAATGGGATGCCATTTTTGTTACATGTGATCCCAGCACGCTCTAGAGCTTCTTCTGCTTTATTGCCTTTCAACCCTTTCGGACGAAGGTCAACCAGCATTAGGTGCGTGTCTGTGCCACCAGTTACGATGTCGCAACCGCGAGTTTGCAATACTTCCGCTAGGACTTTTGCGTTATTGATCACCGAATCAATATAAGTTTTAAATTCAGGGCCAAGCGCTTCACCAAATGCGACCGCTTTGGCTGCGATAACGTGCATCAGTGGGCCACCTTGTAGGCCAGGGAATACGGCTGAGTTGATTTTCTTAATGATGTCTTCGTGGTTAGTAAGAATCATACCGCCGCGAGGGCCACGCAATGTTTTGTGTGTTGTAGTCGTAACAACGTGTGCGTGTGGCAGTGGGCTAGGGTGTGCGCCTGTTGCGATAAGACCAGCGATGTGCGCCATGTCGACCATAAGAATTGCATTTACTTCGTCTGCGATTTCACGGAATTTTGCAAAGTCGATAGTACGTGGAATAGCGCTACCACCTGCGATGATCATTTTAGGTTGGTGCTCAAGTGCAAGCTCACGAACATCTTCGTAGTTAATTTCTAGTGTTTCGCGATCAACACCGTATTGAACTGCATTAAACCATTTACCAGAAAGTGCAGGGCGTGCGCCGTGCGTCAGGTGACCACCTGCGTCTAAAGACATACCAAGAATGGTGTCACCAGGTTGAAGCAGTGCCAGTTTTACTGCGCCGTTTGCTTGCGCGCCTGAGTGTGGTTGAACGTTTGCGTATTCACAATTAAAAAGTTTTTTTGCGCGTTCGATAGCAATGGCTTCCACTGTATCTACGTGCTCACAACCACCATAGTAACGGCGACCTGGGTAACCTTCAGCGTATTTGTTTGTTAGGCATGTGCCTTGAGCTTGCATTACCGCTTTAGAAACAATGTTCTCTGAAGCGATAAGTTCGATTTGTTCGTTTTGGCGAGCGGATTCCGCTTGAATTCCAGCAAAGACAGCATCATCTGTCGCAGAGAGGTTGGTAGAGAAAAAGTTTTCCAAGCTGTGGTTAGGGTAACTCTTATTCATGGTAGTTGACCTTCCAAATCTGAAAATGAACCCGCAATAGATGAGTTATGATTTGCGGTTGTGGTTCATTTGTCCTCAAAAACAGCTGAACTGCGTAGCAGAACAGAGTGAACATCCGGCCCTAAATTTGGGCAAAAACTCCGTTGGATTGCGTGTTTCCTTTACCAATCTCTTACGGAAATATGCATCTCTACATCTAACAAGTTGGTAACATAGCGCCTGTGACGGGAACAATCAACCAAAAATTTCCTATAGGAAACAAGATTTCAAAATTTGTTAACAAGAGCACGCTTTAATTCACTTGGTGGACTTCTATCCACTATGTGCTTCATGCACAATGCGAGTAAGACAAAAAATATGGATATCTATAGAGGGATTTATGGCAGAAAGTATTTACGATGAATACCCATCGATGACGTTGGCAAAAGAGCAACATGACCAAAATATCGAGCCGTTAAAACTGGGCCAGCGTATTAAGGATATCCGCTCGAAACTCGGTATCACATTAGAAGAGGCCAGTCAGCGAACCGGGCTTGCTCGATCTACACTGAGCAAAATAGAAAATGAGCAGATCTCCCCGACGTTTCAAGCGATGCAAAAATTGGCACTTGGCTTACAAATTGACATGCCACAACTCTTTGAGCCACCTAGAAAAAAGGTAGCGACAGGGCGTAGGGATGTTACCAAGAAGAATGAAGGTAAACCACACCCAACACAAACTTATGAACATGAACTGCTCGCGACACAACTTTCCAATAAGAAAATGATGCCGTTTAAGAGCCAAATTCGAGCTCGTAGTTTTGATGAATATAAAGACTGGGTTCGTCATGATGGCGAAGAATTTCTGCTTATCTTATCTGGTGAGGTCATGTTCTATTCTGAGTTTTACGAACCTGTTGTTTTAAGCGAGGGAGACAGCGTTTATTACGATGCAAATATGGGACATATGTTGACCAGTGTTAGCGAGGAAGATGCGCTCATTTTGTGGGTGACAGCCAAATAGTGATAAATACTTGTAAATTTCCTATAGTGAAAGCAAACGATTGCTGTTGGTGGTCGTTATGATGAAAAGGCGCTTTTTTGATGAGAACTTGCTCATTAAAGCGCTTTTTTTGTACGATTTGTTGTGATTAAAATGTTAAGAGTCACACTTTTGCAAGTCGATCTACGTCTTGTTCGTGCAAAATAGAATGAGCCATGTTTATTATTGGAAACACATCGAATGCCGATAGCATTCTCGGGTCTATCTAAATGGAGACGAAAATGACTCAAGAACTACTGAAAACACCACTACACGCACTTCACGTTGAAGTTGGTGCCAAAATGGTCCCGTTCGCGGGTTACGATATGCCTGTTCAGTATCCTCTAGGCGTAAAGAAGGAACACTTACATACTCGTGATGCGGCAGGTCTGTTTGACGTTTCTCACATGGGACAGCTTCGCCTAATTGGTGACGGTGCAGCTGCGTTCCTAGAAACATTAGTTCCAGTGGATATTGTGGATCTTGAGTCTGGTAAACAGCGTTACGCTTTTTTCACTAATGAAGGGGGCGGCATCATGGACGACTTGATGGTGGCTAACCTAGGCGATCATCTGTTTGTGGTTGTGAACGCAGCATGTAAAGCGCAAGATATCGCACACCTACAAGCGCATTTACCATCTGGTGTTGAGCTAGAAATTATCGAAGACCGAGCTCTACTTGCAATCCAAGGCCCTAAAGCGGCGGCTGTATTGGCGCGTTTTGCACCAGAAGTTTCTGAAATGCTGTTCATGGATATTCGTAAAGTCGATATTTTAGGCGCCGAGTGCATTGTTTCTCGTAGTGGTTATACAGGCGAAGACGGTTACGAAATCTCGGTTCCTGCTGACAAAGCGGAAGAGCTAGCACGTAAACTGACTGCGGAAGATGAAGTTGAATGGATTGGCCTTGGTGCTCGTGATTCACTTCGTCTTGAGTGTGGCCTTTGTCTATACGGTCATGACCTAGACACAACAACAACACCTGTTGAAGCGAGCTTGCTATGGGGTATCCAAAAAATTCGTCGTATTGGTGGTGAACGTGAAGGTGGTTTCCCTGGCGCAGACATTATTCTTAAGCAGATTGAGACTAAAGATGTGGCGCGTAAGCGTGTGGGTCTAGTAGGTCAAACCAAAGCGCCAGTGCGTGAAGGTGTTGAACTGTTTGATGCTGACGGCGTTAAAATTGGCGTTGTAACCAGCGGTACGGCGGGCCCGAATGCAGGTAAGCCAGTCTCAATGGGGTATGTTCGTGCGGATTTGGCGGCGATTGGTACTGAAGTGTTCGCTGAAGTGCGTGGCAAAATGCTACCAATGACAGTTGAAAAAATGCCGTTCGTACCACAACGCTACTACCGTGGTTAAAACGAATTGAAACAAAAATGCCGAGCTTTGTAGCTCGGCATTTTTATGTCTTCTTTTCGCTTGTTTGCTTTTAGTTTACTGCTTCATCAATAGTACAGCACATATCAATAACGATATCTTCAAGCTTTTCCGGATGAATCATCTCTTCTTTTGGGATCCCAAATTGAGAGGCCATAATGGTATTAAACAATTCCCAATGCTTGATCAGCAGTTTTTCGCGATTATCTGCAATATCCGGCCATGTTTCTTGCATCATTGGTGCGAGACTGACAGCACCATGTGCGAAGATCAACATTTGCCACTTTGATTCCCACTGATCAAATTGTGCATTAGGGTTTTCGCTGTTGTACTGCTCGAAAATTCCGGTAAATATTGCAGCGAACTCATCTTTTGACTTTAAGAAATACTGCAGCAGAGCACCGTCATCGCCTTGTCGAATGGCATCGGCGATCATCTGTACTGGGTGAGGATTGACGAGAGCAAATGCTAGCATGCGAACCATAAACAGATAAATTTTTCTATTCGAAGGTGTGTTCTCCGGCATTTCATTGATGAGTTCAGCCATATAGCACTGCATGAACTCGTCCATTGCATCGCTAACCGCTTGCCAGATTTTCTCTTTGCTGCCGAAGTGGTGACGGATCAAACTATGTGAAACACCAGCCTTTTCACTGATATTGCGCAGCGAGACACGCTCGTAACCAAGTTCACAAAACATATCTGCTGCCACTTTAAGGATCAGACACTTAGTTTGTTCTGCTGCTTCAGCACTTCTACGCCCCTGCTTTCTTTCATTCATAGTTCGAATTTTCCCGAATATTAATCACGCGCTTACTTTTACCAGAAACCGAACGCTTTGACTAATTAATTTGCTATCCACCTGGAAAATATGTTGATCAATTTCAAATTCTGCTTATACTGCACGGCTGTGTAATATATAAAACCTACGGAGAAAGCGGGTGCGAAAACAATATTTAAAGCGCACTTTAGTTGGCGCAGTGGTGACATTAAGTCTTTCTGGGATGCTAACTGGGTGTAATAAAGCCATTTCTGAGCCGTCTGAACCTTTAATCAAACCTGTAAAATTACTGGCGGTGAAAGACCTAGAACTTGAAGACTCGCACGCCTTTTTAGCGCGTATTGATGCAACACATCGCGCGCAGCTTTCTTTTCAGGTTGGTGGAGAGGTAGATGAATTACGTGTACGCATGGGTCAAAAGGTCCAAAAAGGTGAAGTGCTCGCAACGTTAGACCCTAAAGATCTTCAGCTTGCGTTAGATGCCGCTCAAGCGCAGTACGCGTTAGCGAAAACACAATGGGACCGCGCGAAAAACCTTTACGGAAAAAAACTCATTAGTACTGATGAGTACGATCAGAAAGAAACTCAATATAAAGCGGCATTGGCGAACTACGAACAAGCTAAAACCGATTTGAGCTATACCAAAATTCACGCACCGTTTGATGGCATAGTGTCATATACCTATGTCAACCCATTTCAGGTAGTAGCAGAGAAGCAGGAGATCTTGAATCTCATTGATAACACGACGTTGGATGTGTCGTTCACCTTGCCAGTAAGTTATGCGGAATCTGTATCACTTGAGTCACTGCAAAACTCCGATATGTGGGTGACGATGGATAGCGAGCCAGGAAAACGTATTCCTGGGCAATTTAAAGAAATTTCGACACAGCCAAACATCGATACCAATAGTTATGAGGCGATCGTGACCATCACTCGACCAGAAGATCGCAATTTGCTGACAGGTATGACAGGGCAGGTACACATTGCTAAACAACATGTATCGGACGCGATGACGTTACCTCAGTCTGCTTGGGTCAACAAAAATGGGACGCAAGGTGAAGTTTGGGTAATGGACAGAAGCACGCAGCAGGTCAATAAAGTCACTGTGTCACTTGACGCAGCAGGTGGTGTGAAAGCCGGGCTTGATAACAATGATTACGTTGTTATTGCTGGTGTTGAGAGACTGGTTGAAGGACAAGTGGTGAAAGCTTGGGTTCGTGAGGGAGGCATTTAATGAAACGTTCTCTACTTACGATCTCTGCGATTGCACTTGCAGTTTTAACAGGGTGCAAAAATGAAAACCAAGCTATCGTCGAGCAGCCACTTTTTGTGTCGACTATCTCGGTGGATGCACCAGTACAAAGTCAACATCGCGCGTTCAAAGGCATAGTAGTGCCTGCAGAGCAAACGCCAATGGCATTTCGCCGCGCTGGGGAAGTTCAGCACGTATTGGTTAAAGCGGGTGACGTTGTGAAGCAGGGGCAAATGATCGCAAAGCTAGATGATAGTAAAGAGAAGCAAGCCGTGAATGACGCAGAAGCACAATACACACTTGCAATTCGTCAGCTTAAACGCGGTGAAGACTTGCATGCACGTCAAATGATTTCAAAAGCGGAACTTGATGAGCTAACCGCCAATAAAGAGCTAGCTGAGGCTACTTTCTATAACGCGACCAATCAATTGAATTACACCCGTTTATTCGCCCCGTTCGCCGGTAAAGTATCTGATGTTTTCAAAGAACGTTTTGAGCGTGTGGCAATTGGTGAACCCGTGTTAAACCTATACCAAAACGATTTGGTTTACGTGCGTATTGAGCTTTCCGACAATGTTTTAGCGATGGTAGACCCAAACTCAGACAGCATGAGCTACAAGCCTAAAGCAACCTTCTCCGGCATCGATGGCAGATTTGCTTTGGACTATTTAGAGCACACAAGTGAACCCAACGCTGAAACTCAAACCTACGAAATGTACTTGACGATGCCACAGCCAAAAACAGAGATATTGCCGGGAACCAGCGTAAGCGTTTTGGTCGATATGGTGAAGGCGGGCATTACCTCTATCGATGGTTACAGTGTGCCTGTCACGGCGCTTCAAGCAGGCAGTGAAGGGAATGAGTTCTTTGTGTGGAAAAAAGAAGGTGACATTGTCACACGGGTGCCTGTCATGATTTCTCAAGTGAATGGCAATGGAGCCATTGTGTCGTCAGGTGTTAGCCAGGGCGATATTCTGATTAATTCAAATCTGCGTAAATTACGCGAAGGTAAACATGTGGATGTTGTGGAGAATAACCAATAATGAACATTGCTGAGTATTCAATAAAAAACAAAGTCATCAGCTGGTTGTTCATTATTATCCTTGCTGTTGGTGGTTTAACGTCATTTTTGGAGCTGGGACGATTAGAAGACCCGGCATTTACGATCAAAGATGCCATGATCATCTCAACATACCCTGGCGCGACGTCAAAAGAAGTTGAAGAAGAGCTGACGTATCCTCTAGAAAAAGAGATTCGAAAACTCCCTTATATCGACAAAATTACCTCTACGTCTTCTAATGGTATGTCTCAAATAACGGTGAGCATGGAAATGGACTATGGTCCTGATGAACTGCCGCAAATTTGGGATGAAATGCGCCGTAAAATTAATGATTTACGACCATCATTGCCTCAAGGTGTTCAGTCTTTACAGATCATTGATGATTTCGGTGACGTTTATGGCGTGATGTTAATGCTCACTGGTGACGATTACGACTATGTAGAGCTGAAACGTTATGCGGATTACCTGACCCGTGAAATCGAGCTTGTTGATGGTGTTGGTAAGGTAGACATCACGGGCGATCAGCAAGAAATGCTATTCGTTGAGATCTCACTTGATCGCCTTGCTGCACTGAACTTAGACATGAATGTGGTTTCGAGCTTGTTGAACCAGCAAAACAATGTGGTTTCAGCAGGGGAAGTGATGGTCAATGGCGAAAGCCTTGTTATTCGCCCAAGCGGCACCTTAAACACTGTAGAAGCACTAGAAAATCTGATCATTCATGGCCGTGACACAGGAAATCTAATTCGTCTAAAAGACGTAGCAACGATTTCTCGCGGTATTCAAGAGAAGCCAGGCAACGTCGTACTCTTTAACGGTCAAAAAGCGATTAATATCGGTATCTCGTTTGCATCGGGTGTGAACGTGGTTGAGGTTGGTGAACGTTTGGATGCGGAGCTCGCGAGCCTTGAGTCTATCAAGCCTGCTGGCATCGATATGAACTACTTTTACAACCAAGCCAATGAGGTGGATGAATCTGTTAAAGCGTTTGTAATTAGTCTAGCGGAGGCAGTGGCGATCGTAATCATTGTGTTGCTGTTTACTATGGGTTTACGCAGTGGTGTCATCATTGGAGTTGTGTTGTTATTGACGGTATTTGGTACCTTCATTTTGATGAATTACAACAACATCGAACTGCATCGTATTTCTCTTGGCGCGTTAATTATTGCCTTAGGTATGCTGGTTGATAACGCGATTGTTGTCGTGGAAGGCATATTGGTTGGCCTAAAGAAAGGGCGTACCAAAGTTCAAGCGGCTGTCGATATTGTAAAGCAAACACAATGGCCTTTGCTGGGCGCGACTGTTATTGCAATTACGGCTTTTGCACCTATCGGCTTGTCGCAAGATGCGACAGGTGAGTTCATGGGCTCTCTATTCTGGGTGCTGTGTTTCTCACTATTTTTAAGCTGGATTACCGCTATTACACTGACGCCTTTCCTTGCCGATCTTTTGTTGAAAGAGGAAAACAAAGAGCAAGGTACTAGCGAAGATGATCCTTATAAAGGCTGGTTGTTTGTCGTATTTGGGGCATCGCTGAAATTTGCATTGCGATTCCGCTGGCTTACCGTTGCTGGCATGGTGGCGCTATTAGTGGGTGCTGTCGTGGCATTTGGTAATGTAAAACAGCAGTTCTTCCCACCATCGAATACGCCGATGTTCTACGTGGATATGTGGATGCCAGAGGGTACTGACATCCGTGAAACGATCAAAAAAGCTGAAGAGGTCGAAAGCTACATTCGTCAGCAAGATGATATTGACTTTGTTTCTGCTTCGATTGGGCAGGGCCTACAGCGTTTTGCTTTAACCTATCAACCAGAAAAAAGTTACGAAGCGTACGCTCAGTTCCAAGTTCGCGCGACTGATCGTGAGAAAATGTTTGGTTTACTGCATAAGTTAGATGAGAATCTGGCGAAAACATTTGATGCGCCTACGTTCCAGTTTAAATTGATGGAATTTGGTCCATCACCAGCGTCTAAGATCGAAGCGCGTATTACTGGCCCTGATCCACAAGTTTTACGTGACTTGGCGGTGCAAGTTGAAGACATCCTTCATACCGATCCTGGTGCCCGAAACATTCGTCACGATTGGCGAGAGCGCACCAAGGAACTTGTACCCGTTTTCAATGAGTCTAAAGCTCGTCGCTTAGGTATTTCGAAAGAAGATCTTTCAAGCACACTGCAAATGGCGTTTGGTGGTAGCACCTTAGGTTACTTGCGTGATGGTACACATACGTTGCCAATTATGACACGCCTTCCTGAGGAAGAACGCGTAGATTTTGAATCACTACAAAACGTGACCATTTGGAGTCCTTCGTTGCAAACGTATATTCCGGTTGATCAAGTGATTGATGGCGTTCAACTGGATTGGAGTGAGCCGCTAATTCAGCGTCGTGACCGTAAGCGTACGTTAACCGTTCTCGCGGACCATGATGTGTTGAGTGACGACACGGCAGCAAGCTTATTTGCTCGTGTACAGCCTAAAGTGATGGCATTACATGTTCCAGAAGGGTACGAAATCACATGGGGTGGTGAGTACGAATCATCCAAAGATGCACAAGAAGGCCTATTCGGTTCATTGCCGATGGGTTACTTGTTGATGTTCATCATTACTATTTTACTGTTTAACTCAATCAAAAAGCCGTTGGTCATTTGGTTCACCGTTCCGTTAGCGATCATTGGCGTTGCTTTTGGTTTGCTTACCACGAACATGCCGTTCAGTTTTACAGCATTCCTTGGTTTGTTAAGCCTAAGTGGCATGATTTTGAAAAACGGTATTGTGTTGCTTGACCAAATTAACCTTGAGTTGGAGTCAGGTAAAGATCCTTACCTCGCGATTGTCGATAGTGCGATAAGCCGCGTTCGTCCGGTAAGTATGGCTGCGCTAACGACTATCTTGGGGATGATTCCACTGGTCTTCGATGCCTTCTTTGGCTCGATGGCAATAACGATTATGGCAGGTCTTGGTTTTGCTACTGTACTGACACTGATAGTGGTGCCAGTGATGTTTGCAATTCTGTTTAGGGTAAAACCGACCACTGCATAGGGACTCCTGGCTATTTGCCAGCTTCCTGCCTAGCCCTGAAGGTTTTCTTCGGGGCTTTTTTGATCTTACTAATATATACCAAACCATTCATTTGCTTGATTCTAATGATTTTCTTACGATTACAATGCAAATCATGCGTATACTGATGTAACGACACATCAAAGATTGAGATTACATGAATAAGCGCATATTAAACGGACTCTTCTTCGTTGGTTCTTTCACCTTGGTTGGCTGCACCGCGACGGATAGCATGCCGACAGAAACCAAACAACCTGCCCCTAAAGTCAACAGTGTTAGTGCTGAAGTCATTTCCAGTTGGATTGATAGTAAGGTTTTAGCCCCTGAAGGGCTGTCGCTCGAGCAAGACAATCTACGTTATCTATCGGGTAGCGCCGACCTAAACAGCGACGGCAAGGCAGAACACATAGTGTTGCTTCAAGATCGCTATTTCTGTGGTAGTGGTGGCTGCTCTGCATATATGTTTGATAATGAGGGAAACGTTATTAATCGAATGTCGGTAACTCGCACGCCTATTGTACTAGCCGACAGTTACAGTAATGGTTGGCAGGACTTTATCGTTTGGAGTAATGGCTCATATCGACTCATGAGTTACAACGGTGAGTCTTATCCAAGTAACCCGTCACTAGAGCCAAAGGTGGATCGAGACGCTAACCAGCAGGCGGCAATCGCAAATGTAATGGCGACAGAGCTTTATCAGCAAGACGGCTATGACATTCTGCCCGCAGAGTCAAAAACCTTGTGGACGCCAGCTAACGTTTACCACTTTACCTTCAAGCACTACGGTGATCCGCATAGCGCTTATCAAGCAACGGTGGATATGAGCAGTGGGGAAGTAGACATTGTAGCCGTTCCGGCTGCGGAATAAAAAACACCTCCCTTAACCGGAATTAAAGGGAGGTGCTAAATGCCAAATTCGAGGGTGGCATTGTTAACCGGAGTCGCTCTAATTAAGCTGCGACTTCTTGCTTCGCTTCTGCTTTGCTTTTTAAGAATGCGTAAGTAAAGCCAGTTACCGCTGTACCCGCTGCAATAGCCACTAAATACATTAATACTGGTGAAATTGCGTTAGGAATTAGCAGCACGAATAGACCGCCGTGTGGTGCCATTAATTTCGCACCGAATAGCATCGATAGGGCACCAGTAAGCGCGCCACCTGCCATACAAGATGGAATCACGCGCATTGGATCTTTCGCAGCAAATGGAATTGCGCCTTCAGAGATGAAACACAGGCCCAAGACAAATGATGCTTTACCAGCCTCACGTTCATTTTGTTCAAATTTGTTCTTCGCAATGAAGGTCGCTAAACCCATACCTAGCGCAGGAACCATACCTGCGGCCATGATTGCCGCCATTGGTGCGTAAGTTTGTGAAGCCAGAAGGCCAACACCAAATGCGTAAGCGGCTTTGTTTACCGGGCCTCCTAGGTCGAAGCACATCATTGCGCCAAGGATAATACCCAGTAGTACTGCACTGTCAGAACCCATGTTGTTTAGGAAGTCAGTCAGGCCGTTCATGATGCCTGAAACTGGGCCGCCTACGATGTAGATCATGACAAGGCCAGTGAACAATGTTGCTACAAATGGAATGATCAGAATTGGTTTAAGCGCTTCCATCGATTGTGGGAGTTTTACTTTGTCCGCAAGGAGCTTCGCTGCATAACCGGCAATGAAGCCAGCTGCGATACCACCTAGGAAACCAGCACCCGTTGAACTTGCTAGCATACCGCCAACAAGACCAGGAGCCAGACCCGGACGGTCAGCAATTGAGAACGCGATGTAACCAGCAAGTACAGGAATCATCAATGCGAATGCAGAGCCACCACCAATGTTCATCAAGGCTGCTGCTAGTGTGCCTTCTTCTTTAAATGCTTCAATACCGAACACGAAAGATAGAGCGATGATCAAACCACCTGCAACGACGACAGGAAGCATGTGCGAAACACCCGTCATTAGGTGTTTGTAAGCGCCTTTTTTCTCTTCGGTGGAAGATGAAGAGTTAGCTGAACCAGAATGTTGATACACCGTGGCTTGCTCGAATGCTTTGTCCATCTCTTCGGCTGTTTTCTTCAGAGCTGGACCTGTTTTCGTGCGGTACATCTTTTTGCCGTTAAAGCGATCAAGTGGCACTTCAATATCCGCAGCAATGATCACCAGATCGGCGTCTGCAATTTCTTGCTCAGTCAGTTGGTTTTTAGCGCCAACTGAACCACGAGTTTCCACCTTGATTTGATGGCCACGACGCTTGCCTTCTTCTTCTAAAGCTTCTGCCGCCATAAAGGTATGCGCAACGCCAGTAGGGCATGCCGTGATTGCAACAATCTTCTTTGATGCTGATGTTGTATCTGTAGTGATAGGGGCTGCAAGTGTGGTTGCTTTTTCAAGTAAAGTGGCGTTTTCAACCGCTTGCTGGAGAAACGCAGTTGCGTCTTTTGCTACTTCGCTAATTTCCGCTTGGTAAACCTTTTTTCCTACAAAACGAGAAGTGTCGACGCTAGTATTTGCCGCAATGACAATGACTTCTGCTTGTTCAACGTCAGCTTCCGTCAATAGTGTTGGTTCAACCACACTTGATTGACATTCTATTTTGGCATTCCAGTTTAATTTTGCGGCGGCTTGTTCTAGTAATCCTGCCGCAAGGATGCTATTTGCTACACCGCTCGGACAGGCAGTAATAATGGCAATATTCATACGATAACCTTCTGTTCCTTAGTTTTGTTCTAAGTTTGTAATAGGGTAAAGCGCGCTAACTTCAGTTTGTCGCTTGATATTTTCCAGTTCTTCCTGACTGGTTAGCCCTACGCCAACTTGACTAACTGCCAAAGCAGAAAGTGCCGTAGCGAAGCGCAATAAATCGTTTTTAGGCATCAGTTGCATGTGGCCCCAACACAAGCCAGCGACCAGCGTATCGCCTGCGCCAACGGTGCTCACTACATTCATTCGAGGCGGCTTTGCACTAAGCCATTCGCCTTGGTTGAGCCACATAACACCGTCAGGTCCCATAGAAACCACGATGTTTTCTATGCCCTTGTCGCTCAGTGTTTGCGCAGCAGCTTGGCATTGTTCAGGCGTTTCTAGATGTTCGCCAACAAAATCACCAAGTTCTTCATCGTTAGGTTTAATTAACCATGGGTGAGCCTCAATACCTGACTTCAATGCGGCTTTGCTACTGTCGAACAACACCTTTTTGCCTTGTTGATGCAGTGCTTCTATCCATGCAGCGCATTGTTCGGCGGTTACGCCTCCAGGTAAGCTACCTGCAAGTACAAAGTAATCATGCGTCTCCGCTAGACGAAATAGTGTCTCCTCAAAGCGAGTAATTTCGTCGGCCGCTACTTGAACGCCAGGGAAGTTGATATCACTGACGTTGCCATTGGCCTCAACCAGCTTAACGTTGATACGAGTGGCACCCTTTACTTCCACAAATTCATTCTTAACGTTGATGTCATTGAAAAGCTGATGAAATAGCTCTGGGTTATCTTTACCGAGAAAGCCGGTAACCGTGACGTCTGCGCCTAAATCGCTCAATACTTTTGCTACGTTGACACCTTTACCAGCAGCGTGGAGATTGCTTTGCTGTACTAAGCTCACGGAACCAACGTTTAGTTCATTTACTGAACCTGTTAAATCCAATGCTGGGTTGAGCGTAATAGTGACAACCTTATTTGTTTTGTTTGTCATATCGGATCCTTAACCTTCACCAAGGCCAGAAGCGATTGCATTTCCGATAGACTCCAAGGCTTGCGGGGCATCAGGGCCTTCTGCTGTAAATTGAAGTTGGTGACCGTGCTTAACGCCCAGCGCGATGACTTTCATTAGGCTCTTCGCGTTTACTGCTTTTCCATCTCCGTCTAGGTTGGCAACACGTATAGTGGATTCAAACTTTTTCGCTTCTGCGACTAACATTGCCCCCGGACGAGCATGTAGGCCGTGAGAGTTTTTGATTTTAAATACAGCGGTATTGCCTTCTTCTGAAGATGCGGCTGTGACTTCTTCACCTTTGAACAAAGCAAGAATCTGTTCTACTGATGCATCTAAAAGCTTGCCGTGTTCATTGTTAAACACAATATTAGAAAGCGTTTTTAGGATAGGTTGGTGAGCATTGTTACATGCTGCGAACGCGACAAGTGCACGCACTTTTTGACCTTCATATTCGCAGTCGTTTGCCGTCGAGACAAATGACACACCTGTGCGAGTGACATGTTTGTCACTGCCAATTAACCACAGGCCATTACCTAAGTGAGTTGGTTGTTTGGTAACGAGATCGGCAACGAATTCGTTATCAGCACATCCCGTATTTTTCAACAGACCACCTGCAACAGCACTCATCTGTAGCATGTCGCTCGCAGGGAACATCAGTTGAATTAAAGAAGCGTCAAAGTCTGCTTCAAGCTGAACATCACCGTGCAGTAGGGCGATGATTTCGTCTTCATTTTTTGCATTACGCAGACGCTCTTCTACGCCATCTGCGCCTAGCACTTTGGTGAGCTGTTTAAGAATGCCAAGGTGTTCATCAGATTTAGCTGCGATACCGATAGCGACGAACACAGTATTGCCATCACCCCAGTCGACACCTTGTGGGAAGTGATGCACAGCAACACCCGTTGTTTTCACCATTGCACGAGTGTCGGTTGTACCGTGCGGGATGGCGATACCGTTCCCCAAAAACGTAGAGTTTTGGTTTTCACGGTTTAGCATGCCTTCAACGTAACCGCGTTCAACTAGGCCTTTATCAGTCAGGCTATGAGCAATACTCTTTATTGCTTCAAACTTATCTGTCGCTGATTGCGAGAGGGTAATGTCGTTCTTATTTAGCTTAAGCATGGTGCTTCTCCAGCCTTAAGGTATCAATTTAAAAATGTATTCTGTGTGAGAAGTTGAACGCCGCTTCTTCTGAGCGCTTATCACTCCTCAAACCTTTTATCTTTCAAGCTAAATCGATTCAGCTTGTTGGTAAATTTTTTAAAAGACTCAGAAAAACTGTTTTAAAAACTGACGTTAACAAACGAGCCTTTGCCGCTGTCCTATAGCCTAGCTCACAAATTGGTTTGTTGCGTGTTCGGGTGATTTACGTCAATTTTTAAGTTTTGCTGAATCCTTTCAGCTTTTATACTGAATCGGTTCAGCTTATAATTCAACTTATCGAAAGATCGTTGATGTATTAATATGATCGCGCGCACAGAATAAGGTTTAGAATATGACACTGGATGAAATAGCCAAATTAGCGGGTGTTTCTAAGACAACTGCAAGCTATGTGATTAACGGAAAAGCGCAGAAATACCGCATCAGCGAGAAGACTCAGAAAAAGGTGATGGCCGTTGTAGAAGAGTACAATTATAAGCCAGATCATGCGGCGTCTTCCTTGCGGGCAGGTAATTCACGCTCATTTGGGCTTATCATCCCAGACTTAGAGAACACCAGTTATGCGCGTCTTGCAAAGCTGATAGAGCAAAACTCTCGGAAAGCGGGGTACCAAATTTTGATTGGTTGCTCTGATGATGATCCTGATACAGAGCAAAAGGTGGCGGAAGCATTAGTCAGTCGTCGTATTGATGCGTTGTTTGTGGCAAGTGGTATGCCCACTGCAAACGAGTATTATCTTAAGTTGCAAAATTCTGGTACGCCAGTTATCGCGCTAGACCGTCCAATGGATGATGAGCACTTTTGTTGTGTCATCAGCGAAGATTTTGATGCCGCACTTGAACTCACTCAGTCAGTACTGTCAGAGGATATTAAGTCCATTGGCTTAATCGGTGCATTGCAAGATCTTCAAGTCTCAAAAGAGCGTGAGCTCGGTTTTCTATCTGCTTCTCAACAAGGTGGTAAAACGGCAACAGTGGGTTATGGACAACACTTCTCCCGGGAAGAAGGCAAGAAAGTCTTAGAGAGATGGTTAATAGAGAACGCATTGCCAGATGCCATTGTCACAACGTCATACACACTGTTAGAAGGCGTGTTGGATGTGATGCTCGAAAAGCCAGAACTCATGAGCAAAGTTCGCCTAGCGACGTTTGGTGATAATCGACTGCTGGACTTCTTGCCAGTGAAAATCAACTCTTTACCTCAACAATTTGAGTTGATCGCGGACAGCGCAATGGAGTTAGCACTCAACGCTTCCGCTAAGCGTTACAAGCCTGGCGTAGAACTTATCCCACGTAAAATTGTGAAACGCCACTGAGTAACTAAATAGGTTACTCAAAGCTTTACTTCAGCCGTCAGCGCCACAAATGCGTGGTCGCTGGCGTTTTTATCTCTGTCATAAATCGGGTTGATCAGATGTTGGTTAGACACCTGATAGTCAACAACCTCGGCAACCGATATATCTGATAAGGTGTCAAACTCTTGTGAGAGCAAGATATAGTCGAGTACGTTCCCAGTGGAAAAATGATAGTGCGTGACGGGGCGTTCATCCTTCTGAGCGTCACTTTGCAATATCCAACCATCTTTGAGTTGTAATTCAGTGACACTGTCACCAGTGTTGGATACCAATGCGCTATTAACGCTGATAGGAGTGATAGGTTGATTCATATCGCCCATTAACACTGTCGGCATTGGTTCTTTTCGATACCTCTTTTGCATCGCGTCTCTTAACATCGATGCTTCCCAGCCTCTTTGCTGGGTGGATAACCAGCGCCCAATAATCGTGCTGGACGTTTCTGGTTGTTCTGAGTCGGCCGGGCGTTGAGATTTCAGGTGCGTTACGTAAACGGCGATATGACCAAGTACAGGATGTATTACTTGGGCATAGATAGGTTTGCGACTGAACTCTGGAGCAACACTTACTCCAAAAGGCTCAAGCGTTGCTAAGTCAAACTCTACCGCTTGTACTTTTTCTATTGGAAACCGAGATGCGATTGCCACAACAGGGCTTGAGTAAATGTACTCATCCTCAACATGTGGGGTGTCAACGGTCGCAAAGTAGGGGTAGCCGATGGTTGAAAAGAATGCCTGGGTCTTCTCGATACTGAATACTTCTTGTAAGCCAATCACGTCGCCTTCCAGTTTTTCAACTTGACGTTGCGTCCACGAAAGTTTGTCTCGCCATTGCTCTAACGAGTATATGTTCTCGAAATCATAGTAGGCGTTAGGCGGTGCGACAAAATTAAACAAGTTCGCAGTGACAAAGGTAATTCTACTTGGTTGAGACAAAGTATTCGCTCTTTTCAACAATAACTTAGAGAGTATATACCTTCAGGCTGCGTAATTGCAGCTTCGTTTGAGCTACGCATCGGTATACAAGCTAACAAGCGACAAGTTAAATGGGTTAAGAGGTGCTCAAATGCCAAGGCGAATCGGTGATTGAACATCGGCAGAGGTTTCTATTTTTAAGCATTGCGTTTAAACTTCAGGGCATCAAATAGTAAGAGTAAGTAACATGACCCAAGATTACGACCACGAAGAGTATTTAGAAGGCGAAGAGATTGAGATCGAAGCGATTGGCATCGATGTTGATGCGCATCCAATCGAACTATACAAGCTTTTTAAAATCGCAAACTTGGTCAGCGGTGGCGGCGAAGCAAAACATATCATCGAGGAAGGCTATGTCGCGGTGAATGGTGAACTAGAAACACGTAAGCGCCGCAAGATGTATGATGGTGACTTTTTTGAGTTTAACCAGGAATATTATGTTGTGGTTTGCGATGCGCCAGTAACCGAACCTGAAACGGCAGAGCAAAAAGCAGAAAAGAAAGCGAAAAAAGAAGCACAGTCTTCTCGTAAAGATAAGTCTCGTCAAAGTAAGTCACCCAAAGCCTCTGGGCCTAAATCAACAGGCCGTAAAGCGGCACATAAAGAGCGTAAAGCGCAGAAAGAAGCGTTGTCTCAGTCTGCTAAGAAAGGCAAAAAAGAAGACAAACCGCAAGCCACTCGTGATCCGAAGAGCGGACGTAATTCTATTGATTTTTTCTAGGGAAATGAACGCTTAACTAAATAAGTGACATCTGAGTAAAACTAAAAAGCGCCGAGCATATTATATCGGCGCTTTTTTGGTTTCACTGTGCTGTAAGTGGGCAGTGTTAATGCACTGTCGTCTCGATGTTTAGGCTATCTGTCCAGTGATGAATGGCGCAAGGCTTTCCTAAGTAAAAACCTTGGTAATAATCCAAATTAAGTTGATACATAGCTTGTAGTTGCACGTCTTCTTCAACCCCTTCTATAATGACTTTTGCTCCCATATGATCCGCTAGATCAACGGCGCTATGTATGGAAAAGGTTTCTCCGGCGCAGTAGTCTAGCAAATAGGAACGATCGATTTTGATGATGTCAGGGCAGAGCTGCTGAACACGTGCGATATCAGAATGTTGGGTGCCAAAATCATCGATAGCAAAGATAAAGCCATTCGCTTTCATTAACTGTACGGCTTTGATTAATAAATCCGTATCTCCGCATGACTCTTCGACTACTTCAAAAACTACGTCTGATGGGCTCATACCAAGTTCGGAAAGGCGTTTGTAAAGCAGGCCGTTATCTTTAAAGCCCATGTCTTTGGTTAGCGTGAGTAGCGTTTGAGGCATGACGTTAAGAAACAGTTTGATCGGTGTCCCTGCGAAATAGCGTGCAAAATTTCGAATGTGCATTGCTCTGGATAAAAACTCTACACATAAGCGAAAGTAGGGATCAAGACCATTATTGGCCAGAAACACGTCAGGACGAATTAGGGAACCATCAATGCCACGAATACGCAGTAAGGCTTCCATACCAATAATACGTTGGCGTCTATCAAAAATTGGCTGATAAACACTGTGAAAAGTGAATTGATTGAGAGCTACGTAATATTCACCAAGATTATCTTGTTTTATGTATCGCTCGTAGTCGGATTGATTCTTTAACTCCATGAAAAACGCCGAAAATTTAGCATCTTGTCAATGTAACAGGGTGCAATTCTGATTTGAAGAATCAAATGTGCCTAATTACATATGCGGTTGAGTTAATTTGAAATGGCTTCCGATTTTGCTTCAATATGGCGAAAAATAAGTGACAGACCAAAACAAATTAAGAAGTAAGCGAGGCCGACAATCAACCAAATTTCAAATATATACCCTGATGAATTTGCCATCTCTGTCCCAACAAACGTCATTTCTTGTATCGAAATCAGTGAAACAATAGAGGTGTCTTTCACCAAAGAGATGGTTTGACCGGCAAGTGCAGGTGTTATTGATTTAAGCACCTGTGGCGCGATAACAAATCGGTATTTCACCCACCGAGACAAGCCCAATGAGTCAGCCGCTTCCCACTGACCTTGGTCGATACTTTGTAAACCACCGCGCACAACTTCTGCAATGTAGGCAGAAGAGAGTAAGCCGACGCATAACACGCCAGAGGCAAGGTTTTCCCAAAGGTTAGAAGGCCCAAACAGAAAGCGCTGTAGCGCATTTGGTTCGCCGTTGTAGTTTCGTAGAAGATCTTCCAAACCGAGCAACGGGATCAATTGGTTAGAAATGAAAAAGTAGAAAATAAAAACAAACACCAACGGAGGGATGTTTCTCACTAACTGGATAAACGCATTGGCAGGTGTGCGCAACCAAACGGAACGAGAGAAGCGTGCTAAGCCTAACAAAGTGCCAAACACTAATGCGAAGCTGATGCCCCAAATACTGAGCCTTAACGTCGAAATCAAACCTTGGAAGAAGTAGGGCAAACCACCATCTGCTCTAGGCGTGAAAAGTAATTCAAGCGCCTCTTTCCACTGCCACAAATAATGCACACCAACAGCGGACCGATGGTACAGCCAAACACCACCGATACCGCACATAACAAGTAGTACCCAGTCTAGTGTGTTTAATTGCGGTAAAAGGTAGCCTGTGCTGGATTTCGCGGGTGCTGTGCGAGTGGTAGTGTGTTCGCCCAAAAATTTGACTCCGATAAGTTATGGAAAAGTAAAATGGATGATTGGAGAGTATAGGCTCGCGGCGTCCACGAGCCATTTAGATTACTGGCCTTGCGCGACTTGATCTTGCCAATCTAATGTCGAGAACCAGTATTCATAACGTTGTTTTAACCATCCATCTTGGGTTCTTGCTTCAATCCATTTATTGAAAAAGGCCTTTTTATCTTCTTCCCCCAAGCGAACTGCAAAGGCTTCGTTACCTTGTGATAGTCGCTCAGAGAATGGAAGGAATAGTTTGTCGCTGTGTTTCACTGTCTCATGTTCTGGTTTTGGGCTAGAAGCAATGACCGCGTGGGCGTTACCATTCAGCACCTCTTGGAACGCTTGCGCGTCGTCATCAAATTGCAGGATCTTCGCTTTCGGGAAGGTTTCTCTGGCTACTTGAACGGTGAATGCGCCGCGACGAGCCGCAATTTTTACGCGTCGTGAGTCAAAATCCGAAAATTCGCTAAAACCAGAGGCGAGTTCTTTGTTTGCTGCTACTTGAACGCCTGAGTGCGAGTAGGGCGCAGTAAACAAGACGCTTTTGGAACGTTCAGGCGTAACAGACATGCCACCAATGATCACGTCGAACTTTTTCGCCAGTAGTGCGGGAATAATGCCATCCCACGCAGTCGGTACGAATTCCACTTTCAAACCTGAATCTTGTGCTAAGCGTTTGGCAACATCGATTTCAAAACCGATTAACTCACCTTGCTTGTTACGCATTGCCCAAGGTACAAATGTTGACATACCAACGCGCAAAGTTCCTCGTTCTTTGATTTGATCTACATTGGGTGTGGCGACATCTTCTTTCGCGATTGTAGGTATAGCTATGGCTAGCCCTAATAATGCAGTAATGGTCGCTTTGAATAACTTCATGTTATCTCCTTATAATTTGCGCCAACTGGCTCCGAGTTTGTGTTCTAGCCATGCAGACAAGCCAGAAAGTGACAGAGTGAGAGCAAGATAAATTGCTGCCACGGTAAACCAAATTTCGAACGGCATCGCCGTCTCTGAGACGATGTTGCGTGCCTGTGTCGTTAGATCAAAAATCGCCATCACGCTTACAATGGAAGAGTTTTTGATCAAAGAAACCACTTCATTGGTTAATGGCGGTAATGTGCGCTGTAAAACCTGAGGCAAAATCACGTCTTTGTAGGTGTAAAACGGTGATAGTCCGAGAGTTTGTGCTGCTTCGAATTGCCCTTTAGGAATACTGTTTAAACCTGCACGGAATATTTCCGCGGTGTAGGCACCTTGGAAAAGGGATAATGCCAAAACGGCGGTGCTGAATCGGTCCAAACCAATCACGGGGCCAAACACGAAGTAGAGTAAATAGATTTGCACCAACAACGGCGTGTTACGTATTACTTCGACATAAGTGGTACCAATAACATTGCCGACTTTCGAATCGCTAAGCCTTAGTAACGCGGTGACCAACCCCAACACTAAGGTAAAAAATAGACTAATAGCAGAGATGTTAAGCGTGACCAATAGCCCATCAATAAGTTCTGCCGGCCACCATTCGCCATCTTCATAAAAAGCGATGTAATCAGGTACGCGCTCCCATTGCCATTGATAGCCCATAGCGTCGGCACCAGAGTCCAACACCCACACAATCGCTATGAAGAGGAGCGTCATTTGCAGTAAAGCTTGAAGGACAGGTTTGATTACGCGAACTATCATCAGTAACTTAAAATTTGGTTCAAAAATGCTTGGGTGCGTGGATGCTGTGGTGTCTCAAATAAGGCGACTGGAGAGTTCATTTCCAAGATTTGGCCTTCATCCATAAATACCACGCGGTTCGCTACTTTTTTGGCAAATCCCATTTCATGCGTGACGCAAATCATCGTCATTCCGCTTTGAGCCAGCTCAACCATGACATCCAACACTTCGTTGATCATTTCCGGATCAAGCGCTGAAGTTGGCTCGTCAAACAGGAGTAAATCCGGTTCCATACACAAGGAGCGGGCAATCGCGACGCGTTGCTGCTGACCGCCAGAAAGCTGGATAGGATACTTACTCGCTTGCTCTTCAATATTGACTCGCTTTAGGTAATGTTTTGCGCGTTTTTCAGCTTCTTGTTTTGATAATTTGAGTGTGCGAATCGGCGCTAAGGTGAGGTTTTCCAGTACAGTCAAGTGAGGAAAAAGGTGAAAGTGTTGGAACACCATGCCGATTTTACCGGGCTTGAGAGATTTTGCGTGAGAAGGCTGGTCGAACACATGAAGCTGGCCTTCTTGAATCGATTCAAGATGGTTGATGCAACGAATGAGCGTTGATTTTCCGGAACCTGAAGGGCCACACACCACGACGATCTCGCCAGAATGCACGGAGAAGTTGATGTCTTTTAGAGCGTGGTAATCGCCATACCACTTATTTACGTCGCTAAACTCAACGACGGGAGTATTCTCTTTCAAAGGGGCACGCTATAACGGAAAAATATCCTTTTACAATAGCAAGTTGTGCGCGTAATTTCATTAAGAATAAGCTAATGTTTAGGCGATGATTTTAAGACTCTATTCAGATCGCTTACAAGATACATCCATGTTTCTTTAATGTTGGTGCAGTCTAGAGTCTAGAGTATGACTAACTCAGTTCAACGAGATACGGATAACGAACAACAATCGCAACAACAGACATAACCATTAGTGTCTGTGCAGAATAGTAGGTCACCATGACAACTTGTCGTGAAAATATTGACCGTCCTCCAAAGCGTTCGAAAGCCAATACGATGCCAGAGATAATAAAGATAAAGCTTCCGAGCACTGCAAAAGAGGAGGATTGTGTTTTCCCACTCAAATAATACTCGATCGAAGCCCAGCACATAGTCATCAGTACCAATATATAACTAGCAACTGGCCGTTTTTCTTTACCGAGATCCGGTCGGAACAACCAGTAGACGCATATACCGAGTCCGAACAAGGCAATTGGGAGCCAAGGTGTAAAATGCCACGCTGACATGATGGCAAAACCATAACTATAGGAGAGATGGGCAGAGCAAAAGAGCACTAATCCTGTAATGAACTTGTCTCTAGGGAGCATTAATAACACGTCACCAAGCAACGAGAGCGATAAGCCAATCAAAATCCAATGCGCATATGGCATTGGGTAAGCCGGGGACTGAATTAAAATACCAAGCATACAGAGCACTGGTAATGGTTTAGAAACGTAAAAGAGCCATTTAGAGCCTTTACGGATACTGATGATATGTATGAATGCTAATACGACAACAACTAGCCACATAAAGTGTTTTCTCGAACAGACAAAATTATGTAGTACATCACTACAACAAATCAAAACTTAATTAACGAGTTAACTCGTTCTTTGATCTCAATTATTTTTATTTGTGTAAAGCTGGACAGTTGTCTCTTTACTAACCAACACGGCCGATTTTTTGTCTGGAGGGAATCGTTGTTTTTAGAAGCCTCCTCGTTTTGAACGTGATGTGGCTTACAAAATAGCATAAAAAAACGGTATTGTGACTGTTAAGTCACAATACCGTTAAACCCTAGGAAGGGCAGTGAAGAATTGTTGCAGTTATGAGACAGCTAACTCTAAGATTTCTCGGCTACGTTCAAGTGTGATCGCCTGGTTTTCACCTAAAACAGTCATGCCGTGTTTGTTTAGTTGATCAATGATGGCATCGATAGCTTGTTCACGGCTCTCACCATAGTTTTCGAGCTTAGTTGCGACATCAAGTTGATGATAAAACGCTTCGATAGCTTCGATTGTGCGCTCTGCTAAATCCTCACCTGCTTCAAGAGCAAATACGTTGCGACCCATTTGTTCTAACTTAGGGCGCTTAAACTGCATTTGGTTACGAAGTAACGATGGTTGGACAATTGCAAGAGAACGCGCATGATCAACGCCCCATAGAGCGGTTAATTCATGGCCGATCATATGTGTCGCCCAGTCTTGTGGAACGCCACTACCAATTAACCCATTCAATGCTTGGTTAGCAGACCACATTAAGTTTGCGCGCCACATATCGTCGTCTCGTTCCGCAAACTGTTCTCCGAGTGTTTTTAAAGTTTTCAGCAGTGTTTCTGCGTAACCATCTTGAACCATTGCACCGGTAGGAAGCGTCAAGTATTGCTCACATACGTGCACCCATGCGTCAACAATGCCGTTGATAAGCTGGCGTTCTGGCAGTGTTTTCATTACATCTGGGTCTAACACGGCAAATTTTGGCTGCACTGCTGGAGACATGAACGGAAGTTTGTCTTGAGTTTCTTTTTTAGTGATAACTGCGCCCATGTTTGACTCTGAGCCTGTTGCTGGCAATGTCAAAATTGCAGCTAGAGGCGTCGCTTCAGTGACTTGGTGCTTACCAATCATGATATCCCAACCATCACCATCATACATTGATGCCGCTGCTACGTATTTGGAACCATCGATGACTGAACCACCACCTACCGCTAGAATAAAATCAACACCATGCTCTTTTACCATTGCGACTGCTTTATCGAGTGTTTCTTTGGTTGGGTTTGGTTCAACACCTGAAAACTCTAGCCATTCATGTCCCTCAAGAGCTTCTGCTACTTGGTCGTACACGCCATTTTTTTTGATGGAGCCACCACCGTATACCACTAAAACTTTTTGGTCGGATGGGATAGCTTCTTTGATTGCTGCGATTTGTTTTTGACCAAAGAAAATCTTGGTTGGGTTTACATAAGAAAAGTTCATTATTAGCCCTCTTGCTTCCAGTGAAGGAGATTGAATACATGCATATTAGTCCTGATTAATGATGGTTAACAGGTCGATTTCTGCAAATAATTTGCCTATTTCTACAAAATTAATGCTCTTGAGCTAGAAAGTTAAAGTCGAGAGGAAGTATAGTGCTCGAAACGATAATAGAGACCAAACTCGTTGGTCATTGATGGAGCGCTCTAATGCACACTCTCGCAAATATCATGCAGCAATATGTTGAAAAGCAGGGGCTGCATGACCTAGAAGGTATGAAGAAAACAGCGATAGATGGCGTATGGTTTTATCGCAGTAGCAAAGGGAATCATCGCCAGCCGTTTGTCTATCAGTCCGGCATCATCGTATTGGGTCAAGGGCATAAGAACATTCATATTGGTGATACACCAGTGCAATATGGGCCCGATGATTACCTTGTTGTCGGGGTTCCCATGCCACTAGAGTGCGAAGCGTTTGCGACAAACAATGAGCCTTTACTTGGCATTTCGATAGATATTTCGCCAACGCTTCTTCATAAACTCGTTAAAAAATTAGAGGCTGAAAAATTCAGTAATAAGTGTCTGGATGCTACCCGTTGCGGCCTTAAGTCGGTACGTATGAATGAAGGTATGTTGGATGCGTGCAAACGGTTAATGAAAGCAATGTGTAACGAGCTTGATGTCATCATGCTTGGCGAGTTGCTTCTTGAGGAAATTGTGTATCGTACTTTGGTGAGCAAAGAGGGGTATGTTTTATTTGACCTAGCACATCAAGAAGGTTCTTACGCGAGGGTAGCTAAAGCACTAAATCGTGTACATCAAGCGTATCATGAACAGTTGAACGTACAAGCATTGGCTGAAGAAGCCAACATGAGTGTGTCTGCTTTCCATCAAGCATTTCGCAATGTCACGCTTGAATCTCCGTTGCAATATATTAAGAAAGTTCGACTTAACAAAGCGCGCGAATTGATCCAGTTAGAGGGGAGACGTGTTAATGATGCAGCGAGAATGGTCGGGTACACGAGCCCATCACAGTTTAGTCGCGAGTACAAGCGGCATTTTAATGAAACGCCAAGGTCAACAAAGGCTTAGTGATCTTTATTTCAAAATGGCGACTTTTTTTACCTTTTTTATTAATTTGCGAGTGACATATTTATTTGAGTTATAAAATTAGTTACTGGTGCCAAATAATAGGTACGTTGTTGCAATCATTTAGTGGATTGTTGCGAGGCGGTGTGGAAAACTCGTAAATAGATAGTGTGAAATCACCAACTTGTACTTAAGTTATTTTACGTCGAAATAAAAGTATAGATGCGCTTCGTTTAGCGCATTTAGTATTGTTTTAACAATAACTTAAGGAAGAGCGATTATGCACCTTAAAAACGGCAACGCAGTGAAAAACGTGTTCACACTAAGCACACTCACCGCTTCTTGTCTTATGGCCTTCAATAGCTACGCAGCAGTTGACTGTGCCCCTCTAGAAACTTGGCAATCATCAAAAGTTTATAACGGTGGCGACCAAGTTCAGCATGAAGGTAATGCTTATAAAGCGCGTTACTGGACGCAAAACAACAATCCAGCGCAATCTGGTGAGTGGGGCGAGTGGGAAACACTTGGCGCTTGTGATGGCACTGGACCGGTTGAACCACCTCAGAATGAAGTCCCGACGGTTACTCTGACATCGCCTTCTGCGTCGGCTTCTGTGACTGCGGGTGATGTTGTTAACCTAGCTGCAGATGCGGCAGATACTGATGGGACTGTTAGCAAAGTAGAGTTCTTTGTTGATGGTGTATTAGTTGGTCAGGCAACGTCTGCGCCGTATGCTGCATCGTGGACAGCAACTGAAGGACAGCACGAGTTCTCTACCAAGGCCTATGACGATGCAGGTGCCGTTAGTACGGCAAGTGTTGTGACGTTAACTGTGGCATCAGCGCAACCTGGTAACGAAGCGCCGACAGTGGATGTCGCGCTTTCTGCGAGCTCTATTGACCTGGGTGGTTCCGTAACACTGACTGCAAATGCTACGGATGCGGATGGTACCGTTGCTAAAGTTGATTTTTATGTTGCAGGTGTGCTTGCTGGCACTGCTACAACAGCGCCATACACGCTGGATGTAACCCCTTCACAAGCTGGCTCATTAAGTGTTTATGCGAGAGCAACCGATGATGCTGGAGCAACAGCAGATTCTGCAATTGCGACGTTAACAGTAAACGGCGGCGCAGTGACATCTAATTGTCGTCCTGATGGTCTTTATCAAACAACGGGTGTAGATGTTCCTTACTGTTCTATTTATGATGAAGAAGGTCGTGAGAAAATGGGGGCTGATCACCCACGTCGTGTAATCGGCTACTTCACCAGTTGGCGATCAGGTGACGACCCACAAGCGACTTACCTTGTTAAAGACATTCCTTGGGAACAACTTACTCACATTAACTACGCGTTTGTGAGCATTGGTTCTGACGGCAAAGTAAACGTTGGCGACGTTAATGATCCTAACAACCCTGCTACAGGTAAAACTTGGCCAGGCGTTGAGGTAGATCCTGCTCTTGGTTTTAAAGGTCATTTTGGTGCACTAGCAACTTACAAGCAAAAACATGATGTTAAAACGCTAATCTCGATTGGTGGTTGGGCTGAAACGGGCGGTCACTTCGATACGAACGGCGATCGTGTAGCTGATGGTGGCTTCTACACCATGACGACGAATGCGGACGGTTCTATTAATCATGCTGGTATTGAGAAGTTCGCAACTTCTGCCGTTGAAATGATGCGTCAGTACAAGTTCGATGGCCTGGATATTGACTATGAATACCCGACGTCAATGGCTGGTGCTGGTAACCCTTACGACAAAGACTTCATGGAACCACGTCGTCAGTATTTATGGGCGTCTTACCAAGAGCTGATGAAAGTATTGCGTGAGAAACTTGATGCGGCATCCGCGCAAGATGGTATTCATTATATGCTGACTATCGCAGCACCATCTTCAGGTTACTTGCTACGTGGGATGGAAACCTTCGATGTAACTAAGTACCTAGACTACGTAAACATCATGTCTTACGACTTGCATGGGGCTTGGAATGATCACGTTGGTCATAACGCGGCTTTATTCGATACAGGTAAAGACTCTGAGTTAGCGCAGTGGAACGTATACGGCACTGCTGCATACGGTGGTATCGGTTACTTGAACACAGACTGGGCTTACCATTACTTCCGTGGTTCTATGCCAGCAGGTCGTATCAACATTGGTGTTCCTTACTACACCCGTGGTTGGCAAGGTGTTACTGGTGGCGAAAATGGCCTATGGGGCCGAGCGGCACTACCAAACCAAGCAGAGTGCCAACCGGGCACAGGTGAAGGTGAGAAGAACAACTGTGGTCACGGCGCTATTGGTATCGACAACATGTGGCATGATACCGACCCTAAAGGAAACGAAATGGGCGCTGGTTCTAACCCAATGTGGCATGCTAAGAACCTAGAAAACGGTATTTGGGGCTCTTACGCAGCTGCTTACGGTCTTGACCCAGTCAACGATCCTTCAGATAAGTTTGTTGGTACTTATACTCGTCATTACGATAGCGTTGCTGTGGCTCCTTGGTTGTGGAACGCAGAGAAGAGCGTATTCCTATCTACGGAAGATAAAGCTTCTATCGAGGTGAAAGCCGATTACGTTATCGATAAAGAGATCGGCGGTATCATGTTCTGGGAACTAGCAGGTGACTACAACTGTTACGTACTGGATGCAAATGGTAATCGTACGGCAGTAGATGCAACTGAACAAGCTTGTGCGGCGGGTAATGGTGAATACCACATGGGTAACACTATGACCAAAGCTATCTACGACAAGTTTAAGTCTGCGACGCCTTACGGTAACAAAGTAGCGACTGGTCCAATACCAACTGAAGCAGTAGACATTACTGTTAGTGTTGGCGGCTTCAAAGTTGGCGACCAAAACTACCCAATTAACCCAAAAATCACGTTTACAAATAACACTGGTCAAGCGATCCCTGGCGGTACTGAATTCCAATTCGATATCCCAGTATCTGCGCCGGACAACGCGAAAGACCAATCAGGTGGTGGTTTGAAAGTGATTGCTTCTGGACATACTCGAGCAAACAACATTGGTGGCTTAGATGGCGTAATGCACCGTGTGTCGTTCTCTCTACCAGCATGGAAAGACTTGCCGGCGGGCGGCACCTACGAGCTTGATATGGTTTACTACCTACCAATCTCTGGTCCGGCTAACTACTCAGTGATTTCTGGTGGTAAGGAGTTTGCGTTTAAGTTTGAACAGCCAGATCTACCAATTGGTGATCTCAATGCGGGCACGGGTGGTGGTACCACTGAACCAGGTACGTGTGATACGACAGGTTTAGTGACATACCCAGCTCTGCCACAAACGGATTGGGCAGGTAATCCAAGCCACGCTAACCAAGGTGATAAGATCATCCACAACGGTGTGGTTTACCAAGCGAACTGGTGGACAGCGGCTGAACCGGGTACAGATGGTAGCTGGTCAACGGTATGTAACATCTAATTATTATGGATTATTTGTTATAGCCTAATGTTTACGGGCACTTAAACAAAAGCGCACGATGATTATCGTGCGCTTTTTTGTTGTGATAGTTTGTCGTTTAATCGAATTGGTAACTTTCGGGTATGACGACAATACCTTTGTCTGAGATTTTAAATCGCTTCGCATCTTCAAGTTTGTTGATGCCAATTTGAGTATGTGGCGGAATACGAACATGTTTATCAACTATGCAGTTGACCAACTGACTTCCTTCACCAACCTCTACGTCATCAAATATGATGGAATCGACTACCGTTGCACTGTCTTGAATGCGTACGTTAGAGGAAATGATGGAATGCTGTACTGAGCCTCCAGAATTGATGACACCGGTAGCAATGATGGAGTTAATAAAAATACCTTCATTGCCTGTAGCAGAAGAAACGGTACGAGCTGGTGGAAACTGCGGCTCGTAAGTACGAATCGCCCAATTGGACTGATAAAGGTTCATTGGCGGCACAGGTTCTAGTAGATCCATATTCGCTTCATAGAAGGAATCAATGGTACCCACGTCGCGCCAATAGCAATCTTTATCGACGCGCCCTTTACTGCCACAGAATTGATAAGCGTAAACGGATTCGGTATCAATCAGCTTAGGTATGATGTCTTTTCCGAAGTCATGGCTTGATGAATCGAGTTTTGAGTCTTCTTCAAGCGCTTCTTTCAAAACATCCATATCAAAGATATATATTCCCATAGAAACAAGGCTTCTGGTCGCGCTTCCAGGAAGGGTAGGTGGGGTTTCAGGTTTCTCTATAAACGAAGTAACGAGCCCGTTTTCTGCGGTGCCCATTACACCGAATGCTGAAGCATCCTCTACGGGAACATCCATACAGGCAACGGTGAGCTTAGCACCTTTCTCTTTATGCTCTTCAAGCATTGCGGCGTAGTCCATTCGATAGATATGATCGCCGGATAACACAACCACATACTTTGCATCATTTCGCGATAGCAACCACATGTTGTGATAAATCGCATCGGCGGTTCCTTCATACCATGCACCACCTTTGCGCATTTGTGGTGGAACAGCAGTAATGTACTCGCCTAGCTCTGGATTGAATATCGACCAGCCGTCTCGCAAGTGTTTTTGAAGTGAATGAGATTTATATTGGGTTAAAACAAGGATCTTGCGTAAACCCGAATGTAAACAATTGGTTAGTGTGAAATCTATAATTCTATATTTTCCGCCAAAAGGTACGGCTGGCTTGGTTCTGTCATCGGTGAGTGGGCTGAGTCTAGACCCCATCCCTCCTGCTAAAATTACGGCAAGTGCGTCTTCCATAGTATTCCCTTTCCCTTTTCTGACATGCATCAAAACGGTGCTAACCTGAAGGAGGTGGTATGCAACGCAGAGGTTTTGAAAAGCATGTGCTAATGTGCTTATTAGTGAAAAGTCTACTACAAGAATCGAGCCATAGAATATCTCCTTAAAAATCAAGGAGGTTAAAATTTCACTGTAAGACAACTGCACCATATTAGTGAAGCGCTAAATAGCCCGTGCATCAAATTGGCGCAAAATGGTAGAAAGGAGAAGTCAACAAGTATGGATTTACAATGTAAAGTGGCGACAAAACAAGAAGATAAATAGGGTTTTCTAGCTTAATAACTATGGCTAAACAAGGCTTAGGGTTAGCGTCTTAACTCTAAAGGTCTAAAACAGGCGCGTTGATGTAAGGCAGGAGAGCTTTGTATCAACGATTCAAGAGTAGAAGGCCTTAGACAACTCTTTTCACAGTTGTTGAGAGTGAGTGGATAGGTAAGTAGACCACTCACTCAATGAATATGCTCACTTCACTGATAGCGATACGTCATCACTGCACTAAGAGAGACCGACGATATTTCCTTCATCATCAAGATCTAAGTTCATAAATGCGGGTTTATCAGGTAAGCCTGGCATCGTCATCACGGTACCAGATAATGCATAAACGAATCCTGCGCCCGCACACAAGCGCAGCTCGCGGATTGGGACGGTAAAACCAGTTGGTGCGCCTTTGACTGCGGAGTCTGTGGTTATAGATAGTGGTGTCTTCGCGATGCAAACCGCTAAGTTGTTAAAACCTAGATTTTCAAAATGTTTGAGCTGTTCAGTCGCGATAGGAGTCATTTCTATATTGGTTGCTCCATAGCCCGCTTCACATACTGCCATGAGCTTTTCGAGTAATGATTGCTCTTTGTTGTATAACGGACAAAACTCTACAGGCGTGGTACACGCATCAATAACATGTTGAGCTAGTTCCGTTGCGCCTTGTCCGCCTTGCGAAAAAGCGGTGCTGATGGCTACTTTAACTTCGGGATTAAATTGGTGAATCAGCTCTTCAAGAGCTTTAAGCTCTTTCACACAATCTTGTGGAAACTGGTTAATGGCAACGACAGCAGGTAAACCGTATTTATGAACGTTATTTATGTGCCATTTTAAATTTTCAAACCCAGCCTCCAATGCTGCTTGGTCCGGATTAAAGATGGAATCTGGAATAGCCATACCTGGCCGTAAATCGTAGTGTCCGGAATTCGCTTTGAGGCCGCGTAATGTTGCTACGATCACTACACAGTCTGGAGCTTTGTTAGCGGCAGCAGCTTTAATGTTACACGCTTTCTCAAATCCCATATCCGAACCAAAACCGGCTTCAGTTACCGTGTAACCTGACAGTTTTAGCGCAATATCGTCCGCGATAATGGATGAATTTCCATGGGCGATGTTTGCAAATGGACCTGCATGGATCAACGTAGGAACACCTTCTAGAGTTTGCATCAGTGTTGGTGCAATCGCCTCTTTTAGTGTTACTGCCATTGCTCCTGCAACTTGTAGATCTTCCGTAGTGACGGGGTTTCCGTTCAAATCGTACGCTACGACAATTTTCCCGATACGTTGACGTAAATCTTTTAAATCTTTGGCTAGTGCAATGATAGCCATTAACTCGGAAGCAGCTGAAATATCGAACCCTTCGTCACGCTCGAAACCATTGATGGTTTTTCCTGCATCATTGAGGCCAATTTTGACTTTACGTAGTGCACGATCATTATGGTCCATCACTCGTTTCCAAGTAATACTGGCCGTGTCGATTTTAAGTGCTCTTAACCCGGTGCGTGATTCAAAGGCATCATAACCCTCGCGTTGCTCATGGAACAAGCGAGCGTCAAGAGCGGCTGAAGCAAGGTTGTGCGCCGCTGTCACTGCGTGAATGTCACCAGTAAGGTGTAAGTTTAACTCTTCCATTGGAGCTACTTGAGAATAACCACCGCCCGCTGCGCCACCTTTAATACCGAAGACGGGTCCCATCGAAGGTTGCCTTATACATGCAATAACAGATTGATTAAGCTTTGCTAAACCTTGCGCCAGTCCTATCGTCGTAACGGTTTTTCCTTCGCCAAGAGGAGTCGGCGTGATCGCAGTGACGAGTACAAGTTTACCGTCATCATTTGCTTTGAGTCGTTCCAAACATTTTGGGTGGACTTTGGCTTTGTGCTTCCCGTGAGTGTCATACTCTTCGGGCAATAGTCCTACTTTTTCCGCGATAACATCAATAGAAAAAAGTGGTGTGTTTCGGCAAATTTCGATATCTGACTGCATGGAGAATCCCCAAAGTGGCACACGGGTAGCGTTGAAAAACTACCTGAGTTATAACGAGTATTATTGTGAGGCAAAGGTCTGCTTGGTGATGGTACTGTTTCGGTTAGGCTTGTAAAGAGTTTACTGCTTCGTATTGTGCGACATACTAACGAAATCTACTCGTTATAGTGTTAGATAAAAACAAAAAGGCCACCAAATGGTGACCTTGATATATTTTTAGCTTTAAAGCTGTCGTTTTAACGATCCCAATAAGTCTCTTCTAAGCTATCTTCTCGTTCAGGAAGCGCTCGCGATAGGCGAGGAGAGTGCTGCGTCAACACTTCATAGCTTACTCGGTTTGCGTATTTACAAATCTGAGAAAGAGAGGAGTAGGTTAAGCATCGTACTTCGTGCTTTTCTGAGTTAGGCACTTCTTTTTGGTGGAAAGAGTTTGCTGCCATGTCATGCAGTAAGGCTGAAAGGGCTGCATCACCTGCACCATTAGTGTTCTTAATCTCTAATGGTCCACCAAGGTAAGGGCCGATGTGAGAGTAGACCTTCATTGGGTTTTGACAGTCTTCTTTACGCATCGCACGACTAAACTCGTACTGGTTAAAGGCTTCGAGGGAGCTTTCAAGGATGTCGTGTGTGGTTTCTCGTTTTACTTTCTCGTCGGTGTAACCAGCCATGTACAGACCATTTGGTCCTGCCGTACACAGTACGAGATCAACCCACTCAAGTGCTTTATCAGCAGCTGCTAGCGGCTCTGTTTCACCTGTTAGCGCCGCACCTTCTTCTTCATTCATAGCGACAACAGAAATGTTTTCGCGAATGTATTCTTGCCACCACTGTGCGTTACCTTCGATAACGTACTTCGTCCCTAACGTAAGTACAACAGGGACATCGTGCTTCTTAGCAAAGTCGATCGCTCTTTGTACCGCTTTAGGCATTGGATCTTCTTCTTTACCACGCATTAGGTAAGAAGAAACAACCAGGGCTGATGCTTTCTCAAAGATCTCTTCAGGAATGCTTTCCGGAAGTAGTTGATTCATATGACCTTCGTTGATAGCAAATGTACGCTCACCGTCTTGAGAAATTAGGGTGTAGCAGCGACCAATAGGGCCATCTACCGTTTGTAAATGGTTAAGGTTCATGCGTGAAGACGTACGGCAAAGGTAGCGGTAAGCAAAAGAACCGACTTGAATGTTCTTAGACATCACACCGAGCAAAACGGATTTGCTATCGGCTAAAACTGAGTAGTTGTGAAGAGTATTGCCAATCGTGTCACCTGGGTATTGGTGTGTGATCAGGCCTTGCTCAACCAGTTCTTCGTAAAGAGCATCTGCTTTGCTTTCTTCAAGAACGAGCGAATGTCCTTTACTCAGGTTGTATTTCTCTAAAAACGCGTCATCTACACGTGCTTCGATATCTACAATGGTTTGACCGACACCAACAATAGTTGGGCGATATAGCTTAGGTGCCTGTCGGATTTGGTTTACTAATGGATCTCGAGCGTGAGTTGGGAAGTAGTGTTTAGATTTACGCTGACCAGGAAACTTCATGCTTGTTCTTGAGTGAGAAAAAAAAGAGGCGGGATTGTATCACAAAAAAATGAAAATCGTGGCGATTTATTACAAAGAAGTTTGCTCGCTGAAAAAATCAGCGAGCTGAGTAAATAGCAACCAAAGCAGCTGCAATTTATGACGCTTGTCGTATTGCAATGGGTTGTTTTTTAAACTTGTTGCTCAGCAGCGCCCGGAAAGAGCCTGCTCCGCGCTAACTAAATTTACCCGCGTTACTTTTTCACTTCAGTTGGCTCAACGTAAGCCTTGGTACCCCAAAGTGGGACTGTCGAAAGGCTATGCTTAAAACTACCATCGGTCTCTTTTGTTGTATAAGACAAGTAGAGTAAGGTTTGGTTATCGGCATCATAAATACGGCGAACCTTCATTGTTTTGAAGAAAATGCTTTTTGACTTCTTAAATACAATTTCACCGGACTTACTCTTATCTATTTTTGCAATCATTTCCGGTGTGATTTCGCCAGTCTGACGACATGATATTGAGCTATCACTTGGATCTGCTAAGCTGAAATCCGCTTCGATAGAGGCGATGTGACATGTGACACCTGTTACTACCTCGTCTTTCAACTCACCGACTTTGATGTCTTTCAAAGTAAACCACCCGAGCCCCACGTCAGCAACATCGTTATCTGAACAACCAACTAGAGTAGTAGCAAGCAATGCACTTAACAGCATCTTTTTCATTATTTTTGTCCTTAACTAGGAAAGATATTGATGAAATTTATCAGAGGTTTGCACCTAAAACAAAATTTAGCCACGGAAAGGTCTATGTGCGCTAGGTTTGTTGCGGGCTTCATGCTAATGTACTGCTCTAAACGAAGGTATCAAGATGAATGAACAACAGTTAGCCAGTATCGAGCGTAAAAATACATGGCTGTATGATCTGGTCGAAGTTGAATTTCCGACACCAGAGAGTTTGAAAGGGCGCGATGTCTATTTCAAAACGCTAGAAAAAGCAACGTATCAAGTAGTCGACAAAGACACACTACTGGAAAGTGACTCTGAATTTAACCCCGACGATATTTTTCTGGTCGATTTTCATCGACTGACCATTATGTTCTCTATCTTGCAATCTCAGCGCTGGGAACAGCAGTATGATAAAGATATGATCATTGAATATCTGACACAGATTATCCTCACGCCAGATTTTGAATTATATGTTGGTTTTAAATCTGGAGTCCCAATTGGTGCTGCTATTGTTAGCCATCTCGAAGGAAATACACTCATCTCTGATGTTGCTGTTTCTGAATCAAAATACAAAAGCTCGTTTGTGGCTGATCTGGCTAAAAGACTAAGCACCGAGCAAAAACTGTTAGACTCAGTGGTTATCGAAAACTAACTTACACATCAATGTGCATAAAAAGTAAAGCAAGATGACGTTGGGTGATCTTGCTTAGAAAAACTGTAATTGCTCCCTTCTATTTCCATGAAATGCCAAGCTCGTCGTTTCAACAATCCCAAACTCAAATAAGATTAATCCAAACATTCTTAAAATCAGCTTGGGCTTGAGCCTTTAAGACGTCTGGAGATGGCTATGGCAATTACCAATATTAAGTGCGTGATATTTGACTGTGATGGTACGTTGGTCGACAGCGAAAGACTGTGTTGCCAAGCGCTCGTCAATGTATTTAACCAGCATGGGGCTGAGTTAACGATGGAAGAGTGCGTTTCTCACTTTAAAGGAGGAAAGCTCGCTGACATCCTTTTAGATACTAAAGAATTGAAAGATATCAAAGTCCCAATTGATGTTTTAGAGCCGCAATACCGAGAAGAAGTCCAGTCTCTTTTTGTGCGTCACTTACAGCCGATGGATGGCGCAAAACGATTAATTCAGTTTTTGGATTCGCATAATATCGAATATTGTGTGGCGTCTAATGGACCTAAAGATAAAATTGAATACGCTTTGGAGTTAACCGGTTTACTCGATGCTTTCCGAGGGAAAGTGTTCTCGGCATTCGATGCGAATAGTTGGAAGCCTGAGCCCGATTTAATCATGTACAGTGCTATGAGCATGGGCTTTTTACCAAGTGACTGTCTTTATATTGATGACACGCCTAAAGGAGTTGAGGCGGGACTAAACGCCGGTATCAAAACGATACAGTTATTTAATGGTGAAGCTATCAATCGTGTTGATGACGAGCGTGTAATTCGCATTCATCATTTAGATGAATTAAAAGAGCAGCTGTGTGGCTGCTCTGTTTGACCTACTAATGGCAAACCGGACTCAAGCTGTGGATGTGCTTAAGTTTAGACTGTAGGTAAGGCGTTTGATGTAGACATTGGATAGATGAGAAGTTTTTTGTATGAAATCCGCAAGCAGCGCATGTGAATTTCTCGCCATCCGATGAAATGAGATATTCATCTCCTTGGCAGAGTGGGCAATTCAGGTTCTCTATGTCTTTTGTGTCTTTGTAATTATTCATATTGTTTTCCAGCAGCAAATTGGAATTGGCAAGATCAAGCATAGCGGAACGCTTTGTTTAAGAACATTATTTCATCCGGTACAGCGAGAACTTGAGATTCACTTCAAATATCCACTTGGATGTCGTAGAAAATATCGAAGGTAATAGTTGAACACGGTTTAAAGAAAAGGGCTCCTTAAGGAGCCCTTGTTGATCATAAGTTCCACAACGTTATGCGGTGCGGTAGCGTTGTAATATCTCACCAAGAGAAACGGAGGCTTGCGTGAGATTAGCGACGCCAGCGGTAGATTGCTCCGCCACTTCTCTGATTGTGCTTGATTGACTACGAATTTCTGAAAGTTCCGATGCAATATCGTTAGCAACTGCGCTTTGTTCTTCAGCAGATGTGGAAATCTGAATGCTCATGTCCATTAATGAGCGTGCTGACTCGGCAATAGAGGTAACATCATGGCCGATTTCATCAATAAGCTGGCTGCTGGTTTGAGCTTGCTGAACGGTTCGGTTGGTGATTGAAGCAATGTTCTGGCTCTCAATTTGAAGCTTCTCAATCATGGCTTGGATCTCTACTGTTGCCTGTTGAGTTCTGCTTGCTAATGTACGTACTTCATCGGCAACCACTGCAAATCCACGACCTTGTTCACCAGCACGGGCTGCTTCGATTGCTGCGTTTAGCGCCAACAGATTAGTTTGTTCTGAAATGGCGTTAATCGTTGTGATCACGTCATTAATCTGCGTCGTATTCTCGTTTAAATTGGTTACTGACGTAGAGGCTTGTTCAATATAGCTAGATAACGTCTCTATCTCGCCAATCACGTTTTGTACACGGCTTCTGCTTAGTTCGATCTTCTGGGCATCTTGGTCTGACTGCGTCGTTGCTTGTTGAGAAATACTTGATACCTCCTTTGCAGAGGCTGTCATTTCTTCCATTGCCGTCGCGACTGAATCAAGCGTTTGATATTGATGAGATATCTGGGTTTCACTCAACTGCATATCTTTTTCGAATGCAGAAGATGTCTCGCTCAACATCGTTGCATTATTTTTAACACTATTAACCAGTTCACTTAAGGTATCCATAGACTTGTCTAGCGCACAGCCGATGGTACCGAATTCATCTCGACCAGGGTGAAAACCAAGACGAGAGGTTAAGTCACCGTCACCAATTTTTTCGGTTGTTGTATATAAAACCCACAGAGCTCCTCCGATAAACGTTGCCACCCAGTAAGAGAATAGGGCAAAAGGAATAACCCATAAGAAGCTGAGTAATAGTGACGATAGAGCTGATGATTTTACCGATTCGTATTGTGTGGACACATTTTGAGTCAGCTTAATCACTTCTCCAGAATGCAACTTGGCATAAGCGGTGACAGACCCATCGACAAAAGAACTCTCGCTTACGCGGTTCGATTTCGATACGCCGTCAATTTCTGTAGCGCGGTTTGATTGAGCATCAACGATACCAGAAAGCTTCGCTTCGCTCGCCGAGATGGCTTGCTGCTCAAATTGTTGTATTTCATTGAAGTAGCGGCTTCCAGCCACTGAAGTGAGGGCTACTAAAAACAGTAGGAATATAACCCACATTTTGTCGTTGATAGACATCTTGATAAACAGCCTGTCTATCGTTCTAAACTCAACTTCTCTCATTTAAAGCTCCATTAGAGATAAAAGATATTGACCAAATCTATTGCTATATCGAAACAAAATATGCGAAGTTAATCAGCAAAATATGTAACGAATACTAAATTTAGTTTAAGAAATGAGATCTAAGGACGCCTATAACAGTATGTTATATCTTTAAATTGACATGAATGTTGATAAAAGAGTCATTTCTCTAAAGTGTTAAGCGGATATGAAATCTAATTGCAATCGTTTACTTTTGATTATGCTCATAGGTTTTTAAATCTTTACTTCTCGCTGTCATGAATGTGTCATATAAAGACTATAAAAAGGAGTTGCTGATGTGGATATGGCAAGAGCCAGGCCGTCAGCAAGTAAAAGCAAGAGAGCTTAAAATAAAGGAGGTCACAATGAGCGACCAATACCAAAACGATGAGAGCCTAGAGCTGCTAGATGCGCTTGAAATTGGCATTATCTTGTCGGAATACGTTGGCTCAGACAACGAAGCCGAATAGCGGAACACTCTCATCTCGTCGTAATTGACGTTATACTAGGTTCATGTCACACCAAGCCCTAGAGGCCAAAACTGGCGTCGAATGAACTTTCTAGCCCACCTGCATATCGCAGATCACAGTAACAGCCATTTGTTGGGAAACTTGCTTGGAGACTTCGTAAAAGGAGATCCAAGCAAGCTGTATGATCGCGATATCTCAAATGGCATCAGATTACATAGATTTGTTGACCGTATTACCGACCATCATCCAATCGTCAACGAATGTAAGCCTCATTTCACTGGTGTTGCGCGACGTTTTGCACCTATCGCTTTGGATATGTTTTGGGATCATTGCCTCGCAAAACACTGGAACGACTTTCATTCCGTGCCTCTCGAACACTTTGTAAAAACGGCATACGAGAGAGTAAACCGAGAGGTTCATGAACATTTGCCGCCACGTTTTTTGGTGCTCCACAGCAGAATGTGGCATGGCCGATGGCTTCAATCCTATCAAGATCTAGACAATATAGAATTTGCACTACATCGGATATCGCAAAGAAGTCCTAGAATGGCAGACTTAACCACAACATTTAAAGTGATTGAAAGTGATTACACCGAATTAGAAGAGAAGTTCTCGTCACTTTATCGAGATGTTTTGCGCCAGTCGTATGATTTTCAGCAACAGCTTAACGACTCAACTCAATGAGATAGAAAAGTAGTATGGCTTTAGGGGCTCTGGTAAACTCTGCGCTCCAAAAATAATGAGGTTACACATGTCTGTTAATTTTGCTGATTTAGGCATCGAACAAAAGCTAATCGAGACGCTAGGCAATCTAAATATCGTGACGCCAACACCAGTGCAAGAAAAGTCAATTCCACACGTCCTTGCAGGAAAAAACTTACTTGCTGCTGCACAAACTGGTACGGGAAAAACGGCTGCGTTTGGTTTACCTATCATACAAACCGTTCAGCAAAAGAAACTTAATGGCACACCTCAAGCATTGATTTTGGTTCCAACACGCGAGCTTGCACAGCAGGTATTTGATAATTTGAATCAGTACTCGGCAGAAACAGAACTTCGCATCGTGTGTGTTTATGGTGGTACAAGCATTGGCGTACAAAAGAGAAAGTTAGAAGAGGGCGCTGATATTTTGATTGCCACGCCAGGCCGCCTTTTGGATCACCTGTTTAATGGTAACGTAAACATCTCTAAAACCGGTATGCTCGTGTTAGACGAAGCCGACCGTATGTTAGATATGGGATTTTGGCCTGACTTGCAGCGCATCTTCCGACGTTTACCTGCAGAGAAACAGATCCTATTGTTCTCTGCGACATTTGAGAAGCGAATCAAAACTATTGCGTATAAACTCATGGAATCGCCAGTTGAAGTCGAAGTTTCACCAGCAAATACGACTGCTGAAACGGTAACACAAATGGTTTATCCAGTGGATAAAAAACGGAAACGTGAATTGCTAGCGTACTTAATTGGCTCGCGGAATTGGCAGCAAGTGCTGGTATTTACAAAAACGAAGCAAGGCAGTGATGAGTTAGCGAAAGAGCTCAAGTTAGATGGCATCAAAGCGGTTTCTATCAACGGTGATAAATCACAGGGCGCCCGCCAAAGAGCTTTGGATGAATTTAAACAAGGTAAGGTACGTGCTTTGATTGCAACCGATGTGGCAGCACGAGGGTTAGATATTCAAGAGCTAGAACAAGTCGTGAACTTTGATATGCCATTCAAAGCAGAAGATTATGTCCATCGAATTGGCCGCACTGGAAGAGCAGGAAAGTCAGGTTTGGCGGTTTCTCTGATGAGTAGAGATGAGGAGTACTTGTTGCAAGCTATCGAGAACCTGCTTGATCAACGCTTACCCCAAGAATGGCTGGCAGGTTTCGAACCAAGTCTTGTAGAAGAAGTTGAGCCTGAACAAAATGGGGGTGGGCGCCGTCGTAGTCGTTCATCTGAGAAGCGTAAGCTAAAAGCAAAATTGGCGATTCATAAGAATCGTGGTAAATCACGTAGCTCTCGCTAAACCGCGCAAACTTTTGTTCTTACATAGTCAGGCTGTTTTTGCCTCTTCATAGACGTCTAACGTTTGGGGGATAGCAAGTAGGTACCCTTGATACATATCGAAACCGAGCTTTTTCATTAAGCGAAGTTGATGCTCGGTTTCAATTCCTTCGATAACGGTTTTAGAGCATAACGCTTTTGCGAGTGATAATGCATCGTTAAGCGCTTTAAAATCACCGTTTTCATACCTTAGCAATAAAGAGCGATCCATCTTGATTATATCTGGGCAAACGCTTCTCACTCGCTCAGTTGTCGATGCATTGACGCCATAATCGTCAATCGCTAATTTAAATCCTTCAAGACTTAACTCCCGAGCAGCTTGAGACAAAGAGAGTTCATCCTCCACCTTCAATTCAAGTAACTCCATGACGATTTGTTCATTCATCAAATGCGATTCATAAATGGTTTGTTTTAGCAGTCGGTTATAAGTGATGTCTTTGACTAGTATCTCTGCCGCTACCGGTAATACATTGAGAAACAATTGTTTTGTGTGAAAGCGAGACTGAGAGAAATTTTTGATATGGATTAGGCGACTTAAGCGTTCAACATTGAGCAAATCTTGAGTGGGAGTCGCTTTGGATTGGAAAAACTGATCTGGCCTAACCATGGTGCCATTGGCATTGCTAATTCTTACCAGTGCTTCAAGGCCAACGATGGAAATATCGTTCTTATATATGGGTTGAAAGACACTGCGGAGAGTGAAGTTCGCGTATTTCGCAATATACTGCCCGTCGGCTTCTTTCCGGATGCAACTAAGTAGTTGCGAGATGCTCATCATTGTTACCACAACCTAAATCAATGTCTCAACATCAGCGTTATCGCGCTAATTTTTCTATTTCATTGGCAATGAATCTAAGTGTGCTCATTAACTCAAGCAAGAACGATGGTAATGGATGGGTAGTTTTGTCGAGTGATATCAAACAAATTGATGAAATAATTGATAATCTCAGCACTTCAATTTGATGCTACCATTGCAGTACGGCATACAACTGCAAATATTTTCTGACTAACTGCTGTTTGTTCGAACGCCGTAAAGGATGCCCAAACTTAATGTAACAAGGGCTAATACCGAATCGAGTGTCCAAAGATTGCGTGAGTTGCGACTCGCTGGTGTACAGTGTGATTCCTTGTTCTGTGTATTCGTTGATCTGATCGGGTAGTTCACCCATCCACCAATGAAGTAATTCTCGGCTCGTTTTGCTGCGACTTATCCAATGATCACAAACCAAAAAGAGTAGGTCATTAGGCTGTAAGGCATAGCCATATTCACTCTGCCATTCCGTAATTGATGAGAGTAAGTTTTCCCGGCAAGATTTTCCGGCACTGACCATATGGTGACTCAGAACCCAGACAGTGCCGATGTCGGATGAAATTCGATAGTGATGGGGAAGGTCTGGAGAATCCAACACTTCGATTGGCTTTATCACGCAGTTGTATCCAAAGTGACGAAAAGTATGTTCCATCCTTCTTGAAAACGCGAGACCAAGATGATGCTCACTCATGCCTTGGTTATGCACCGCAGGGTAATGCTTTTCACACAGCTTAAGACAGTCGTCTTGAAAATCATTAACACTTTGAATAACTAGGTCGAGTAGCAAAGAATATCCCTTAATAATTACAAAACGAACTGCAAAAGGTTAGCATAGTCTTTTGAGAATAGACTAATTTACTTCGGCAACTTCTTGATCTAAACACCAAATTTCTCACAAATGACCGTGTTTAATCTTTAATAGAGCAACACGAAAGAAGCAGAAGTTGAACAAAAATTTGAAAGGGAAAAAATGATAAAGCTAGAACGCGCACAAAAAGAGGCGTTGGCCACCGCCATCCAAGATTACATGCAAGACGAGCTAGATGTTGAAATTGGCCAGTTCGATAGTGAGTTTCTAATTGATTTTATTACAGAAAAACTAGGGGTAATTTATTATAACAAGGGTGTTGAAGATGCTAAGTTACTGGTTGAACGCAGAATGTTAGAAGTTTCCGAAGAGCTGTATGAGATAGAACAAGAAATTAAGCTGTAAGTTTCAGTTTTACAAACGATTTAAAGTTCCTTCAAAAAATTCGAACAACTTGATAGATACGGTACCATTGGCTGGATGTAAATGATGGTAAATAATCTGTTTCATATGACGTAAATAGGTTAATGTAGTGTTTCTTGCTCAGCATTAACTTAGGAATATATCTAGGAACTTGAGATGGATACACTGGTAAAGAATTACAACCTTACTGCACGCGTGATGCATTGGTTATCAGCGCTGTGCATTATTGGTCTATTTGCAGTGGGTTTGTGGATGGTCGACCTTAGCTATTACAGCGAATGGTATCGAACTGCGCCGCATTACCATCGCTCTGTCGGTATTTTACTCGCTATTTTAACTTTGGCACGCATCGTATGGAAACATGTGACGGCGTCACCAAAGGTAGAAGGCAAACGTTACGAAGTGCTTGCTGCTAAAGCAGCGCATGGTGTCATGTACCTACTATTGGTCACCATCTTTGTTTCAGGTTACCTCATTTCAACGTCTGATGGACGCGGCATCGAAGTGTTTAATTGGTTCACCGTGCCAGGAGCGGGAGAGTTATTCCCAGGCCAATCAGATATTGCAGGTGAGATTCACTTCTATGCAGCTTGGGCAGTCATCCTGATTGCAGGTTTACATGCTATTGCTGCACTAAAACACCACTTTATCGATAAAGACAACACATTAAGAAAAATGTTAGGAGCTTCAAAATGAAAAAGTCACTTTTCGCTACAGGATTAGCTATCGCTATGGCACTGCCATTTGGTGCGCACGCTGCAGATTATGTCATCGATACCAAAGGTGCTCACGCTTCAATCAACTTTAAAGTTAGCCACTTGGGTTACAGTTTCATCAAAGGTCGTTTCAATACATTTTCTGGTGACTTTTCTTTTGATGAAAACAACATTGCTGACTCAAAAGTAAATGTTGTTGTTGATACAACCAGCCTAGATTCAAACCATGCTGAACGTGACAAACACATTCGTAGTGGTGATTTCATCGATGCTGGTAAATACAGTGAAGCAACCTTTACGAGCACAAAAGTGGTTGATAAAGGCAATGGCAAATTAGATGTAACTGGTGATCTAACGCTACACGGTGTTACTAAGCCTATTACTATTGAGGCTGAATTCGTTGGTGCTGGCAGTGACCCATGGGGCGGCGAGCGCGCTGGCTTTGTTGGCAACACTCGCCTAGAGCTTGCTGACTTTGACATCCCAGTAATGGGTGCTTCAAGCTACGTCGATATGGAACTTCATATCGAAGGTATTAAGAAGTAATTAGTTCCTTTTAGATACACTAAAAGCGCTCTTCACTTGAAGAGCGCTTTTTTATTATCTTAATCACATCACTAACATCGATAAACCCGTCAGTGATAGCGATTGAAAGCCAATAAACGTTGTAAATGTTTAGCGAATTACGCTGTTTCTAACTCGCTTTTTTCCACTAGGTTTAAACGCTCACCAAAAATCGGGCGTAGTGCTTTTAATACTTCAGTACGAGTAACCACCCCGACCATCTGCCCATTTTCAAGCACAGGAAGCACTTGTGGCTTACTTACTTTGATACTTTTAGCGCGTTCTTCGAGAGACAAAGACGTCAAGCGAGTGGCGATACCCATACTGCTCGCTGGGTACAACTGCTCTTTATCGATACATAGGAATTCCACAACATCAACGAGGCGATCATCAGCGTCAATTGCGACCACATCTCTGCTCATGATGTCGACGACTTTTTGGTCTTTCACCGGAATGTAGTCCTCACACCATAGTTCTACCATCACATCGTGAGCAGAGAAGAAGCCAACTAATCGATTTTGTACGTCTACAACAGGTGCGCTAGTTACGTTGTTATCAAGTAACACATCCAGCGCGGCTGCAATTGGCGTTTCTGCACGAATGGTGATTGGTTTTGGGTTCATAATGTCTTTAACAAAAGAGGCATTTTTCATGGTGAAATCCTTAACTGACGACAGTGTTGTAGTTGTAGTGATAGAAGAAATATTCGCTGCTTTTAGTTCTGGTCGGCGAAAAATACACCAGTTTGAAAGGCCAACTAATACCGCTCCGCCGACGATGTTGCCAAGCGTGACAGGAATTAAGTTAGCGGTAATAAAGTGGCTAATGTTTAGGTCTGTGTATTGTGACGCGGGCACACCGACAGATGCCCAAAAAGATTCAGGTGCAAAATTCGCGATAACAATACCAAGTGGAACCATAAACATGTTCGCAACACAGTGCTCAAAACCGCTGCTGACAAACATTGCCACAGGCAAAATTGTCATTGCTGCTTTTGTCATTGCATTTGCAGAACTAAATGTCAGCCAAATCGCTAGGCAGACCAACAGGTTACAGAGAATACCGAGTGCAAACGCTTGAATGAGAGTGTGGTGAAGTTTGTGTTGTGCGATGTTAAGCGCATTTAATCCCCATTGACCGCCATCCATCTGATAAAGACCAGCAGCAGTAACCAGCGCAAGTAGGAACATCGCACCAATAAAGTTACCAACGTAAACTTTGCCCCAGATCGAAAGCATCTTACCGAACGATATTTGCTTATTGGCCCAAGAAATACTGGATAGGACGGAGCTGGTAAATAATTCACCACCGCAGATCACTATGAGGATCAATCCCATGCTAAATGCGAGTCCACCAGCTAGGCGGCTCAAGCCCCAACCAGCGCCCGTACTACCGGTGGTCACCGTGATGTAAAACAAGAATGCTAACCCGATGAACGCGCCGGCCATAATGGCGAGGCTTAATGTCATACTGCTGGTTTTGTTTGCCTTACTTAACGCAAATTTTTCCGCTTCAACCATCATCTCTTTTGGAGAAAAATACTGGTGATTTTGAGAACTGGTCACCGCCATATTGACTCCTTAATTTGTAATCGCATAAAAAATCCTTGGTTATTAACTCAAAAATGAAATTGTTGTTTTTATTAAGAGCCTCAATGACTTCGGTTTCAAAACCATTGAGGCTTGCGGTGTTCCCGAACCGCGTACTCAGAATAGGGAGAACGGTTAGTAAGGTAAAATTGATAATATTTAGAAACCTCATCAAATTAATTGATAACTTTACGGGGCTAGGTAAAATGAACTCTATTGCTTATTGGGGCATGCTTTAACAATTGTGGGGATTGGGAAATACCCACTAATAATGGAGGACACTTTGCGCTACTCACTTAAGCAATTAGCGGTTTTCGACGCAGTTGCAGATACCGGCAGTGTAAGCCAAGCCGCAGAAAAATTGGCTTTGACACAATCAGCGACGAGTATGTCGCTTGCGCAATTAGAGAAGATGCTTGGCAGGCCGTTGTTTGAGAGGCAAGGCAAGCAAATGGCGTTAACCCATTGGGGGATGTGGTTACGACCAAAAGCAAAACGCTTGCTACAAGACGCATTGCAGATTGAAATGGGCTTCTATGAGCAACATTTATTGAGTGGTGAGATTCGTATGGGAGCGAGTCAAACACCAGCAGAGCACTTAGTTCCCGACCTTATTAGTATCATTGATAATGACTTTCCAGAAATGCGTATTTCCCTCGGTGTACAAAGTACAAAAGGGGTGATTGATGGGGTATTAGATTACAAGTATGACTTAGGGATTATTGAAGGGCGCTGTGATGATAACCGTTTACACCAAGAAGTATGGTGTCGTGATCATCTTACTGTTGTCGCAGCTTCTCATCATCCTTTTGCTCGTAATCAGTCTGTTAGCCTTGCGCAGTTAGAGCAAGCGAAGTGGGTACTAAGAGAGCATGGCTCTGGCACACGAAAAACATTTGATAGTTCTATTCACCACCTTATTGAAGATTTGGATGTGTGGCGCGAATATGAACATGTTCCGGTATTACGTAGTTTAGTTGCTAATGGTCAGTACCTTACTTGCTTACCGTATTTAGATGTAGAGCGATATATAGAAGCAGGTCATCTTGTGGCATTAAATGTACCTGAGTTAAAAATGGAAAGGACGCTTTCATTTATATGGCGTTCAGATATGGCAGAAAACCCATTAGTCGACTGCATTAAAAGAGAGGGACTGCGAATGATGAAAGGGAAGCCTTCAGTTCTTTAAAGGTTGATTAAACATGCCTACGAGATGAGTTGGGTTTATTCCCTAAATCTGTTGATTTATCGGTTGCGTCAAACTTTTAATGTAAATTGTGAAAATAATAATATCTTATTGTGATCAATATCACCGATAAGCTGATCTGATGTATCTAACATGTGTCCTTGATTTCAATGTATGAAGGCAGTTATTGAACCATATAGGTACGATAATAGCCGAGCAGGTATGACTACCATGACGACACTTTTAGCTATTTCTATCACTACTGGAATTTTATCTGGCGTATGGGGTTGGATCGCCATCTCTTTAGGTTTGCTTTCTTGGGCTGGTTTTTTAGGTTGCACGAGCTACTTTGCAGCGCCAACGAGCGGATTGAAAGGACTAGGCATCAGCTTAATCACCAATATGACAGGCGTATTCTGGGCAATGGTAATTATTCACGGTTCCACTTACGTGGGGTTGGAAATTATTGGCTATGTGATTACCGCTATTGTGGCATTCTTCATGTGTATTCAAGCTAAACAGGCTTGGCTCGCGTACATCCCTGGTACTTTTATTGGTTCATGCGCAACATTTGCGGCTGACGGAAACTGGCAACTTGTTATTCCATCGTTGTTGCTAGGTGGTGTGTTTGGCTATCTAATGAAAGCGACAGGGCTATGGTTGCATACGAAATCAACCGCTACTTCATCTTCGCTTGCTGAGCAAGCACAGTAGTGAACCCCCGATCTTATTGGTATCCACTGTGTATTGAGTTTTATCCCTCTCAATACCCTTAATCAAAATTAATGATGTTTGATACAAGCACACCAAATTGGTGTGCTTTTTTTGTATTACAAGACAATACGCTGAGTGTAAAATACGCCTAACTCATGTATTGCCGTTGGCCATGGTAACAACGCGTTTAAGTGTCCAGCGCAGAAGAACAGGAATACACTCCATGCCTTTCTCTTCACAATGAGAAACAATAGCCAAAGCTAAGTCCGGTTTTGCATGTTTTTTCAAAACACGATTTACGACTTTTTTAGCAGGGATAGGGTGGTCATGAGGAACTTTGATGATGTCCTTAAAGAAAAGTTCAAACCCATTGTTGTACAGAAAGTGCTCGATGTCTCGGTCGGGTAATTCCGTAAGTCGATGCCTTTGCTGATCATGGTCGAGCTGTGCTCGTACTGCATGCGCGTACTTTTTCCCTGCTGGGTCGCCATCGGTAACGACATGCCAATCAATACCAAACTCTTTTGCTACTTTGATGAGTGATTTTAGACCTGATTGAGCAAACTCAACGATTTGAACCCCTTCGGCAGCCAAGTCATACCCGCATTGACGAGCCAGTTCATGAAAAAGCCAAACTTCGGTTTCGCCCTCAACAAGTAACCAGCACCGCGCAAATAATGCTCCTGAACGATGAAAACGAATATGGAAACCAATTCGGCGCAACTCATCTCGACCAAACTTTGTTGAGTTTAAACTCTTAGCGATGGTTCTGTCTGATAGCCGAATTAAACGTCGAATTGAATACAGTGGAACAGAACCGAGTAACGTGCCACTGTTGGTGGTTAATATCTTTTGCATTGGCAATAATTGCAATAAGGACCACGCTCTCGCTAGATGAGTTGGATGCAGTCGACCTTCTGGATCTTCAATGATCAGTATTGGTCTCGCACAGCGCCTTAAATCAGTGGGGCCCTTAGCTTGAAGATAGGCATTGAGTAACCCCATTAAGAGCAAGCGGCTTTGTTTGTCATTGGTTTCTTTCAAGAACTGACTCAAGCCTTTATCAGAGGAAGGGCTTGTATAGAAAAGACCATCACGAGGTTTGCGTGGGTTGCCTTTACTGACACTTCTGAACGCGAAATAGTGTTCAACAAGCGTTTGCATTGAGTCGAGGCTACTACGAATCTCACCTTTATTCACATGGCCAGGCATAGCCAATAAGCGTCGACAGGTGTTGTTGATTCGTTTTTCAATCCGAGCATTTTTACCATCGCCGTTGACATGGTTTAAATCTGGGAAGCGTCGGGAGTCACGTAGTCGGATTACAGGGTGAAGTGTCATTAACTCAATAGCGAGTTTCTCTGAGTGGTGAAGTTTTTTGGGTTTGCCGTTATGATCCAAAAACGCGTACTTTGTATTAATGCCGTGCTCATCGCGAGACGCACTAATACGATAGTAAATGACTTGCTCACCATCTTCGTTGGTGCACCATGTAGGCTTTATGCGTCTGTAGCGTCCCGCTTTTACTTCGTTTTTATCCTGTGCTTTAAAACAAACAATGATCTGTAAGTGTTGTGTTTGTGGATGAGAAATTGAGTAGTCAACGTGAAAATCTTTCAGTTTGAATTGATACAATGAGCCATTGGCAGGTAGTGCGATGGAAAGGGCATCGAGCAATGATGATTTGCCCCACGTGTTTTCACCGATAAGCGTGGTGAGTTCGTCAAAAGAGAGTGAAAGGCGTTTGATGCCTCTAAACCCGGAGATTTCGATGCGTTCTAGTCTCATCTCAATCCTCCTTGCAATTATTTGAATTATCGAGAGTTATTTTGCTACTCCTAAGCATATATGAATTCGGAATTTTTGAGTTAAGCTCAGTTCACAAAATTACGAGAGCCTCTTACTGAATAGAGACCGTTACAAGCGAGGCTTGCTTTCAAAGCTGGGGGACAGCATCGTGATCACTTAAACATGAAATCCTAAATCGCAGTTTCATAAAATTCATGATTCTGTCATGATTCACTTCTTATTATTATAAGGAATGAAAAAAGAGAAGATGAAGATGAATAACAATCATAAGCCAGTGAGAATCAAACTGGCACACATCAATGACACACATTCCTACTTTGAACCAACGTCATTACAGTTAAAGCTTAAGATAAACAATGAACTCACGCTAGAACCCTATGTCAGTGCTGGCGGCTTTTCTCGTATCGCAACCAGAGTCGAGCAGTTAAGAGATGATGCTCAGCGCCAAGGTCATGGGATGTTGTTCCTCCATGCCGGAGATTGCTTCCAAGGCACGCTGTATTTCTCACTATTTAAAGGCAAAGCCAATGCCGACTTATTGAACGCATTAAAGATTGATGCAATGGCGTTAGGTAACCATGAATTAGATATGGGGAATGAGCCAGTTGCATTGTTTTGCCAACGTACTCAGTTCCCATTGCTTGCTGGCAACTGGGATTTATCCAATGAATCACTTAAAAAACCTCACCGTATCAGTGATTGCAAGGATGTATATAGTTACCAACCGGATACACAGAGCGCTCAATACATTGTTAAAGAATTCCATGGTGAGCGGGTCGCGATTTTCGGATTATCTATAGATAAAATGAGCGACATCGCAAACCCTGATGCAGACACGCCTTTTCACTCAGCAATTGAAACCGCCAAGGCGACCGTAAAACAAATCCATTCATCAGGTATAAAAAATATTATTCTTCTGAGCCACTTAGGTTATGAAGGTGATTTAGAGTTAGCTGAGCAAGTCGCAGGTATTGGTATAATTGTTGGTGGACACAGCCACCGGTTGCAAGGTGATTTTTCATCAATAGGGTTAGGACAAGACGATCCCTACGGTATCAAAATTAATGATACCTATGTGGTGCAAGCGGGTTTCCATGCTTTGACAATGGGGCACTGCGTCATTGAGTTTGATGAACACGGTAAAGCAACGATGTTGAGTGGACAAAATGAACTGTTGCTTGGTCGACGTATTTTTTGGGACTCGACGCTAAACCAACAGCTCGACCAAGGTGTATTCGAAACCGCGTGCGACTTCATCCATGGTCAACCGAATGTCGTGGTTTGTAAGAAACACCCGGAAACTCAAGCGATCCTGAGCGATAAATATATTCCTCAGGTCAGGCAGTTACAGTCACAAGTCATTGCTAGTGTTGACACCAAAAAGCGTCATGTGAGAATTCCCGATGAATTTGGTGAGAGTGAGTTGGCTTCCTCCGTTGCCCGATCATTTCTGCACTGTTTAAACAAACGTGGATATGACGTTCAATTTGCAATTCATAATGCGGGTGGCGTGCGAACCTCTTTGAACCCTGGCAACATTACAGTGGCAGACATTGCCGGACGGCTGTTGCCTTTTGCCGTTCCTATCGGCTTTTACGATGTAAAAGGCAGCGCTATTCGCCGTGCACTTGAAGGCGCGATAAATAATGCACTCAACAATGGCGTAGAAGGCACTGGATCTGGCAGTTATCCGTACACTTACAATTTAAACTTCGAGTACCACGCAGATGCCCCAAAAGGTGAAAGAGTTCAATCATTAGTGATTTTTGATGGCAAACAATGGGTTGGTGTTCAAGATGATGTTTGGTATCGAGGGACTTCTTCTGCCTATACGATGAAAGGGAAAGAGGGGTACGACGCATTGCAGGAGATGAAAGGAGAAGGACGTGTGACCAGTTTGTCCATGGCTGATTGTTTTATTGAACTCCTGACCGATGAGCCAAACTGTTTGAATCAAAGTCACAAACTTTACACAAAGCGACGTCGATAATAGATACTGGTATTGATTTTGCTGCTCTCCACTTACTACATGGGTTGATGAGGATCGCAGTATGTGGAATAAAGATTGGGCAGATACGGCAGTCGTGGTTGCCTGGATCGCAATTTGGTCAACACTGGTCTACTTTGTGCCTCTAAGCGGCTTTTGAATTGCTAAGAATGTGGATGTTACAAAAGGGAGCAGTAATGCTCCTTTTTTGTATCTATCTTCCCCGTTAGGGCTCTAACCAATGAAGAGTTTGTCTTGATCCATTTGCTGCTTTTTGTCTGTTTACTAAAGTTCAGGTGGTTGAATCCATTTCTTTCTTTTTATAGTGCTTCCTGATTTTTGATAAGAATTTTATTTCGATAAGACAAGGCTTTTTTGTTGGAAAGCCTGACGCTCGGCGTTATTATGTCGGCGTTTGGGGAGTAGTTAGCGCAAGTTTACTTATCGTCATCTCGTTAAGCATCAGCTTATCCGGTAAGTAAAGGTGTTACGTGGTTCATTCACATCAACACTTCAACGAGACCAACGCATTCATTGACTAGCAGCACATAATCGTTATGTGGCTGTTGGTTGTTATTGTATGCGGAAGGTCACCAAACGAAGTCCTTCCGCCATGGGAGGAAATATGTCTCTTATCGAAAATACCACCCAATTGAGCCAATCGGTGCCTCTTCAAGAATCATTAGCGATGTATGGTGCTTTTGGTTTATTTACCCTTGTTCTTGTTACGCTTGATATCTATCAAACACGTGGTGGCGCTATCACGATGAAAAAAGCCATCGTTTGGAGTGTTTTTTGGTTCTTGCTTGCCTTTGTTTTTGCAGGTTCTATTTATTTATTCTGGGACTTTTACGCGCCACATAGCGCTTATACGAACGACAAAGCAACGATTTCATTCTTAACTGGTTACTTACTAGAGAAGTCGTTAAGCGTTGATAACTTGTTTGTGTTTGCCATCATCTTTGCACAATACAGTGTGCCGGAGCATTTGCGTCCGAGAGCATTGCTTTGGGGGGTGATAGGTGCGCTAGTTTTACGCGCTGTCATGATTGCGGTTGGTGCTCAGTTACTTGCACAGTATCACTGGGTATTGTACTTATTTGCTGCTTTCCTTATTTGGACAGGTGTTAAGCTAGCTCGCGACAAAGGCGAAGCAGAAGAAGTTAATCCATATCCGGAGCAGTTGATTCGAAAGGTATTGCCAGTTACAGATGACTACCAAGGAAATCACTTAATCTTAAAGCAAGCTGGTAAGTGGGTGGCAACACCGATGCTGATCGTTGTTGGTGTCATTGCACTAATGGACGTTATGTTTGCGTTGGATTCTATACCAGCTATATTCGCGGTAACGCGAGAGCCATTTTTAGTCTTAGCCGCGAACGTATTTGCATTATTGGGTTTACGATCGCTGTACTTTGTTCTTCAAGCAATGTTAGACAAGTTTGTATACTTAAAACCAGCATTATCAGTAATCATGATGTTTATCGGGGTAAAAATGCTATTGGTTGGAACAGAATATGAGATTCCGACAACATGGTCTCTCACATTTTTAGTTGTTGTGATGACATCGGCAGTGGTGGCATCACTCCTAAAAAATAAAGCGAAGCGTCAAACTAGCGTTAATATTACTAATCAAAAAATATAAAGTAAGCACTAAAATCAAAAGAAATAACGAAAAATATTGTTAAATATATGTTGTTTCTTAAGGGGCGGTTATGCAGGTAATGTTCAGTTATTCAATGTAATTGCAGCAATTGTGATTATTTATGCCGTTATTATTCATTTGTATTTTCGAGTTTTGTAATGAGTTTGTTTTATTAGAAATTCTAATTTGAATGGGTAAAATTTGTCATTTCTTAAACAATAAGAAACTGACTAATATACAACCAACTAAACAGACTACTGCTTTTAAAGAGAGGCAATCATGGCACAAGCAATGCAAATGACAAATGTAGCTTTACCAACCTCTATGGATAAGAAAACCTACGCGGTTAACTTCAAAGGACTGATTGCTCACTTACTGGACATTCTATTTGTAGATAACACTGCGCCACGCAGTTACTACGCAGAAGACTTGTCAGCACATATTCAAAAAGACATCGGTATGTACCGTTAATATTGAAATAGTGTAAGAAATACCGGCCTATGAGCCGGTATTTTTTATTTGTAAAACATGCCTACTCAACCTACGCCCTAGAAAAGAAACACTCTAGAGGAGGTAGACATGATAGTAGATTAAGTGTTGTATAGAAAAACGGGGCACCATTGGTGCCCCGTTTTGACATGACTGAAGTGAAATATTACTTCTTGCGGCAGTATTCTGCGATCACGTACATCGACTGACCACCATTTGCCTTACCCGAAACTAGCTTTGGATCATCGCCAAGGCTAATACCACGAATCACTGTACCTTGTTTGATTACTTGGTTAGTGCCTTTTACTGGTAGGTCTTTAATTACTGTTACATCGTCACCTTTCTTAAGTTCAGTGCCGTTACAGTCAACCGTTTTATCGTCAGCAGACATCCCTTTCATTGCCCAGTTCATTTGCTCTTCTTCCATGTACATCATGTCAAGAGCATCTTGAGCCCAGCTTTCTGTGTTTAGGCGAGTGAGTTGGCGCCATGCAGTCACTTGTACAGCAGGAACCTGGCTCCACATGCTTTCGTTTAGACAACGCCAGTGGTTAATGTCTTTTGGCTCATCGATCTCACCCAGACACTTATCACAAACCATGATGGCAGTATCAACCGTCACATTACCGTGAGGTGGGACAGCGTATGCAGTTAGTTGAGATTCAGAAGAACACAGTTCACATTTTGACTCGCAGCGCGCAAGCAGAGTAGCTTCAATAGACATAAGGACTCACCTTAGTAATGTTATTTTGTGGCGGTATTATCCACTTTATCCTGAGAAATAAAAGGGTGTTAGCGAATTAAAGACTAGATTTTACAATACTCCAACCTGATTAAGGTGAAGATGTAAAATATTCGCTAAATAAATAATACGGAAGTATAAAAGACACTATTGATTGTTTTGGCTTATGAATTGGTTGTGTCAATTTCTACAACGATTACAAGCCTAAAAGAAGTAAATGTAGAGAGAGGGTGGCTAGAACATAGCCCTCTAATTTACAGAGGGCCTGTCGTTAACGTTCGACAATCTGGACAATTTGCTCTTTTGAAATGCTCATTTCTTTACCATCCATGTCTTCATACTCGTACATACCCGTTTCCTCGTTCAGGTCTGGTTTACCGTAAGAGGTAATAATTTTCCCTTCATTTGTCGACATCAGATATTGGCTACTTCCGCATGCAGCAAGAAGTAATACAGTGGCAATAACAGTCAATATGCGCATAGAGTTTTCCTTTTAAACAAGTGAGTTAGGCAAAGACATCGATTTAACTATAGCAGAGGAAATATGAGTGGGTTTGAATACAATTGAAATGAAAAAGCCCAGTAGAAACTGGGCTTTGGTAGGAAGGGTGTTGCGATTACTTCAAAACAGAAGTGTTAGTGACACCTGTTAGTGCGTCATCCATTAAGAAGTCAGTGTTTTCCATCTGCATCTCTACATGATGATCAATATCAGACAGAGTGCCATTTGGCGAAGCAAAAGTACTGTGCGATGCAGTAGCATTAAACTGTACAAAGCTCGCAGTTGCATTCACATCAGTGTCCGTACTGTTCACAGTCTTCAACCCTAGCTTATTAGCAAGCGGTTCAGTACCCGCGAATGGTGCATTTGGAACACTGTTTGGTACTGTGCTATCGCCATCCACTTCTGTCATAAAGAATGGTGTCGTTAGCGAACCAGATGCCACTAAATCTGAAGCGTTTGTGAACGGATCGACAGTGTCTAGTGTAGTCTGTGCTGCATAGATAAATTGTGAGAAACCTGCTTCTAGCGCTGCTACTTGAGCTTCCGTTGCCGCAGCCTCAAAAGCTTCGTAACATGTTTTATCTTCTAGATCCGCACATGATGCATCAGCGTAATTCGCATAGTCTTTTGATGCTGCATAAGCGAGGTTATGTTTGATCTGAGGGCCGTAATTGTCTGAACCCAGTAACAAATTACCAATTTGTCCACCAGAGTTCTGTACTGATGCAGAACTAAAGGTGTACAGCGCATCCGCAGAAGGGCTGCCCAGTGTATTGTTTGCTGCTGCGACGGCAGATGTAGCTACAATACCGCCAAGTGAATGACCTAGCATTTTGACTTTTGAACCCGTCATTGGGTTGAAGCCTTGCAGAGGACCTCCAGCAAAAAGACCGCCTTGAGCAGATACTACTAAGCTAGCGCGCAAACCTAACACATCCAGAACACTCTGACGTAGGTTGTCACGCGCAACGGCTAAGTTGGAAAGATTTAGATAAGCCAGTACATTCGCATTTGCGGAACGTTGTTCATCTAAGCTGCGCGTACCATGAATAGGTAAGTCAATAGCGATAACTGCCACACCTGCTTTTACCATATTGAACGCGAACGCGTACGCATTCTCTTTCGCTGAGGTGATGCCGTGTTGATAAATCACAACGTCTGTCGCGACGCCAGATTTAGGTGTGAAGACCAGTACTTCGACATCTTCAACCGATTTCACTACGGGAACAGGCGAGTAGCGAGTAATAATACGCTCACTATCAAGCTGGGTACCATCGGTAAGAGTAAGCTTAGCTCCAACAAGTTTTAGCTGCTCTGTAGGATCTGTAGCAAGCTTTGTCACATCAACAGGATCATTTGCAAAAACGCCTGTTGATAGCTGCTGAACCATGTTTGCTTGCTCGTTCGGATCCGCTAATGCTGCGCTTAGCTTCGCTAGGCTTGGCATCGCAGATACCATTGGTTGCATGTTCCAGCTTGCGCCTTTTTCCAAGTAATGAGGCAGTCTTACCACACCTTGTGTCACGCTTACATCGGCACCTGATTGCATGTAAAGGCCTTTAATTGCCGTTTTAGCTGCGTCTAGATCGCTAATGTATTTACTAAAGTCATCGTCAGAGTCTAGCGCAGTGCTAAAGTCTTGGGTTTCACCGAGCGTTATTGTGTAGGCCGTTGATAAGTCTACTGAACCTTCGTTTGAGTCATTTTTGTAAACGGTATTTAGTGTGTTTGCGCCAGTAGAAAAACCAGTAGCGGTTACTCCTTTGACTGCCGCTAACGTATCACCTACAGACTGGGTACTGAACCATGAGGAGTAAACGATGTCGTTAGGATTAACTTGAGCTAGACCAAAAATGCCTTCAACCGCCTGAGTGACTGCTTGAACAGAAGCAAGGTCGCCAGTTTCATAAACGATTTCTTTCGATTTACCTGTCGCATAACTGGCTGATGTACCAATTGGCTCACCATTCACGTCAGTAACATCTTGTGTAACCGCAAAAATGTACTCGCTTGACTCATCAAGTGCAGCCAAGAACTGGATGTATAGAGAGCTACCTTTTGCTTGAACTACGTAGTCCTGATTCTGAACGAGTACCTCTTCGATTGGGTTAGATTTACCGTCCCACTCGGTTAAGCGTTGGTTAATCTTGATGACTTTAACACCAGACGACAGCATGCCCGTTGCAAAACCGTCGCCGTTGAAGTTAAGAACGATTGGCATAGACGTTGACCATCCATCCATCGTGTTCATTGAGGCTCTAGGGTTGGTTAAAGCATCATCGCCATCAGTTGGCAGACCAAGCGTACCATCGCTTGTGTCCATTAATAAGTAAGACGGTGCCGGTACATCTGCGTTCGCTCCTTGAAGCGTAAAACTGATGGATGTTTCGCGATCAAGCAATGCTTGGACTTCATCTTCAAATTGAACTTTGTCGGAAGTACCAGAGCTGGAGGTATCATCACCACAACCAGCAAGAAGGATTGCAGAACAAAGCATTGATAATTTAAACGTGTGTTTCATTGGTTTACTCCGTAATCCCATTATTTGAAGGTGTAGTTCATCTGTACCGCGCTGATGTAAGCAGTACCTTCTGAGTCAAACTTAATCTCTTCACCCAGAGCATTTTTCTCAGTGAAAGAGCCTGATTTACTCTTAACAAGTGCAAAGCCTGCATCGAAAGTTAAATTCTCATTCATTGCGTAAGTTAGGCCCGCGCTGTACCAAAAACGGTCACTGTCAGGGATACTCAATGTTGCTTCACCTGCTTGTTCGTCGTACGCAAAGCCTGCACGGAATGTCCAGTCTGTATTAAGTATGTAAGTTGCACCAACGGAGTAGCGATTGTTGTCTTCATATTTCTCAGGTTTAAAGAAACATACTCCGTCATTACATTCGTTACTGGTCGCTTTTAGTTCTTTAAATGTGCTCCAGTCGGTTTGTTGCCAGCCGTAATGTACAGCCCATTGTTCATTCAGTTGATGGAAAGCCGATAATTCGATAATTGAAGGGAGAGAAATTTTTAAACGGCCATCAACTTTTGGTGATGAAGCTCGACCAGAGTCGTAACTACTAAACTCACCGTCATCAAAATCTAGATCAACCTTAGAGCGGTAGCCAAAGCCAAAACGGTTGTTTTCATTTAGCTCAAATAAAGCGCCGACATTCCAACCCCAAGCGAAAGTTTCACCTTCCATGCCGACAAGGTTATCGGACTTATTACCACCTAAAATTCCGGCAAGTGCGCCTTTGTGGCGAGTCAGCTCTGCTTCAGCGTATACTAGGTTGATACCACCACCGACACTGAAAGACTCGTTGATACGGTAAGCGACATTAGGGTTGATGTTTACTGAAAGTAGGGAAGTGTCACCCGCCATATCACCAGCGGAAATATCATTTGGATAGTCAGTAGCAACACCGTATGTTGTGAACATACCGATACCCCAAGCCCAGTTATCATTGATAGGGCTGATGTAATAACCTGCTGGCACGATCTGTAAAGGGGCGACATCTTTCGCGTGTTCATTGTTTACAGTGTCGTATACATCGACTTCAGGGTCGATGATAGATAACGCGCCCGAAAATTGAGCTTCTTTGAAAAGTGTCATTGCTGCAGGGTTACGAGCAAGGACGCTTGCATTATCTGCGACAGCCCCTTCCCCTGAAAATGCTCGACCAAGACCAGATGCCGAATGTTCAGCTACCTGGAAGCCCGCTGAGTGGGCATTACACGCAAACAATATTGAAATTGTAAGCAGAGAGCAGTGCTTCTTGTTCATCCTTGACCCTCCTAGGGTGTCATAATGCTGGACCGAAGTCCTTGTAATTGTTGTGTGGTACTTACACCAATTGTTAATACGCGAAATACAACGGTGATGTAAATGTAATGTTAATTGTATGTTTAATAACTTGTCAAAGTTTGAGCGTATTTTGCGTTTTAAATATGATGCATAGGTCAAACGATGGCTTGTAAGGGCATGTATTATCGTTATATTTTTGAAGAGAATGGTACGACCAGAATTGTTTTGCGAGCTTTATAGTTAAATAACGATCAAATCAAGAGATAGCTCGCTTTGCTGTTTCTTCACTTCACAGGCATAATTCGCGCTCGCTATGTAGTTATTCAATAGACGCAATAGGAACCGCATTGGAATTACTGAATGTTGAATTTTTAGGTCGTTCGCTAAGGCTCGAAGGATCAATGGCTGGGTGGCAGCAGTTATATTGGGATAATACGTTGGTGTCTCAAATCGATGCCAGTGACAATACCGCAGAGACTTGTCTACACCAGTTTAAGCTCTCTGCGGGTGAGGAAATCCTGAACTGTCATTTAGAGTGTTCTTTAACATGGCAACCGTTTGAATTGAGTTACAAGGTCACAATTAACGGTGAGCTCGTCAACGAAGGTTGTCGAAATGAAAAAGACATCGAGCGCCAAGTGCCAGAAGTTACGCCACCATCCGAAAAGCGTTTAAGTGTAATAGGCCTCGTATCTCTTGGGATGAAAGCACTTAAAAGTGCGAAAGTTATTAAAGTGGCGTTAGCGTCTGCAAGTCTCGCTGCATATTCTTGGCTATTTTCCATCGAATTCGCGCTAGCGTTGATCGCTTGTTTGGTTTTTCATGAATATGGTCACATTAGAGCGATGAAGTATTTTGGAATGAAGACCAAAGGGATCTATTTGATTCCATTCCTAGGTGGTTTGGCGCTAAGTGACGAAAAGATAAACACGCGCTGGCAGGATGTGGTTATCTCAATCATGGGACCATTTTTCGGTTTAGTACTTAGTGTTGTTTTTACTTTGCTTTATTGGATGACTGGTGAGGTGATCTTCGCTGGGCTTGCTGTGTTTAACGCCTTGCTAAACCTATTTAATCTGCTGCCTATTTTACCATTAGATGGTGGCCATGTGCTCAAAAGTATTACCTTCTCAATGAATACTTGGGTCGGGTTAGTTGGCAGTATTGCGACCGCTTTATTAGGCATTTTTATCAGTTACTATTTCGGTCTGACGTTGCTAGGGTTTTTATTGTTAATGGGAATGTTGGAAGTGGTGATGGAATGGAGAGCTCGACATCAAAGCCATTTATTGCCATTAACCCGTTATGGGCAACTATTTTCACTTGCTTGGTACTTGGTCTCTGTCGGAGGTTTTGTTTCTATCATCTGGTACTTTGCCACTCTCGGAGATAGTTTGTTAAGTTTGCCGCTACAGATATTGGGCACTTGATTAGAATCATTAAAAAGCTCCCTAGGGAGCTTTTTTATTTGGCAAGCTTAAGTAGTAGACGATAGTAGCAATGAATTAGCCACATCTTGGTGCTTTCGCGTTATACGCAGGCAGCTTATTTATGGTTGCTTGTAAATCTTTAATGCGCGTACTGTGCGATGGGTGGGTTGAGAAGAATTCAGGTGGTTGAGAACCACCTGATGCAGCACTCATATTTTTCCATAAATCGACACTTTGACGTGGGTCGAAACCTGCTTTTGCCATGAATTCCAGCCCGACAATATCAGCCTCGGATTCCTGAGTACGACCGTATGGCAAGATAACACCGTATTGAACACCGACACCAAGTGCCGCCATCGTCATTTGTTGATACTGTTTGTACTCGGAAGCGCCAATGGCAACGTTTGCTAGAGACAACCCTGCATTTGCTAACTGACTTTGTGAGAGACGTTCATTACTGTGGTCAGCGAGGACGTGAGCGACTTCGTGACCAATGACTGTTGCCAACTGATCTTGGTTTTTCGCGACATCTAAAAGCCCGGTATACACGCCGATCTTCCCACCTGGTAGAGCAAACGCATTGACTTGTTCACTATCAAAAACAACGACTTCCCAGTCTTTAAATCCAGATTGAGCGGGAATGGTGTCAGTGATGTGTTTGGCAACGCATTGAACGTAGGCATTCGTTTTGCGATCTTTGCTGATTGGGATATCTTTCTTCATTTGTTCGAAAGATTTAGCGCCAAGCGATGACATTTCCTGATCTGAAAACATCAGGATCTGGTTGCGACCCGTCGGTGATGCGCTACACGCTGTTAAACCCGCGATAGTTAAAAGAGCAGAGGCTTTCATCCATACCTTCATAACAGGCTCCATTTAATTTTTTGTTTTGAAGCAATAGTATATACCCAAATAGTAACATGATGCATGGATCAAGTTATTCATCTGATTAATAAATAAGGTGAGATGTTACGTCTTGAAGTTATGCCCAGGTAGCGTCTATGCTAGCTTCTTAGCACATCGTTACAACCTAACAAACCAGTTTGTGAAACTAAGAGTAAAACAATGAGTATATGGAAAAAGCCCGTAAGCATAGAGATTCTGAATGCCACGTCAAAAAATACCCTGATCGAGCACCTACAAATTAAATATACAGATTTCACTGACGACTCCCTTACAGCAACCATGCCCGTATGCAGCTTTACTCATCAACCTTTAGGAATGCTTCACGGTGGTGCATCAGTCGTGCTCGCAGAAACATTAGGCTCATTGGCTGCAAACTTCTCTGTCGATGAGGGCAGCTACTGCGTCGGTTTAGATATTAACGCGAACCATGTGCGAGCCATGCGAAGTGGTCATGTGATTGGTACGGCAAAACCGCTTCATCTGGGTATTTCAACGCAAGTGTGGCAAATCGATATCACTGATGAGCGAGGCCGTTTAGTGTGTACCAGTCGCTTGACCATCGCTGTGAAACAACACAAAACAAAGTCGGTATAAACTAAGATGGTGATTGAGTTTTCATTAGGAAAAATCATTGCAACCCAGCGTGAAATAGTGATTAAGCTCTCCGGCAGTGCAATGGTAACCTTGCAAGCGCAAACCGATGCAATTCAGCTGCTGGGTAGAGGAGCGAACGTTGTTTTATCTCATGGAGCAGAGTGCAAATGGTCTATCAAGCTGGACAACGAGGTACAACTGGCTGAACTTTCGCGAGAAATTGGTATCGATATTCAATAATTTATAGTGTGATGTTTGCACTTTTTGGAAAAAATGAGGAAACTTAGCTTATCGACAACAAGATAAGAATTTCCTCTTTATGAGTAGCCCTCGTTTACGTGTTCAGTTCGAAACACTGTTTGAAAAATTTTCCGGTCACGATACGGACGTTCAGCTCGAAGACATCACGGAAGCGTTGTTTTGTACACGTCGTAATGCTCGTATTGTTCTAAATAAACTTGAAGAAGAGGGCTGGATTGAGTGGCATCCGGCAGCGGGTCGAGGAAAACTTTCGAAACTCGTTTTTAAACGTAATCGAAGCGACGTCAGCGAAAACCTCGCCAGGCGTTATCTCGATGAAGGGAAAATCGGTCAGGCTCTAGATGCGCTTGATAACGATGCGGCACGATTGACGCAGGTTATCCAAGGTTATTTAGGGCTTCAGCATCGACAGGGCGAGCAGGTCGTGCGTTTGCCTTATTATCGACCATTGTCGATGTTAAACCCGCAGAAACCGATGCGGCGTTCTGAACAGCACATCGCCAGACAAATTTTTAGCGGACTCACTCGCCTTGATGAAAATGAACAACTTCAACCAGATTTAGCCCACACGTGGGAAGCAATTTCTGATACTCATTGGCGTTTTTATCTTCGTCGTGGAGTACGCTTTCATAATGGTGAACCGTTAACAACCAGTTGTGTTCTTGAAAGTGTGCTTGCGTTAAATGGCTTGAACTTGTTTTCTCACATAAAGCGGGTGTCTTCACCACAAGAGTGGACCGTTGATATTGAGCTCGTCCGTCCTGATCGCTACCTGCCTCTGGCTCTGAGTGAGTCGCAAGCAAAAATTTTGCTACCGAGTGCTTTGCGTTCTGAAAGCTTTGATAGACAACCGATAGGGACAGGGCCGTTCCAAGTTAAAATGAATGATGATAAGCGTCTTATTTTGACTGCTTTTGATGGCTACTTTGGTTTTCGCCCTTTACTTGACCAAGTGGAGGTGTGGGTAATCGATGAAGCCTATTCTTCAATGGTTTATCCAAGCCTGTCAAAGCCGAAGATGGATAAACAAGGTTCATCCGATGAAGTCGAGCTGGACCCTGGCTGTACATTCCTATTACTAAACAAAAACACTGGGATTGCAAAAGATCCACGTTGGGCAGAGTTCCTCTCGCAAACCCTCAACAGTCACCAGATTTACGCGCATGTCCCACAAGATAAAGTGATGGAACTGGGAGTATTGCAAGCCTTTGGCCTTAAGCCCGGTTGGATTGATCTTAGGCCAGCAGAAGCGGGCAGCGTACCACAGGCTAATAAGGTAATTTCCGTAGCGTATCAGAAAAAGCATCCGATGTTTCCAGTAGTTGCCAAGGCCATCAAGACACTCTTAAAACCGCACGGTATAGAGGTTGAGTTTATTCGTTATGATTCTCAACCGCCCGCACCGGAGGAAGTGGATATCTGGGTGAAAGCTATGGGCATTGCAACGAACCGAAATGACGCGTTGGCGGGCTGGCTCCTGGATTACAGTGATATTGAGAAGTTCAGTTCAGGTTACGATTTTAGTGAATGGGCTAAACTTGTCGATCAATGGCGTGCTGGGATGCACACAGACTTTCCTGCGCGTGAGCTAGGACGACAGTTAGTAAAAAGCTGTCAGGTGATTCCTATGTTTCACTGTTGGCTAGGCGTGAATAAAGACCACAGCGGTGCGTTACAAAATGCAAAGTGTAATGCCTTAGGTTGGTTTGATTTTAATAATGTATGGGTCAAACCGGATATAGAAAGTAACCATGGCGAAACCGAATAAGAAGCAGCCGACGAAAACCGTCGATATCTATTGCTCAAAGTGTAAAACTCAACTATTTAAGTACCGTAAAGGCGGGAAAGGCGCACTGGTTAAATGCTTCAAAGAGCGCATTGTTGACGATTTCACACAAACCCCATGTATTTGCCCCGCTTGCGGACAAGAGTTTGCAAGAGATACTTTAGTAAGAGGAACCCCCGCTTACAAAATGATTGGCGGCAAAGTGACAATGAAATAATGAAGGGCTAGAAAATGAGTATGAAACATGACTATTGCATGGTTTTAAGTACAACCAGTAATGAAAAAAATCGAGATCAGATCATTAAAGGTTTGCTAGATGCCCAATTAGCCGCGTGTATTCAAACAATGCCTATTGAAAGCCACTACGTTTGGAAAGGGGAGGTTTGTACTGACAACGAATGGTTGCTAGTCATCAAAACTCGTCGAGAACTTTATGAATTGGTGGAAGAGAAAATAGAAAACCTGCACGAATACGAGGTCGCTCAAATCGTACAGGTTCCAATTGTTGATGGGTTTAACCCTTATTTAGAATGGTTGAGAGAATCGACGTTGAGCCGACATTAAGAATAACGACAACACTGCACCAACGGTATCGCACAACATATCTTTCTGGGCGTCCCATATGTCACCTTGCGAGCCCAGAAAGGCAATTCCCTCATCGCCACCAGCCAACTCCGCATACCACCATTCGATAATCTCATAGCCAGCAGCAAGTGACATGATAGCAAACAAAGCAAACCAGCAAGAGAACGCTTTGTTGAACCGTTTTTTGTTTATCAAGTATTCAGCGATCGGATATGCGTAAAGGCCAATTGAAAAGTGCGCAACGCGATCAAAATTATTTCGCTCTGAACCAATCATGTCGTTAAACCAGTCAAACGGCACTTCGGAGAACGTATATTTCGCACCGATAGTGTGCAAACAGAGCCAGATGAACATTAAAAAGTAAGCCGTATTACTGAACTGATAGCGAATCGAAATCGCCCAAATAGCAACAAGAATACCAATCGCCGGGATAATCTCCGCAAACCAAACTGCACGTGAGTTAGGTTCCAACGCAGAAAATAAAAACACGATGGCATAAAAAATCGTTAATCCTAAGAGTGTCGAGGTGCTTTTCATAGAGTTATTTGATCCTTCAATTTATCTTACAGTGGGACTCCATAGATTGTGTTAATGATTGCACTTAATTGAACGGTGTGCAATTGATATTTTAATGGGTTTTTTGATCACTGAAAATGTTGATTTATTGGCAAACTGCTCAACATTAAAACGTTTGCGCGTGCACTTTTCATTAAAGTTTGATTTACAACATGCCCATCCATAGAATCCATGATTCAGTCTAATAAAAAAGAAGTAAAGCCATGAAACTGGAAACTGTCGATTATCTTGCTGACGATGCTGCTCAACAGTTCGTTACCTCTCTACGCGAAACGGGGTTCGGTGTGTTGAAAAACCACCCGATTCCACAAGAGCTTGTAGAGTCAATTTACAAAAACTGGCATGAGTTTTTCTGTTCAGAACAAAAGAATGATTTTCACTTTAACGTAGACACCCAAGATGGCTACTTCCCACCTTCTGTGTCTGAAGTGGCGAAAGGGCACAAAGTGAAAGACATCAAAGAGTACTTTCATGTTTACCCTTGGGGTCAGATCCCAGAGCAGCTTAAAGCTGAAATCTTAGAGTACTACGAGCGTGCCAATGCATTTGCTCAAGAGCTATTAGGTTGGGTTGAAGCGTACGCACCTAAGGACGTTCAAGAGAAGTTCTCTATCGCGTTGTCAGAAATGATCAATAACAGTGACAAAACATTACTACGCGTGCTTCACTATCCACCGATGACAGGCGAAGAAGAGCCAGGCGCTATTCGTGCTGCTGCGCATGAAGACATTAACCTGTTAACGGTTTTGCCTGCTGCTAATGAGCCTGGACTGCAAGTAAAGAGTAAAGAGGGTGATTGGATCGATGTACCATGTGACTTCGGAAACTTAATCATCAATATTGGTGATATGCTTCAAGAAGCGTCAGGTGGTTATTTCCCTTCAACGACTCACCGTGTAATCAACCCTACGGGTGGCCGTCAAGAAAAGTCACGTATTTCATTACCGTTGTTCCTGCATCCAAAGCCGGAAGTGGTGTTATCTGAACGCTACACTGCACATAGCTACCTTATGGAACGTTTACGTGAGCTAGGGGTTATTTAACCTTTACGTGATCTCCTTACAAAGGCCGATGGTGAATGACTATCGGCCTTTTTGCATTTATGCTACAAAGTGGAAATTATGTTTTTTGTGCCGTGAATGGGGCCCTAAACTCGTGTCAGAGAGGATGAATGGAAGGACAACGTACTGTCAATAGTATTGAGCCTCATGCAATAGAAAATCCGCTGCTTTGGCCAATGTTAGAAATTCTGAGAAAACAGCCCTCTAATTGGAAAGTGCACACCTTGGCAAGCTCGTTGGGTGAACAAGGTTATATTTCAAAGCTGGACGACTCTCCCGATAAGGATTTATTCAAAAGAAATTTCCTGATCATGAATGCATTATATCAACTGCAAGACACTCTGTATCCGGATAGCTGGCTTCAAGTCGAAGCCATGGATATTCAGCTCATGTCTTCGATGGAAGCTTTGAGGCATAAGATCGATATTCATGATCCTTTGCGTGAGTATTACTTAGATTGGCGCAATTACGAAGCGGACGAAGATGAAGTGCGTCGACTGTTGAATGAATTTTGGACAACTTATCAAAAGTTCATCGGTGGTTCGTCAGTAGCCAGCGTAGATAAGACAAAGGCACTGTCACTATTTGAACTTAACACTGACGCTACGCCTGCGGAAATTAGAAAACAATGGCGAAAACTCGCGCTTCGTTGGCATCCTGATCGAGAAAATGGCGATGCAGAAAGATTTAGAGTTCTTTGTGAAGCGTGGAATGTACTGAGAAACGAATGATTCGCTAAGAATAAAGATAAAGGAAGGCAGCTAACTATAGCTGCCTTTTGATTGAACTGTCTCTGTCAGCGTATCAAAACTAGCATGATGACTTAAACTGAGATTTTCGCATGCGGTTGAGGGCAGCCATAACGTCTAGTGTGCGTGGTTTGGCTAAGTCGCCTTGCTTAGGAAGAGCGGCATGCCACTCACCAGACAGCATTTCTTCAATCTCCTTCGCCGGATGATTACACCAACCTGGAAGTTGAGCAATTTGGAACCATAACCAGCCAATTGTGTTGACTTCATCGGCTGACTCTATCTGTTCCAAAGCGCTAAGATCAGTAAACTCTTTACCAAATCGAAGTGACTCTTTGCCTTTCGCATTCACACGGAACTTGCCGTCAGTAAGAATATTCATCAACGCAACGCGGTTCAGTGCTCGAGGTGGGAAGGTCTGTAAACGTTCTTCTGACTCGTTATGGCGTTGAGTAGGGTGCTGAGCGATAACTTCTTTCGCTTTTTCAGTCACATCAACGGCTTGGTAGTCGTGCATTTGAATGACGGTATCGGCAACGTCTAAGTAGTCGCCCGACCCACCCATAACGATAATGGTAGAGATATCAAGATCATCTCGTAATTGACCAATGCGGTCGACGAGAGGAGTAATTGGCTCATCACCTTTTGCCACCAATGCCTGCATACGCTCATCTCTAATCATGAAGTTGGTAGCAGAAGTATCTTCATCAATCAATAATGTGCTTGCACCCGCTTCAATAGACTCTTGAAGCCAAGCGGCTTGCGACGTTGAGCCTGATGCGTCTTGAGTAGAAAAGTCCGCCGTATCTTTACCCATCGGTAAATGGTTGATGTAGTTTGACAGGTTCAAGTGGTGTACGCATCGGCCATCTTCGGCACGAATCTTCATAGCCTTGTTATCGGCAACAATGTATTCGCGACCATCTCCTGGAATATGATCGTAAATTGAACGCTCTATTGCATTTAATAAGGTAGATTTACCGTGGAAGCCACCACCTACAATCAGTGTGATACCTTTTGGAATTCCTAATCCTGTGACATGGCCCTTGTTTGGCGCATGTAAAGTGACTTGTAGAGATTCAGGGGCTTTAAACTCAACGGCTTCTTTCATTGGAAGGTCGCAATTACCTGCAATTCGAGGAAGAATACTGCCGTTTGCGACAAACGCGACTAAGTTATTGGCCTCTAACTGTTCTCGTAGGGCATCTTGGTCTTCAACAACTTGGCAGTGCTTAATTAAAGCGGCTTTGTCGAGTTCACGCTCTAAAGTTGCTCGACGGATAAACTTAGGCAGGTGGAAAGTCAGTATGTTGTTGGCTTTTTTCCCCAATACTGAACGACCTTCGGCTGGTAAGTTAACTCGAAAACGCAGTTCAATACCTTCTTCAGTAAACAACACCGCGGTGCTATCCAGTACAGTTTGGCCTGTCAGTGAAATTGATACTGAGTTTTCTTGTTTAGCAAACTGTTCAAAACTACGCGCAATAAAATCACGTGCAGCTCTTTGAAATGCAGGAGACTCGTCTCTTAGCCACTCAAGACCAGTCAAAGACCATGCGCGAGTCGCACGAAAACGTGACGCCGATGCATAAGGGTCACCCTGTACATGATCGATAAACAAAGTGAAATCAGTGAAGTCGTATTGACCTTTGATTTGCTGATAAGCTCGGTAGTTCTGCTTTTCAATTTTCTTAAGCGTGGCAGTCAACTGATCCATGAAGATATTGGCCTTTTAATAGAAGCGGGCGGCGATTATAGAAACCACCGCCCTCATAGTAAAGAGAATGCTTAGGAAGAGTAGGCGTATTGCCCGCCAGAAAGGCGCTGATTAAACAAACTTTGCTCAAATTCATTACAAGGCATAGGTTTACCATAAAGAAAACCTTGTCCGATATCACAACCCTCACCAATAAGAAACTGCTCTTGTTGGTGGGATTCAATGCCCTCGATCACTACTTGGAGTTCCAGTTTTTTTGCAATGTGTATGATTGAACAAATGATCTCGCGATCATCATCTGACTTTTCCATTTGCTGGACGAAGCTTTTATCAATTTTGATGGCATCAAACGGATATTTCTTTAAATAGCTGAACGAGGCATATCCTGTACCAAAATCATCAAGTGACAATGTCACACCTAGTTTGTGCAACTTATTTAACGTTGTGCGTGCTACTATTTCATCGGCAATTAGAGCGCTCTCGGTTACTTCGAGTTCGAGAAAGTGTGCTGGCAAATGGAAAGTGTCGAGTAGGTGTTGCACTTGTTCTGCAAAATTTACGTTTTGTAATTGAATGGGAGAAACGTTGACGGCAATTTTGAAGTTATCGATTAACTCAGACCATTGTTTCGCTTTGTCTATCGCGGTACGCAGAACAAAAGAGCCAACTTCAAAGATAAGCCCGTTTTGTTCCGCCATATGTATCAATGCTTCGTTGGAAACGTCGCCAAGTATTGGATGTCTCCAGCGAAGCAAGGCTTCTGCGCCAATCCATTTACGTGTTTTGGAGTCTACTTGAGGTTGAAAGTACAACACTAAATCGTCGTTACGCACTGCTTGTAAAAGGTAACTTTCCAGTTCATTGTGACTATTGAGATCCGCCGAATGATTTTCTCTAAAATAACTAAAAGGTTCGCCGGATTCTTTACATAGAAGCATCGCGTAACATGCATGTTGAAGGATACGCTTAGCATTGCTGCAATCTTTGTAAGCTTGAACTATACCGATATACGTGTGCAAATGTATTTCTGTTTTGTTGAAGACAAATCCATCTACGCTAATTTTAGTGATATCATCTAATAGTTGATTTAACCGAGCTTCAATATCCTCTCCCCAAATCAATAAAACCATGTCATTCGAACTTGGTCTACCAGTGATAAATCCGCTAGCACCGTGTCTGGTTAATCTGGAGTGAAATTCTTTTAAAATGTTGTCAAAGACCTCGAACCCGTGCCTGGTCTGAATACTGCGAGCGTTACTAAAACCAATGTTGATGACCACAAGCGATTGCTGATCACTATCAAGGGACTGTAAGGTGTATTGGACAATGTTCTCAAGTGCAGAGCGATTTAGAAACCCAGTCCCCTGATCATGTGTTTTTTGGTAGCTCACTTGTTTTTCCGCGGCTTTACGGCGATCAATTTCTTGTGTTAAGGAGTAACTTAACTGGGCTAAATCCGTGGTACGATTTTCAATTCGACTCTTTAGCTCGGTGTTAAGTCGCTGAAGTTTATGTTGTTGGTACACAACTGAAAGCTGTGCTTCGATTGAATCTTTGAAAGTTTCAAGCAACTGACGGTAACTATCGTTGTACTCGTTTCTCTCAGAGTCAAGCATACAGATTGTTCCAAATGTCTCCCCATTTGGCCAGAATAGCGGTAAGCCGCAATAAGAAATCATGCCTAGTTTGATGTCTGGGTTATTTTGCCATTCTTCATCTTCAAGCGCATTGGGGATTACAAGCTCGCCTTTCTGTTCTATAACTTGCTCGCAATACAAACCGTTACCAAGCAGCTCTGCATCGCCAGTACGATAAGGATTACCTAGAGTTTCGCTAGATGTATTTACTTCTATGCGATCCGGATGGATACGCATAATTAATGTGGTGGGTACGTGTGTTATTTGAGCCAGTAAGTTGACGATTTCCTGCCAACTTCTTCGCATAGACTCAGGGATTTCGTAGTCTAATGTTTGCAATCTCCCCATATAGGTCATCCTTTACGTGGTTTCACTTCCTGTGAATTAAAAATGCAGACTGCTCTATTTTGTTCTCGCTTTTTAATTAAGTATAGGGTGGCTAGGGCTCGAAACAAAAAAAAGTCCTGAAAAGTATTCAGGACTAGGAATAGTTGTCACATATCTCATCCTTGAAACAGGTAACAAGTATCAAGGCTTAAGCGACATTAACGATTCAATAGAAATGTCTTGCGCATAGTCGACATCTTCAAAGTTAAAGCCATTGAGCTTCATAAACTCATCTTTAAAACCTTGGTAATCACCAATCTCTTTAAAGTTTTCAGCATTCATCTGTTCTAAAAGAGCGTGGACTTCTTGTTGAACTTGCGGTCCAAGTTCCAAGTCATCTATTCGAATCAAGCGTTCGCCGTCAACTGGCACTTTCTCTTGATCGTATAACTTCGTAGTAAACAGCCGCTGCATTTGTTCAATACAGCGTTCGTGAGTACCTTTTTCCTTCATCACTCTATAAAGCGCTAACAGGTAGGGACTTAGCGCAGGGATGAATACACTGGCTTTCGTCACCAACGCCTTACACACGGTTGCGTAAGCACCGCCGTCAAAGTTGGCGAGTTTGAGGTTTAATGAATGACTGGTTTGGTGTAAATCGATTTTCGCTCGACCTAACGTACCATCGAGATAAATTGGGTGCGTAATGTCAGGGCCCATGTAAGAAAAGGCGATGGTTTTGCAGCCGTTTGCGATAGAGTCGTTATTGATGAGTGTGTCAATCCAGCTTTCCCAGTCTTCGCCTCCCATTACTTTAATGGTGGCGTTGGCTTCCTCTTCTGTTGCAGGCGTTAAGGTGGTTTCTATCCACTTATCGTTCTCCAGCATGATAGAAGCGCCAGTGACAGGTTCACCAATAGGTTTAATGACACTGCGCCAAAACTCATCAGATTCAGGTTTAGGTCGAACACCGGTTGCCAAGCTATAGATGACTAAGTCAACTTCACCCTCAAAGTACGTTTCAATGGCTTCAATCACTTGATTGCGCACCGAACCAGAGAATGCATCGCCAACAATATTTATTGCGGTACGCCCGGCTTGATTTGCTTCTTGCTTAAAAAAGACGTTGTTATACCAACCCGCACTCCCAACCCCTTTCTCTGAAGGGCCACGCTCAAATGAGACGCCAATGGTATCGGCGTTAGCGCCACCGAACGTTAGGGCTATTCGTGCCGCTAGGCCGAAACCAGAGGAGGCACCAATAATCAAAACCCGTTTTGGGCCTTTTTTGATCTGTGGGGCGTGCTTTACGTATTCAATTTGCTCTTTAATAGATGCATGACACCCTTTGGGGTGCGCAGAGCGAGCAACAACACCTTGAATTAACGGTTCTATTCGCATGTTGTTATCTATCCTCGATGAGTGGAATTGAAAATAGATTAACGTAAAGTTACGTAAAACTTATTGAGCTAGACCATTAAAATTAGAGATGTTTAATTAATTCTTGAGCAACGAAATCAGCGATCCAAGGTTGTGCATCTGGTTTTGGGTGAAGGCCATCATCCATCATCCATTCTGGTTTGGTGACAACATGCTCTAAGAAGAATGGCATCAAGGCAACTTGTTGATGCTGTGCAAGCTTAGGGTAGATATCGTAAAACATATCGCTATAGCGCTTACCATAATTAGGTGGAACCCGAATTTGCATCATGACAACGTCCGCACCAGAATCTTTTATCATGGTAATCATTTTTGAAAGATTCGACGTAATAAGTTTAGGAGGGAAGCCTCTTAGGCCATCGTTGGCACCTAACTCAATAAGTACCATGTCAGGGCTATACTGAGTTAGCAACTGAGGTAACCGTGCTAAGCCATTGCCGGTTGTATCGCCAGAAATGCTGGCATTAATAACTGTTACATCTTGACCATGTTCTGACAACGCATCAGGGAGTAAGCTAGGCCAACTCTCTTCGATCGGCATCTGATAGCCTGCACTCAAGCTATCACCCAAGACAAGTAGCTTTTCGCTCGCATGTGAAGTAGCGGAAAAACAAAAAAATAGAACTAAGGAAAGTATACGAATCATGCAAACACCTGTACTTAATGCACCTATTGTTCAAGCCAATTTGGTTTCTAAACAAGTCTCTACTAATCAAGAACAATTAACAATCCTCAAAGACGTAAATGTTGACATCCGAAAAGGAGAAAAGATCGCCATCGTCGGAACTTCCGGTGCAGGTAAGTCAACATTGATGACGTTGCTAGCTGGTCTTGATACACCGACATCAGGCGAAATTACTTTATTAGGTCATGAATTATCAAAACTGGACGATGAAGCACGTGCGAAAATTCGGGCTGACTCTTTAGGTTTTGTTTTCCAAAGTTTCTTATTAATCCCGAGTTTGAGTGCATTACGTAATGTCACGCTTCCTTGTCTTTTACGTGGTGAAGCCGAAGATGAAGCAAGAGCAGCGGAATTATTAGCTGCTGTTGGATTGGAAAAACGTGTCGATCATCTACCAAGCCAGTTATCTGGTGGTGAACAACAGCGAGTTGCACTAGCGCGAGCATTTATGACACAACCTGAACTGTTGTTCGCAGACGAGCCTACCGGCAATCTTGACCATCAAACCGCAGACAAAGTGATTGAGCTGCTATTCGATCTTAATGAACAGCACGGGACAACTCTGATTTTAGTAACACACGATGGTCATCTAGCAAGCCGATGTGACCGTATCTATCGTATGGAGGCGGGTGAGCTTAAGGAGGAGATATAATGTCTGCAGTATCATCAAGTGAAGCAACATCCACAGAGCAAAACAGTACAACACAGCACTCGTCGAATAAAAGTTTGATACGTTGGAGTTTCGGCGAAATAAGGCAGGGGAATCTTTGGCCTATTAGCGTTGCTCTTATTCTCGTGATTGCGAGTATCTTTGCGCTTTCTGCATTAGCAGAACGAATGGAGCAGGTGATCGTCAAGCAGGGGAAGGATGCATTAACGGCAGATGCGGTGTTTGTGTCTGCTAATCCCATTCCGGACACGTTGTTAACCTCGACTGAAAACCTTGAACGTTCGATGATGACGCGATTTGCCACTATGGCATTTAGCGATAATGGTATGCAGCTTATTTCTGTAAGGGCGGTGGATGATAATTACCCTTTAATGGGAGAGCTCGTTCTTGAAAATAATCCGGCCAGTCGCGTTAAAGAGAACCAACTCTGGCTTGATGAGCGGATTATGACTCAACTAAACGTAAACTCAGGTGACAGCGTCACGATAGGCGATGCCGAGTTTACTGTATCAGGCGCAGTATTGATGGAACCTGGCTTGAGCTTTAATCCATTTCAGCAAATGCCTTCTGCATACATTCATCAAAGTGACGTAGATAAAACAGGAGCAATTCAAGTTGGGAGCCGAGTTCAATACCGTCTGTTTTTACAAGCCGATGATAAAACACTAAAGAGCTTACAAGATGATACGCAGCTTTCTCCGAGCGATCGCTGGCGCACGCAAGATACTGCCAGTCGTAGTAATGAGGTTTTTGAACGCACGACGCAGTATCTGTCGTTGACCGTAGCGATTGTCATCATTATGGCAGCGACAACATTGGTTCTTACTTGTCAAAATTACGTGAACAGCCGGACACAAACTATCGCGATGTTGAAAAGTCTTGGTGCGAGCCGCCGATGGATTGAAAAGTGGTTATTTATTCAAGTCACAATCCTTCTCATTAGTGCCAGTGTCGTCGGTATATTGTTAGGGAGCGGGCTGGAATATTTATTACGTATTCCACTCAAAGACTTATTACCCGACCCACTCCCTAGTTACGGCGTCACACCATTTTTGGTGGCATTTATCTCAGCAGTCTTGATTACGGTGCCTGCTCTCGGTATACCACTTTTAGGCTTGATTAAAACTCCCGCGTTAGAAGTGCTACAGCAGGGTAAAGCGCAACGTTCTTGGAAGCGAATGTTACTTGTTCTAGTGCCCGTTATTCCATTACTTTTACTGTATGCTGATAACACCTTAGTTTGGATCGTGCTCACTGGTATAGCGGTACTGTTTGTGGTACTCGCAGCAGTTAGCGTCACACTCACAAAGCTGTTTGCACGTGTGTCAACCCATCCTGCAATGAAGCTTGCGTTGAGTCGTATCAACCGGACGCCAGTAACCAGCGGCCTACAGTTTGGTGCTTTGGCATTATCTTTGATGTTGCTGTCTATCATTTGGCTTGTGCGCAGCGATATTCTCGCGGATTGGGAGAGAACCTTACCTGCAGACGCGCCAAATGTGTTCGCTTTGAACATTGGTGATTATGAGCTCGATAACTACCTAGAAACCCTAGACAAAAATGGAGTTACGCGGTCACAAGCTTATCCAATAATTCGTGGACGACTAACAGAGATTAACGGTCAAAACGTCAAAGAGATTGATTACGAAGGAGAAGGTTCTGACGCGATACGTCGAGAGCTAAACCTGACATGGGGAGATACCCTACCAGAATATAATGATGTGCTTTCGGGTGAATGGACAAACAAAGGGAGTGTATCTGTAGAAGCGGATGTAGCAAATGACTTAGGCATAAAACTCGGTGATACGCTGCGCTTTGTAATAAACAGCCAGAATTACGATGCAGTAGTAGATACCATCCGTTATGTCGAATGGCGTGACATGAAGCCTAACTTTTATTTTATTTTCTCATCTGACGTGATGGCTAATTTACCTGGTTCTTACCTCATCAGTTATAGGATTGAAGAAGGAAATGAAGCGTTGTTGACGTCAATGTCACGTGCTCACCCAACGGTCTCTGTTTTAGATATCCGAACTATGGGCGAGAAAATTCAGGCTTTGATTCAGCAAATCGTATCAGCAATCACCATCCTTGCTCTTTTAGGCGTTGTTGCTGGTCTGCTGCTCATCTTTACGCTACTGAGGTTAAGCTTGTCCCAACGCCAACAAGAGATTCGTTTGTATCGCACATTAGGTTCAAGTAAGAAACGGATCAACACAACCCTGTGGGCCGAGTACGGAATTATGGCGTTGATTGCTAGTGGTGTTGCGGTATTCGCTGCGGAAGTTTGTGTGGCCGCAGTCATGACATATGGATTCGATCTCAATGCACAAATTCACCCCGAATTGTGGATAGCTTTACCGCTTGCAACATTTGTTACGTTGGCACTTGTAGTGATGAGTTTGTTGAAAAGATTGTTAACGCCAGTAAACACTTAATCGCAGCGAGTGTTATCAAGTTTGGAACACTCCATGACACTTTTATTTTAGTTATCCACAAAAACAGTGGATAACTTTTGGGATAACTAAATGGGGTAAAAAGTGGGGTGTTTCTGCAGGCTTTGCGCCATGGGTCTTACAGTGAAATTCTTATTCACATAGACACAAAAAAGTGTCTTCTTAACCATGTCGTCAAGTACTTTTTCGCAAATTTTTTCTACTTTAATGCACTTTACAGGCGCTGTTGGATATTTCGCAAACCCATGAACTTTTTGTGATTTTAATCAAGTCCAAACACGAGTAGAATTCACCGTTAGTAAAGAATTTTCCTTATAAAATTTTTAGTGAAGCAATGAAGTCTGAGTTTCCAAGTTATAAAGATAAGCATATCGCTGTTGTTGGTGGCGGTGTAGCAGGTGCAACAGCAGCAATTCATTTTGCGGAGCTGGGTTTTAAAGTTTCCGTAATAGAGAAGGGCGTATCACTAGTAAATGGTCCACCCATTTGTCATTTGCATGCTGGTGGTAATTTATATCGAGAGATTTCCGAGCAACAGTGCTTAGACTTGTTAGCACAATCTATTGATACTGTTCGCCTGTATCCGCTTTCACTGAATATTCGTCCGACAATCATCGCGGTTCCTCATTCCGATGGTGGAGACCCATCCACACTAATTCCGCGATTAGAGGTTGTGAAAAGTGCTTATCAGACGCTCGTTGATAAAGATGAGAGTAATAAAGTGCTCGGCGAGCCAAGCAAATACTACAAACTGTATTCAAAAGCGGAGCTAGAAGCTCTCGCGCAACGTACTCAACCAAGTCATCCTACAAACTTCGATGAGTGGTGCATTCCTTTTGCTCAACATGCTGATCTTGAAGCGCTAAAGTATCCTGTTGTCGCAGTTCAAGAATATGGTTGGAGTGTTTTTCGCCTCGCCGCAATTGCCAACTTAACACTAGATACGCTTCCTAATGCTTCGGTCTTCACACAAGCAACGTTTAAGCAAGCCGATTGGATGGGGGAACACTGGCAACTTGGCTATGAACGTGAAGGTATCGATTACCTGATGACATGCGACTACTTGGTTAACGCGTGTGGCTTTGAAACAGGCTCAATTGACAACACAGTTGGTGCCAAGCGAGACAGGTTGGTGGAGTTTAAAGCCGCTTACGTTACGAGGTGGGCAGACTGTCAACAACAATGGCCAGAAGTTATTTTTCATGGCCCGCGTGGAACCGATAAAGGAATGGCTCAATTGACGCCTTATGGCGATGGTTACTTTCAACTTCATGGTATGACAAAAGGAATCACGCTGTTTGAAGATGGTTTAGTGGAGAGCACGAACTCATCTGCTCAACCTGAACTGCCTATGCCTTTACTCTCGAAGATCCGTAACGGCTGGAGAGAAGAAGTGTTAGAAGAGCGAACGAACAACGCCATCAAACACATGGCACAGTTCATTCCCGACTATCACTCTGCTGTAAAAGGAGGAAAAGCATTATTTGGCGCTCAGCAAATTCCCGGCACAGATCCAGTACTCAGAGCGGCAGATGTGACTTTTGAAGATAACCACTACGCGAGAATAGAGGTGGTAAAAGCGTCATCGACACTACTCGCAGCGCAAAAAATGCTTCAATTCTGGTTTGACATCGATCCTAACCAAAATGTGGAAACACAGCATCCGGTCGCTGTGAAGTGGTCTGAACAAGAGGTCGAGCAGTACGCGATTAAACTCACTCAAGAGCGAGGCTATCCACAAGCTTTAGCAGTGCGTTATGGTATGCCTGCATAATCGGCTGTGTTTGGGCTCAGTGGTTGTATTAATACCCAAAAAACTGAGCCCATTGGCACCATACTTCTTGCAAGCCTAGTCTATCTCCTTTCACAAAATTGACTTTTTGTCCGGGTTTCGCCTGTGCCAGTCTAGGTAAGTCAATACGAGCTACGCAGCCAAATTTAGGATACCCGCCAATAGTCTGGTGATCGTTGAGCAGCACAATAGGGTTACCATCGCTAGGTACTTGAATTGAACCTAATGCAATTCCCTCTGATAGGACGCCTTCGTAAGGTGGACGAATGTTATTGCCCTCAAGACGGTAGCCCATGCGATTCGAATTTGGGGAGATGATGAATGCTTTGTTATAAAATGCTTGGCGAGCGTCTTCATCAAAGTCCTCGTTCTGATAGCCTTCAATCACTCTCAGCTTAATGGGTAAGTTGTAATCTGGCTTAAAGCGAAACGTCATTTGCCTTGGTTTACGTTTCGGTAAGTTATGAGGGACAAAGGGAAGAATATCACCAGCTTTCAAAGCGCCACCATTTGAATCATAACCACCTAGAGATTCTCGCAAGACGGTCGATGCGCTTCCTAAGTGCTGAGCAACATTGAATCCACCTTTAACCGCTAGGTAGGAGCGAAGTCCATTCCTTGCGACTCCGAACTGAAGCTTCTGTCCTTTTTTCAACGTAAAGTCAGACCAATTTGAAATAGGTTCACCATCTATTTTCGCATTTAAGTCACCGCCACATATAGCAAGGTGGCAGTTATGCAATGCAATAAAACAAGCGTTACCCAGAGTAATTTCAATCGCAACGCAATTGACTACGTTACCAAGCAAATGGTTGGCCCAACTGTAAGCATAGTCGTCGACCGGGCCACCTTGAGTCACACCGACATGCGCTAAGCCAAAACGACCAAAGTCTTGAACTAAAGAGAGCGGTCCTGGCTTTTCCACCAGTAATCCACCGTAACTCATAGTACGCCTCCTAAATCGATAAACTCTTGTTTTGAAATAGCATTAAAGGTGACCTTGTCACCCACTTCAAACGGTATAAAAGGAGGAGAGTCGGAGAAGAGCGCAAGCGGGCTTTTACCAATAATGTTCCATCCGCCAGGACTATCTGATGGATAGACGGCCGTTTTAGAGTCTGCGATTCCTACACTTCCGGCCGGCACTTGAGTTCTTGGTGTGGCAAGCCTTGCCATGTGCAATTGAGTATCAACGTCCGAGAGAAATGCAAAGCCTGGAGCAAAGCCAATTGCAGAAACCGCGTACTCGGTTTTCGTATGCAGGGTAATAAGATCGTCTAATGACAGACCTCGCTTTTTAAAACGAGATAGATCTAACGCGGTTTCTTCAGAGTAATATACAGGGATAGTAATGTGATTCGGCTGGGAAAGCTTAAGTGATTGAGTATCAAACTGGCTCACGATTTGTTGCAGCTCATTGGCTAAGTTCTTTTCGTTGATTCGAAAAGGTAAGTAATCAATGAGAATAGTTTGATAGGAGGGGACAACGTTCATAACAATTGAAGCGAAAGTTTCTCTTATGCTGCGAGCAAGCTCTCCGACTGCATTTTCAGAAATACTCTCATCAAACTTAATGAAAATACTGCACTCGGAGATCAAAGAGATATTAAATTTCTCTTTATGCATTAATTTCCTCCAGCGTATAGGCTTTGGCGGATCTTTTGGATCAGCGCGATCGACTCTTCATTGTCACCATGAACACAAATTGTGTCGGCTTCCAATAATATGTAACCGCCTGAAGCGGTTTTGACACGCCCAGAGTCAGCTAAGGTCCGGACTTGCTCAAGTATCGCGTGCTCGCTTTTTAACACGGCATTGGGCTGTGTTCTAGGAGTCAGTAAGCCGTCATCTTGGTATAAACGATCTGCAAATGCTTCAAATAACAAGGGAACATCATAATCGTCTGCGATTTCTAAGTATTTTTCGTTTTCCTGTGAAGCTAGGATCATTAACGGTACTTTGAACAGTGCTGCCGCCTTTACTACCGCTCTAAATATCGCATCACTTTTCATCATGTCGTTGTATAGAGCACCATGAGGCTTTATGTAACTGATGTCTGTGTATTGCGCCCGGCATAATGCTTGTAAAGCACCAACCTGATATATAACCATGTTCGTAATTTCATCACCCGTCATGCTTATGCTTCGTCTGCCAAAGCCTTGTAGGTCGGCGTAACCTGGGTGTGCGCCAATATCAACATCGTTGTCATTCGCTAGGGTGATAGTGTCGTGCATGACATTAGGGTCGGAGGCATGAAAACCACACGCGATGTTCGCCATATCAACATGGGGCATCACGTCTTCATCTGCGCCCATACTCCAAGAGCCAAAGCTCTCGCCCATATCACAGTTCAATGTAAGTTGCTGTTTATTCAATGTCATACGTTTTATTTCTACACAAGCAATGGGGTTACGATGCAGGAAAATGCATCTAGGTTCAGTGACTCACTTCATTCTTCTATCATGAAAACGAGGCTTTTTGAGCAGATAGGTGACGAAAAAGATCACGTTAGTCCATAAAGATGTTGCCGTTATTTGAGTTGATCCGAATTTTGAGGTATTTCGTTTCTTTTCCATCCAATTTTTGAGAATTTAAGGTTATTTTGCATTAGCATCGTGTTAATCTTGTCGCCCTTCATGGGTGATAGATTGCATAATGGTTCTTCTGTCATTTTTGTGGTTGTCTGCGACAGGAATATATATGTCATTACGAGCGAAGCTTATTTGGCCTCTTCTGGTCTTTTTAACGGCTATCTTTGTTATCTCAAAAGGTTACACCTCGTATACTGTATACCAATCGTCTAAGCATGAACTGGTCGAGCAGACAAGAAAGCTGATTAACAATGTTTCTTTCTCAATTAAAGATGCGCTGACAACAAAGGACAAGCAAAAAGCTCAAACTATTCTCGCCAACTTTTTAAACCAGCCAAATGTAACGCGGGTCAAACTTTATGACCAAGATGACCAACCATTCGCTGTTATGGAGATAAGTGGGGCACTAGCACCCGTTCCAAGTCAAACCGAAAGAAGTAGGTTGCACGCTCTAGGCTATGCCTTATCAACCAAATTTCTTTATGTTCTAGAGCCGATTATCCATGATGGCTATGTCATTGGTAGCATGAGAGTTACGCTTTCTCATCGCCCAATTGTAGAAGCCATACAATCTTTACTTCAAGATGGCGCTTTACTTCTTCTGTTTCTGATCGCTGGTGGCACTGTTTTTTACATAAGTATCGAGAGGCTTGTTCTCAAGCCCGTTATGGAGCTTAGCCGCTTAATAGAGAATGTGACACACGGACGAAGCACGGAAAATCAAGCACGCTATTACGCCAACGATGAAATTGGAGAGCTCGCGAGATCTTTCAATCAAATGATGAATAGGTTAACAGTACGTGAGAAGCAGCGGCAACATTCGCTAGACACACTAGAACAAAAGCGCGCATTTTCAGAAGAGGTTATCGAATCTATTCAGCATGCATTAGTTATTACAGACAATTCCGGACGTGTTATTCATTGTAATACGGCGACCCAGCAAATATTTCAAAAAAAATTAGATGAACTTAAATACGCCAATATTCGTGATCTAATTAAAACCAAAACACCGAATGAGCTGAGTCAGATCCTGAGTCGAGGCCTAGAGTGCGATGATATTCACCTCAAAAATGCAGATAACGAACAGCAGTTGAGCCTAACCAGTCGTCGCCTCTCGACACATGAATACTTACTGTTTTCGATTCAAGATATCACCGAAATTGAAGAAGCCATAAACCGGCAACGTGTTGCGGGACGTGTTTTTGAAAGCAGCCAAGATGGTCTCATTGTTCTTAATCATCGCGGTGTCATTACGATGGTAAACCCTGCCGTCACTAAGTTAGTCGGCTTAGAGGTGGATCAGCTTATTGGGAAGTCATTCATCCAAACGCTAAAGTGGCGCAAGTTACAGGAAATGATGCCTAGTATCATCGAGTCGATAGAAAATTATGGCGTTTGGCAAGGTGAAGTTATCGAGAAGAACCATATTGGTCAGTTTGTACCGATGTTTGCTCGAGTCAATCGTATCGTTAAGTGTGAAGACTATGGTTTCTATGATCTGGTTATTGTTCTTACCGACCTTTCCGGCGCAAAAGAGATGGAACGATTAGAGCATTTAGCTCATCACGATGCTTTAACGGGGTTAGCCAATCGATCTAAGTTCCATTTAGAGTTGGAACAACTAGTACAACGCTCTGGATACTTGCGTGACGAATTTGCAGTTTTGTACCTCGATCTGGATGGATTTAAAGAAGTTAACGATACCTACGGTCATGATGCAGGTGATGAAGTTTTGAAAAAAGTTTCCGAGCGTCTAACATCTGCGACGAGACATAGTGATTTAATCGCAAGACTTTCTGGTGATGAATTTGTCATGTTGGTAAATCCCGCCAATCAAAAAGTGGTCACCCGAATAGCAGAACAGTTGCTCGAGAGCATATGTGCTCCAATTGAGTACAAAGGTCACTTACTCAAAGTTGGCGTTAGTATCGGCGTAAAATTAGTCGGCGTAAATGAGCGCGATGCTACTCGAGTTTTAAAAAGTGCGGATACGGCAATGTATCAAGCAAAGAAAGCCGGAAAAGGCCAAGCAATATTAATGGGATGCGAATTACAAGAGACAGTTTAAATCGTAACGTCAAAGCTTTAAACTAACCCAATTCGCGTCAGAAGGAATAATAAAATGAAAGTACTCGTTACGGGTGGTATGGGCTATATCGGTAGTCATACGTGTATTCAAATGATCGAAGCTGGCATGACGCCAGTGATTCTAGACAACCTGTACAACAGTAAATCTACGGTATTAGATCGAATTGAAAAGGTATGTGGTGTAAAGCCAACCTTCATTCAAGCCGATATCAGAGATAAATTGGCGATGGTAGAAGCACTAAAGTCACACAATATTGAAGCTGTTATCCATTTTGCAGGTTTAAAGGCCGTCGGTGAGTCTGTAGCAAAACCCCTAGAGTATTACGACAACAACGTTAATGGCACTTTAGTATTGGTTGATGCAATGCGTGAAGCCGGAGTTAAATCGTTGGTATTTAGTTCATCAGCGACTGTATACGGTGATCCTGCTTCTGTACCCATCACAGAGGACTTTCCAACTAGCGCAACTAACCCATATGGTCGCAGCAAATTAATGGTAGAAGAGTGTTTAACCGACTTCCAAAATGCGAACCCTGACTGGAGCATTACACTTCTTCGTTACTTTAACCCGGTAGGTTCACATCCAACAGGCGAGCTAGGTGAAGATCCTCAAGGTATTCCAAACAACTTAATGCCGTTTGTTTCTCAAGTTGCGGTAGGGCGAAGAGAGTTCCTTTCTGTGTTTGGTAGTGATTATCCGACCAAAGATGGCACAGGCGTACGTGATTATATTCATGTAATGGACTTATCCGATGGTCACGTTGCTGCATTAGAAAAAGTAGGTAGCAAAGCTGGCCTTCATATCTATAACCTCGGTACTGGTAACGGCTACAGTGTACTGGACATGGTGAAAGCATTTGAAGCCGCAAGTGGTAAAGATGTCCCATACCAACTTGTTGAGCGTCGTCCAGGTGATATTGCAGAGTGTTGGGCGGATCCATCAAAAGCGATGAATGAGTTAGGTTGGAAAGCAACTCGCACTCTAGAAGAAATGACTGGCGATACATGGCGCTGGCAGTCTACTAACCCTCAAGGTTATCCAGACGCCTAATCTTTAATTTACACAATAGTAACAAAAAGGCGCGTGATTGCGTCTTTTTTGATCCAAATCGGAAAAAATCGTAAATTACTGGTTAAAAGGTAGCAAGTATATATAGAGCTGTTAAACTATGCCCGACTCTTAATTTGGGTTATAAATTTTCTCATAGCTATTGGGGTAGTTCATGGAACTCGGTCTGATCATCACTTTCATCATTGCAGCAGCAGTAATGGTGAAAAAAGAGATGGCAAAACAGTAAACTTTCATTTTTCATACTTTTCTTTACATTTTTGAAATGAAAGCCATAAAAAAAGCCAGCATTACGCTGGCTTTTGTGTTTTTAAGGTTTAGAACTCGTATTTAACACTAATGTTATAATTACGCTCAGCTTGCGTTTTGTCTCGACTTAACTCAGTCTTACCGCGAACATCGTTCCAAAGATGGTATTCTTCATTCGTTAGATTCATAACACCAGCACGAATGGTTATATCTTTCATTGGTTTGTAGTACGCCGTTAAGTCAACGACTGTCGCAGACGGCAAAGCAACTTGGTCTTTGATTCCGCCTTTATCACCATCAGAGTTGATATCACTGTTCGATTTCTTAGCCGTGTAGTTTACTTTTAGGCTTGTCCCCCAAAGTGCATTTGGTGAATCGTAATTTACAGCAGCTACGGCATTCCATGGGTTTACACTGTTCAAAGGATTACCATCACCATCTTCACCTTCTGTGTATGCTGCAACAAAGCGAGTTGTCACGCCTGATGGAAGACCAGCAATGGCATGCCAATCAAGACGGTTAGAGAGCTCAACCCCTTTAATGTTTGCTTCACTAATATTGATATTTGTGAATTCAGTTAAACCACCATTGTTTGATGACGTTTGCTCAATAAAGTCACTGTAATCACTGTAGTAGAACGCTACTTCAGTTGCAGACGCTGCAGTGTTATGACGGTAACCAAGTTCATAAGACAAACTCTTTTCAGATCCCAAATTTGGGTTAGGGCGGTTGGTATAGCCATGAGCCGGATTATCGTAGGTGTAGTAAAGCTCGTCGAACGATGGCGCTCGGAACCCTTGGCTCACTTGCGCGAAGATCGTGCCAGGTTGCGATACAGAGTAAGTTGCTCCTAAACGACCAGTTAATGCAGAGTCGCTAAACTTCTCGAATGACTCTTCAGAAGTATTTGAAGGATTAGTAGAGAAGTAATCGTAACGCACACCTGGAGTCAGAATTAGCTTGTCATTAAGAAGCGAAATTTCATCTTGCAAGAATAAACCAAAGCTTTCTTCTTTTGCATCCGGTGTGTAAACGTAAACAGTATCTGGCGTGCCAAGATCGGAATTAAACTCGCGATTGGTATTACTGATGTCACTATGTTTGTACGATATTCCGTAAACAATATAGTGATTTTGAATCTCTTTATCTAACTGAGTTTCGAATTCAAATTTGTCTTCAGTATATTCGTAATCTTTTTTCTGTTGGTTGTCACCACTAGGCGGTACGTAAGGTGGGTAACCTGGGCTGGCTTCGATAAAGCGATTAGAGACGCCGTTTTCTTCTTTACCAATCCATGTAAGCTTGGACGTGATCGTATCCGAGATAGCTGCATCTGCAAACCAAATGTGCTTGAGCCCAATGCGATTTTGCTTGGTTGTGTCTTCAGCGTTGAAGTTTTTGTAACTTTTATGTGCGATCTCTGAGTCAGTCTCGTTGTAAATAACTTCTCCCAAGAACTCCAAGCGATGAGCGTCATTCAATTGAGATTGAAGTTTTACCAATAGATCGTTTTTGTAATAATCTTGGTTGTCCACAGAATAGTTATCGTAAGGCGCCTTAGAGAAATTTTGTAGCTCTGCACCATCACGGCGTGTAAAGGCTATAAGTGCTTCTGTATTACCGAAACGCTTTGCTAAAGCTACATGCTCACTAAAAGAGTTATCTTCCGATGAATAAGAGAGTTTAGCTTGACCACCAAAGTCTTTACCATCTTTGAGGAAATCCTTCGGATCTTTTGTTTCGAATGCGACAACACCGCCAATTGCATCACTACCATGTAGGCTAGAAGCTGCTCCTTTAACAATTTCGACACTCTTTAGCATATCGGGGTCGACAGTAACGGCACTAGAATTGATAAACGAATATGGTCCACCGCTGAATACACCTGGTTGAGATGCACCGTCTACTAAGATTTTAACTCGTTTACCTTCCATCCCGCGAATGTTAATACTTTGGACGCCTTGGCGTTGAGTGCCATTAACAGTAACACCTGGCGTATACTCGAATAGATCATTCAAGTCCTTTACCATGTTTTCTTCGATGTCTTTCTCTGATACAACAGCAACAGAAGCAGCAACAGTGTTTATGGTTTGGTTGGTACGGGTGGCCGACACAACGACTTCTTCAAACTTAGAAGCTTCTTCCGCATAAGCAGTATGGGAAAGGGCAACTAAAATGGAGGCTGACAAAATTGATTTTTTATACATTGGCTTCAATACCTTAGATCCATAATAGGTAACAACACGCGGATATTAATGGATCTAAATAGTAATTACTATCATTACCATTGTCATTTATTGATTTGTATTGAATCTTCTTCTTAGGCTATTAGCATTCCTAGTCTTTAGTTATCAATATGTTATATAATTTGTCGTTAGTTCTTGATAAGTTCATCCAAATACAATGAATGTGATAAATATCACATTAAGAGAGGCCATGTGCAGAGTCCAATTACGTTAGAAGCACTCCATATTCTAGATGCTATTGATCGAAGAGGGAGTTTTGCTGCTGCTGCGAATGAGTTAGACAGAGCCCCGTCATCGCTGAGCTATCAAATCCAGAAACTCGAGCAAGACTTAGACATTATTATCTTCGATCGCTCTGGTCACAAAGCCCATTTTACTGAAGCAGGTAAGCTTATTCTTGAAAGAGGAAGAGCCATTTTACAAGCCAGTGAAAAGTTAGTGAACGATGCAACGTTATTGGCGAATGGCTGGGAACTGGATATTACCATTGCCTTCGATGGCATTATTCCTATATCCAACTTTTTCCCGATGGTTGATGCGCTGGCCGAGGTCAGCTCAACTCGAGTCAGGCTGCAAGAGGAGATTCTGGCTGGTAGCTGGGAGTCGTTGAATACGGGGAGAGCTGATTTACTGATTTGCCCATCACTGGATACGCTCCCTCAAGAAGTTAAGTCAGAAAAAATTGGTAAAATGAGTATGTATTGGGTAGCTTCCGCTGATCACTATGTTCACAAGCGTAGTGGTAAGTTTGATGAAGCAGCGCGAGAAAAGTATCGGATTATTGCTATTGCAGATACCGCACGTGAGCAACCCGCGCTCTCAATTAATATCATTCAAAAACAACCTCGCTTGACCGTCACCAACTTTACGGCAAAAGTAGAAGCGCTAACTGCAGGTTTAGGCATTGGTACATTACCAAGCCAAATTGCACAACCTCTTATTGATAGTGGTGTATTGAAACGAATCGAAGGCACTGAAGAACAGCCGATGGATATTATTTTGGCATGGCGCCGGAACACTATGGGTGAGGCAAAATCCTGGTGTATTCAGTACTTAAAAAAGAATTGGAAACTAAAGTAACAACGTAACTTTTACTTCTTAGATTCCCATTGATTATCGAATGTAAGAAGTAAAAGTCATCGCTAATGCTGCGCTTTTCAATTTAAAGGGAGCACCATATCTGCCGTACCGTCTGCAAACTGGACATCGATCTCAAACCCCAAGTTCTGAGCCAACATCAACATTCCTCTGTTTGTTGGCATGGTCATTCCAGACATTTGCTTTGTGCCTTTAATTTTGCAATAGCTGATTATTTTCTGCATCAGCACTTTGCCTAAACCTTTTCCTTTCAAATCTGAACGAACCAAAATAGCAAACTCAGCGTCACTATTGTCTGGTGTAATCAATGCGCGGGCTACCCCTATGATAGACGGTCCGTCAGTATTAAACGCTACCGCAACAAACGCCATTTCGCGGTCGTAGTCGATTTGAGTAAAGTTTGCCAAAGCCTCATGGTTGAACTCTCCAACTTCAGAAAAGAAACGCTTATAGAGATCTTCTTTCGATACGCTATTAATGAATTGAGCATGCAGCGGCTCATCCTCAGGCAAGATAGGGCGAAGCAGGATAGGTTGGCCATCTCGAAGCGTCACCGTTTCGACAAACTCTGCCGGGAAAGGGCGAATCGCTAGCCGTTTTTGGGCGTCTCCTTCGTACTTACACAGTGTGACATCTGCATCAAGGATAGTTAAATCGCTTCCGGACACCAGTACTGGATGGATATCCAGTTTTTGTATTTCTGGTAACTCAACTGCCATTTGGGAGATACGAACCAAGAACTTCGACAACTCAGTAATATCGAGCGCATCTTTGTGTTTCTGCAGGCGAATCTTTCCAGACTTTAGGGCAACAACGACAAGGTAGCGCGCAAGCGTCATGTTCAAAGGAGGAAGTGCAGCGACGGCATCTTGGGCGATATTCCACTCAGAGCCGCCTTGACCAAGCAAGATCACTGGTCCAAAGACTTTATCTACTGCAATACTAATCCGTAGCTCTTCAGCGCTGCCGAGCTTTGCCATCCCTTGTACTAACAGCCCATGTACATTGGCGGAAGGGTAACTGAGCTTTACGGTATCTAAAATGGATAGCGCTGCGTTGGAAACTTCTCGACTGTTTCTTAAATTTAGAGCGACACCGTGAACATCCGATTTATGAGGAATGTCTGGAGAACGTAATTTAACCGCAACAGGGTATCCAATATTTTCTGCCATATGAACAGCTTCAATGTCGTCAGATGCAATCCACGTAGGCAAAACGTTAAACCCGAACAGCTTAAATAATGGGCTGGTTTGATGCGTATCCAAGGTGACTGTGTTTTTATCCAGTAGTCGTTCGTTTACCCATTCTTTTGCTGAACTCACACTTCCAGAATGTAATGGCTCTGCCGTCGTTGGCGTTTCCATTAGTTGTTTCTGGTTTCGTCTGTATTCGACCAAGTGCATGTATGCTACAACCGCACTTTCAGGTGTTCTATAGGTTGGAATGCCTGCTTGAGTAAAGGCCAGTCGCGCTTCTCTCGACGTTTGTTCTCCTGACCAGTTGGTCAAGATATTAAAATGCTTATGCCGAGGGTGAGATTTGATGGCATTAATAACGACTTGAGCAGTTTCAAGAGGATCAGAAACAGCAGAAGGACTATGCATAATCAATATCGCATCTGCACAGTCGTTATTCATCAGTGCGTTAATGGTATCAATATAGCGTTTTTGGGTTGCGTCACCAGACAGATCAATTGGATTTCGAGCACGCCAGTTGGATGGAAGTACTGCTTGTAATTGCTCAATGGAAGCGTCATCAAGCGTTGCGAGTTGGCCACCACGTTCAATCAAAGTATCAACGGACATAACAGCAGGGCCGCCGCCATTGGTGATGATCGCTAAACGCTCTCCACGAAGTGGCACAGAATGCGTGAGTGTTTCTACCGCGGCAAAAAGCTCATGCGTATTGCTGACTCGTAACATACCAGTTCTGCGAATAGCAGAATCGTAAATTACGTCAAGTGTATCTCCGTCTTGCTGCTCAAAAGTATTCATCTCTTTAGAGCGGCCCGCTTTTAGCACCAATATACGTCGGTTACGTGAAGCGGCGCGCGCAGCAGACATAAATCGGCGAGCGTCTTGGATATTATCAACATAAAGCAGAATAGCTTCAGTGTTTCCATCCATACTCAAATAGTCGAGCAAATCTGCAAAATCGATATCTTGTCCGCGCCCAATCGAAATGAACGAAGAAAAACCAATGTTCTTATCATTTGCCCAGTCTAAAACCGTGGTACAAACCGCCGCGGATTGTGAGATGAAAGCAATTTTTCCGGGTTTAGCTGCAACAGGGGAAAACGTGCAGTTAAAATTGTGCCAAGGAAGGATGATACCTAAGCTGTTTGGGCCTAAGACTCGAATGTTCAATGATGAGATATCTAAAGGATTAGGGTCATCAGAGATAACAATCGCAAACGGTGTGCCTCTCTCATCTAGCTCTTTAAGCAATTGCTCGTTACGTGAAACGTTCGTACACAAAATTGCAATATCTGGCGTATAGGGCAGGGAAGCTACATCAGGGTAAGCGATCACGCCAGATACGGCTTTATATCGCGGCGTTACTGGCATAATCGCGCCACCAAATCCACTTTGTAGAAGGTTGCGCATCACAACATGTCCTGCTCGCAATGCTTTTTGAGATGCCCCAATAACGGCCACAGAGTTGGGTTTAAAGAGTTTATGTAGTTTATTCATGCTGACTCCTGGCCGTTTGTAAGTCACGTTGGCTTCTCGGTTTCATATCAATCATAAACGAATAATTTACTGATAAAACATCTTCAGACCAGACATTGCAGAAAATGTGTACGATGCTTATGGAGTTTGTGTTATTCATCACATCAAAATCACAGATTATTGTATTTGATGCTTGATAAACGGCCCTGCTATCGGCATGATTTATCGTAATATTTATCCAGAGCATTTGTTACTTCATGAAAAAAATCGCAATCATCGGCTTGTCAGTTCTGCTTTCTGCTTGTGCATCTGAAACTTACATCACGGATGTGACCTCAGAAAGTTACCGAGAGGACTACAAATCAGATCGTATCTCTAAACCAATTATGGCGTCTGAAAACGCTGTAGTAGAAAAAGACGTACAACCAACTGTTGTGAAAATGACGGCAAAGCCTGAAGAAAAGAAAGTAGTCAAGCTAACGCCAAAAGAGCAGGCGAAGCCAGTTAAGATCGTACCACCAAGTAAAAAGCAAGCTGGCATTCAACGATTCGGCTATACCATTCAAGTCGCAGCTGTGGGTAGCCAAGCTAAAGTCGATCAGTTTGCAAATAAGCTGCCACAGAACGGTCAGCCAATTTGGGAAAACTACAAAGTTGTAAACGGTACTAAGTGGTTCTCAGTTTTATACGGAGACTACGCAACAAGCGCAGAAGCCAAGCAAGCGATTTCGACTTTGCCAGCTCAATTTCAGCAGTTAAGACCATTTGTTAAAAGCATTGATGCAATCAAAAACTCAGCTTACCCAACGCTTAACAAATTAAATTAACACATCAAATAAGGGAGCGAATAGCTCCCTTATTTATTTGCTCAAATCCTATTCGAACAACATTCCTCACATTAAAATTACTGTACGTCACACTTCAAAGGTTTATCATAATAAATAGTATCTTTTGTAGGTCACGGAAAGATGGATTCATGATTAAAAATATTCTTTTACTATGCGGCGGTGGCTCTTCTGAGCACGAGATTTCATTATTGTCTGCAAACTTTGTCGAACAACAACTAAATCTTATTGAAGACGTTCACGTTACACGCGTAGAAATAAAAAACGAAGGTTGGATGACCAACCAAGGTGAGTTGGTTTACTTGGATCTCAATACCAAGCAGTTGTGCTCAAGTGGATCTAATCAAACCATTGATTTCATCGTGCCTTGTATACATGGTTTTCCTGGCGAAACAGGCGACATTCAATCTCTGTTTGAAATCGCAGGTATTCCTTATCTTGGCTGCGGGCCAGAAGCGAGTAGCAATAGTTTCAATAAAATCACATCTAAGCTTTGGTACGACGCTATCGGCATACCCAATACGCCATACTTATTCTTAACGCGAAACGATGAAGAAGCTCACGCTCAAGCTCATAAAGCCTTTGAAAAATGGGGAAAAGTTTTTGTTAAAGCCGCTCGTCAAGGCTCTTCCGTTGGCTGTTACAGTGTCACAGCAAAAGACAAACTTTCTAATGCAGTAAATGATGCTTTTGGGTTTTCTGACCAAGTGTTGGTTGAGAAAGCAGTAAAACCTCGAGAACTTGAAGTTGCTGTATATGAGATGAATGGCCAACTACATATCACTAAGCCAGGCGAGGTCATCGCGCCTGATGGTGCTTTTTACTCTTACGATGAAAAGTACAGCAGTTCAAGTCACTCGCTCACAGAAGTTGAGGCGAAGAATCTAACTCAAATACAATTAGATTCCATCCAACACGCGTCAGAGACGGTATTTAAACAAATGAATCTTCGTCATTTATCTCGTATCGACTTTTTCCTAACGGAAGATGATGAGATTTACTTAAACGAAGTAAACACATTTCCAGGAATGACTCCGATCTCAATGTTCCCTAAAATGCTTCAAAACAACGGGCACAAATTTCATGAGTTCTTGGAAGATTGTATAAACAGTGCAAAGTGATTAACGTTATCGAGACGCGTTTTATGATACAAGTTGTTTTCTAGAGCAAGGATTATTCAAGCCGTATTTGAATATTGCTCAGTAGCAATTATGATTATATCAACGCATTAAACAGATGACTCAGTGGTATGGCGATTTCAAATTATAGAGGTTTTAACCTGCAGTCAGTCGGATCAGATGGCAGTGTTTGGAAGGTTAAAATCAAGAACCACGTTTTACAGGGCAGTTTGACGGCGGTAAAGAAAAGCATTGATTGGTGGTGTGACACCGCATCGATTATTGATCCCAAAGAGTTTGCTTCACTCGGACAAAGAGTGCAGCAAACTGGTGTTGCAAAATCAGAGGTCTTTAACGGCTATACTATTCAAAACGATACAGGCCAACCTAACTCTTGGTACTGTATGTTTAATGGTAAACTGATTAAGGGCAGTAAAGCCGCTATTCAACGCCATATCGAAGCTTATTTGGTTGCAAAGCAAAAAGCGATGCAAGCTCAACAACAAAAGAAACAATAGAATGACTCTGGTATATTCAACAGAAACCGGTCGAATTAAACCGGAAGAAGAAAAAGTATCTCGCCCTAAAGGCGATGGTGTTGTTCGGATTCAGCGCCAAACGAAAGGCCGTAAAGGTAAAGGCGTATGCATTGTTACAGGTTTAGACTTGGATGATGCACCTTTAAAGTTATTAGCGGCAGAACTCAAAAAAGTCTGTGGCTGTGGTGGCTCTGTAAAAGATGGCAATATCGAGATTCAAGGTGATGCTAGAGACAAGATCAAGGCACATCTTGAAAAGAAAGGCATGACAGTCAAATTAGCCGGTGGCTAATTTAATATTTCCAGTAAACAAAAATGGCGTCTAAAGAAATAGACGCCATTTTTTATAAGTTGCTAATTGAAGAGCAAGCAATCGTAGATTGATAGATCGATATTAGCTATTTTATGGTAAATAACCATTATGTTTAATGCTCACAGTAAGGCCCTTAAATTTAAAATCTGCAGGGGAATAGGAGCATACTTAGACAGCATTTAGCGTACGGCGACATGCAATTTAACATAATATACATAATGCGCACTTAGCTATAGCTACTTTAAGGTCGCCAAGCCACAACGCAAACATGCCACAAACCATTGAAATACTTGATAATCCTAGCCCGTTAAACTTTTTTGCAATGTTTTCCCACATTCCTTTTATGTGTGGATTTTCGTTGCGATCAGCGTGACATCCCAACAAAGCTATCTCTGGGTCAATTCCTGAATTCTCCGCTAGAAAAACTGCTTCTGAATCAGATATATAGCGTCTTCCTTTTCGCATTTCGCTGATTCTGGACGCGTTTACATTCAAATCATGTGCGATTTGCTTGTCTTGTACGTAGTTTTTCGCCTTTTTGTAGGCATCTAACAGCTCACTTTGATACATGGGACTACCTCCGTTTTCTTGATTTTAGCTTAGTAGTTACGGAAATTCGCATCTAGCAATTACGAAAATCCGTAATTACACTTACGACAAATCGTAATTAAGACCGCCTTGGCTTGGGGCGTTTGCCCTTGACGCTTACGTCTTGGCTTCGGCGGTCGCTCTCAACTAGTCAAGGTGGTTGTTATGGTCGTATTGGAAACTGAAGTTCAAAACGTCAACGTTAAAACGTTAACGCTTCGTCATTTCGCAGTGTCTCACGTTCCTGCTTTCAAACTGTGCTACATCACTACAACAGACATCTTTGAAGAAGTCGTTGTTCCTTTCAATCATTTTGGCTACTGCATTAGCACATTCGAAAACAACAAAGAGTCTTTTGGTTATCTCTCGGTTGGCGATTACGAGTTTCGCTTTGAATCTGACGAGCATGAAGTTCTCTGTCGTTTCTTAGGCATGACACCTTCAAAAGCGACGGCTTTAGAGGCTCAGTAATCATGAACGAAGCTCAAATCATCTATTACGACTTGCTGCCTGACTACACGGTTTCTGTGTTGGTCAAAGGTTGCGACGAATGGGATTTGCTTAAATCCATGTCTCATCTTGAGTCTTGGGCTTCCTCTCAGTTCACTTCTTATGAGTTGGTGTCCATCACCAACACGACCGTTGAACAACGTATCAATTTGGGGGTGTTTGATGACTACTGCAACTAACATCCTTAAAAGTTTCGATGAGCAAAGCGTTCATATTGATTACTTGTGTTTTACGTTTGCTGTTAAAGACTTACGCCATTGTCATGATGCGGTTCGTCGATTGCACAAGCATGAGGAATACAAAGGCTTTGCCAAATCAGGACTGTTACAGCGTCACTGTCGAGCGCCTAAGTTCCCTGCTCCACCTGTGTTTAATCCGACGGTTGCTAAGACGTCAGAAGACATTGAAGCGTACAACAAAGCCTTTGATATCTGTTACCGCAACTATTTGGAAGACTGCTTGCGCATCTTCACCAATCAAGTGCTAGGTTTGTCGCTGTCTGCGCCTCGCGGTTTGGGTTTCCAGTTCTACACCGAATCCATGAAGCTGACTTCGCCAGATGGTGAGGACTTCTGCGGCTTCGTTGGTATCGGCGGTAACAATGACACGGTGCATTTCCAAATCAACGGAACGGGATGCAAGCATGTATTTGCCCGTCGTCCTGCGTGGTCGCTGCATGACTGGCTGACTAATGTACTTGGTGTGCAAACTCTGGCGCGTGTTGACTTGGCCTATGACGATTACGACGGGATTTTTGATTGCGAATACGCTTACAAGGCGTGGCGTGACGACTGTTTCCGCACCGCTGAACGTGGCCGTGGTCCTGTGCTTCATGAAGATATGACCATTGCCAGTATCGGCAAAGACGGCAAACCGATTTACACCAAAGAGCAATACTCAATTGGTTCGCGTACCTCGCGCATTTACTGGCGTATCTACAATAAGGCGCTTGAGCAGAAACTCGCGAACACTGGCCTTGTCTGGTATCGCTCTGAAGTCGAGCTTAAAAAATGGAATGTTGATGTGTTGCTGAATCCGGCTGGCGCGTATGCCGCGCTCAATGATTTCGCAGCCTCGATTTCTACCGCTAAGAAATTCAATACCAAACCTGTCCCGACGAAACGCGCGGCGTTAGACCTGTTGGCCTCTGCGCACTGGATGCGTCGCCAGTACGGGAAAATTCTGAACTCTTTAATCGAATTCCATGAGGGCGACATTGAAACCGTGGTCGGTTCCCTTGTCCGTGATGGAACTAAATTCACCTTCCCCGATACCTACGGCAAGTTGGTGACTCACATATTGGAGACTTAACAAATGGCTAAATCCGTTTTTGTACTTGGCATGGATATCACTTGGAACTCAGCTCGTGGTGACAGTGCTCAACTGAACGTATCGCGTCCTCTACGTGAAATCAACTCGGAGAAATTCAAACGCCGCACTATCGGTGAATCGGGTGATGTGAATCCCCAATGGGATCAACCGTTGATGATTGACCATGAATATGCCCTGCTTCTTGAGCGCACTGGTGCTCTCGTTCCTCGCCGTGAATACCAATTGCGCTTGGAGATTAACCCAGAAGACCCATTGTCGGGCGCTATCGTGACTGAGCTTATTCCAGTCGACCAAGAAATTAAGAAGCACTTCGAGGCTTCAATGAAACCCGTTCAAGGCTAAAAAATGTCTGTATGCGTCACCGTCGTTAACCAGTATGGCAATTTGAAAGCAACGAAAACGCCTGTTGCGGATTGCCAAGAATACGTGCTGATTTCGGCGGTGGACTACCAAGAATATAAGGAACCAGTCCTCTTTAACGGTGACTTGTTCCTGTATGTCAGTGGCGTGCTCTTGATCAACATGGTCGTTGGTCACTGGGTGGGTCGTGTTGTTCGCCTTATGAGTAAAAGGTAAATCTTATGAAAAAACTAGAACTTGTTGTAAATAACGTAAAACACGCAGTAGTAAACAAAAAGACCGCAGCTGGCGCTGCTCTTATGGCCGCGTCTGTCTCTCCGGCGTTCGCTGAAGTCGATATCACGGGCGCAATCAACTCTGCGGTATCCGGTGGTCAAGCTAACGTATCACTGGTTGTGGCGGGTCTAATTGGTATGGCTGCACTGGGCTTTGGTGTGACCATGGTTGTGGGCTTCTTGCGTCGCTAACGGTTCACCTCTATGCCTCCTTTATCGGGTAATTTACTTGGAGATGTTCTCGCTATCGTTCTAGGTGTTGCCTTTGCGGGGGCATTCCTCCACGGCTTTGTGAGTGGCATCAATACTCACTAATCAACGGATAAGGGAGCTTCGGCTCCCTTTTTTAATGGTGCAAATGTGAATAAGTCACTCGTTTTACTTTTGTTTTCGTGCTTGTTCCTGTCATGGCATGCAAGCGCAGCTCAACCTACTTACTCTGTGAGGGATGTTATCGCTTATCCCGACTGCAAACTGTCTAGGGGGATGAGAGTTAACCCTTATTCTTATGTCTCTTGTTATGAAAATAAGTTTGTTCGATACAAGGACTTCTCTACTACGTCATGTTACATGGATAGTGATGAGTTCGGCTTACGTATAATGTGTAATACCGACAGTTCTTCTTTCCCAAAAATTCAAACTGTATGGTTCCGTCATGATACGGCTAAGTGTCCAGCTGACTATGAATTGATAAATGATGGTGACGGTGTCACCTGTGAACCCATCGTTCCTCCGTGTGAGTATGGGGAGAATCCTGACGGCTCATGTATGGACGCTTGCCAGTTCAAACAGTCCATTGGTGATACGGTGAAATTGCATTGGCACCCTGCGGTTTACGGCGAACTGGTGACGGGCGCTTGCTACGGTGACTACGGTGCCACTCGATGCGAAATGACCAAAAACGAATCTACCATTATTTGTACTGGCGTTCCTGATGGACAGTACACGCCCGACTCTCAATGTTCTCTCAAGTTCGCGTTCACTGGTCGTCAGTGTGAAGGTGGCACTTTGTTTTGGGGCGATAAGGGACCGGATGAACCCATCATTCCACCCGATGAACCGGAAGACCCAACCCATGACCCTGACGACCCAACAGGCGAGATTGAAGACCCAAGTGTCCTACCCGATGATTCAACAAACACGATCAATCCCGGTGACGTCGATGATGAACCGGATGTAGAAGACCCTGATACGGATGAATCGACAGACACGGCTGTCCTTTCTGCTATTAAAGGGCTTAACGTGGATGTGAACAAAGGCATTCATGATCTTAACGTCGATATCAACCAGTCACACGCGGACATCACCAACGCGGTCATTGATGTGAAAGGCTCTTTGGTTGATAACACTCAAGCCATTCAAGAGCAGCAAATCAATGACAACAAGATTTATAAAAACACCAAGGCACTCATCCAACAGGCCAACGGCGACATCACTACGGCGGTGAACAACAATACCAACGCGACCATTGGTATTCGTAACGATTTAAAAGGGCTTGGTGATTCCGTGGGCGAACTCGATAGCAGCTTAAATGCGATTGAGGGTCTATTGACTGGCTCTGAGTTTGGTACACCTACGGGCACCGCTATCACTGGCGAAATCTTCACGGCAGAAGACTTTGCCATCCTGCAAACCACGATAGATGAAAAAGCCGAATACATCCAAGGCTATGTGGACGACATCAAAGGCTTAATCACTATCGGCACCAACTTCAATAACGGCACATTAAGCGACAAGTCTTTTAACATCAAAGGCGCAACCGTTGAATCAGGACTACAGCGTTTTGATGCGGTATCGGGGTATGTGCGCCCTGTCGTGCTGTTCATTTGTGCCTTAATCGCCCTTTGGGTTCTGTTTGGTAATCGGAGTAAATAACATGGAATACATCTACTCAGCATTAGAGTTTATTGCCAACATTGGGCAAACCTTTCTCGACTTCTTTGATGTGGCGATTGAATGGATAAAGAACGTGTTTGAATACGGCGCGATGTGGCTTATCTCAGTATGGTTCGATATCAAGATTGCCTCGATACAAATCGCACTCAAGATTGCCCAGCTGCTGCTCGAAGAATATGGCGTCTATACGCTTGTCGAAGACCGCTTTAATGCGCTTCCCTCTGACGTCCGTTATATCTTGACCGAATACGGCGTCACCTCTGGGCTACGTGTCATCTTTGATGCGTTCGCTACGTCTTTAGTTATGCGTTTCTTTAACTGGTGATTGAATGGCTACTTCATTTCGATACGGTCACGGTGGCTCTTACAAATCGGCTTGCGCCGTGTGGTTTGACTTACTGCCTGCACTGCGTGAAGGTCGAATTTGCATTACCAACATTCATGGCATGCAGCCACTTGAAGTGATTGAACAACGCCTTGGTGAGAAGTTTCCTGATACAGCTCGGCTCATTCGCATTAGCTCTCGCAATCCTGAAGGCTTCGAGCTTTGGAAATACTTCTTCTGTTGGGCACCCATTGGGGCATTCATCCTCATTGATGAGTGTCAGCAAATCTTCTCGGTCAATGCAGGTTTCAAAATGGCGAACATACACAAGCGCCCTTTTACTGACTTTGAGCCTCACTTACCGGAAGGATTTTCCGAGCTGTTTCACTCTCGTTGGCTAACGATTGATACATCCAGTTTGGACAATGGCGAGATAGACGATTGCCAACGCACACGTTTTGATGAGCAAGGACGCATCATCTATCCCGAGAACTTTAACAACGCCTTTATGGAGCACCGGCACTACAACTGGGACATTGTGTTGCTCACGCCTGACTTTGCTCAAATCCCGAAAGAGTTAAAAGGTGTCGCGGAGTTGGCCAAGCAACATAAGGGTAAAGATGGGATCTTCTTTTCCAACCGTAAACCGCGCATCTTGGAGCATGACCCAACTCGAACGGTCACCAAACCAAGCAAAGACGATGTGGTTTATAACCTCAAGGTGCCGCTTGATGTTCACCTACTCTACGCCTCGACCGTCACGGGGCAAATCACCAAGTCGGGGCTTGGAAAGAACATCTTTCTTAACCCGAAATTCTTAGCAGCTATGGCACTGGTCGTGCTTTCATTTGGGTACTTAGTTTATGCGCTTATTGGTATGGTTTCTGATTCTGAGACGACAACTGCGGAAGGAACGCAGCTTCATCAAACTTCGCAGCAAAGTGGCGTTTCGACTTCGCAAGGTCAAGCACGTCCTGGTCAAATTAGTTCGCCTGGTTCTGTCATGGGTTCTAGTGGTTCTGGCTGTACGGGTTCTGGTTGCGGGAATGAGTCTTATCATGACGTAGGCACCGTTCCTGCTTGGTTCCCACTGGCGAACTCAGAGAGTATCTATGTTTCTGCCGTGGAACGTTGGCACAAAGCCACCTCGATACACGTCAACGTGCATTTTGAGGTTGTCACACCACGCGGTGTGACTTACCTCGATGACGGATTCCTAAATAAGTTGGGCGTCAAGATGGAATATCTGGACGATTGCCTCGTCCAGCTGTCTCGCGGCGCATCCAATTTCTATGTCACGTGTTCGCCGTATGAGCAATATGCACAACGGCAAGAGCAAGATATTGAACTCAAACCCGTTGGCGGTTTGTTTAGTGGAGACGAAACCTAATGAATGAATACGTAACGCATGGACAGCTCGTTGAAATCATCGAGTTGTTTGATCATCTCTCGATAGTGAATGCAGTCATAGTGGTGCTCGTGTATGACCTTTCCAGATACCTCCTAGGTAAACTGGTCGACTACTTCAATTAAAGGCAAGGTGCCAGCCCCGCAGGGATAAGGAGTTGCGGAGCGACGACGAGGCACCAAGCCGCCCACCTTAGCAAAACCTAACCCCATCACTTAATCGGCGCGGTTAGCAGCCCAAAGCCACTTGGATGCTGCCGCCCTCCTTCCTGCTAGACCAGCCTCGCAGAGACTATCCACACCAAAGGCGCGTTAACCTACTGGAACGCTGCATACTTGCAACATCAAAGCTTTGCGAGTGTCGAGCAATGCTTATTCTTCTTTTCTGGGTTCTCTCCGACGGACGCGCGGAGCAAGTGAGGACGGGCTAGGACGATTGCGCGACGTGCGGCGGGAGGTCAAACCCCCGAATCTGTATTACGGGGGTAAATTCCCACTCACTACTAACCTTGTGCTCTGATACAAAAAAGCCGAACAGTGATTGCTCGGCTTAATAATTAGCTCTTGGGTAAGTTACACTTATCTTTGAGCGTTGTGTACGCGTCTTCTATTCCTTCCAGTGAAAAGCGTATTTTTTCCTCTTCATTATCAATTACGCTTACCTCCAACAATTTTCCAGTTAACATTTCTCGAATCAACAAATCAGTTGAACCACTTGAGTAAAACATATCGTCATACTTGTTCGACCCACCTTTAATTGACAATACTTTGCCACCGTCAATTGAAAGCTTCATATTTGTAACACCACTCCAGTCATAAAGGCTGTTGTGTTTAAGTCCGACAAGGCTGAATAGTTTATGGTCAGAGCCTCTCCCACATCCAATGTGAAATTGAGAGTGATTGCTTTCAGTATAATGCGTTCTTAAGTACTGTTCGTTTGAGTAGCTCTTCTCTGTAAATCCTTCAAAGTTCGCTAGACTTGGAAAAGGCATGAGTAAAGGCAAAGTTAACATCACAAGTGTTTTTTTCATTTAGAGTCCTTCCCTTCAAATATATGCTACTTATTTTTTATCCCTGCTATACATCTAGCATACTTCATGAGTTTTGTAAGTGTTCCTGCGTCACTAGGTGACTGAATTTCAAGTAAAGCTATTCCAGTAAGGATCTCTTGGGGTGTAACTAGTTGTCCTGTTGGTAGTTCAAGCGTGTCTTTATGCATTTTGAAATTTTCCCAAGCTTCCGAGGTGGCTAGTTCCCTCCCCTTGGTCATTCTCATTAGCCGTTTGCATTCGGGTGGAATGGGCTTCCCTGAATCCCATAATTTGACCATCCTCACACTTTTAAAACATAGTTTTGCTGCTTCTTCTACACTTAAACCACACTCAAATTCACGAAAAACGTAATTCTTGCTCATTTTTCGAAAGTTCGTCATATATACCCTGATAATCAAAAGGGTGTATATGTAATTGATATGAAACATTATTCAACATAACGTCGCATAATACGAACTTAAGAGTTAGAAGATTAGCATTGATGAAGTCAGTTTAGTTACACCGTATTTGGCTGTTGCTGCTTTGCAAGCCTCATCAGCTGTCTTGTATGGACCGTGAACTTCGATTTCACCACAGCGACAACTTGATAATAACCAGTCATCAACTTTAAAACCGTGTGGCTGATTAAGCTCCTTCATTGTATCTTGAGTTACGTTCAACACAGTACACGTTGGTTCTGCGTCTTGCTCATTCAATATGAGTCAACATGGACACGCATTTGCTTAACCCAAACGTATAAGTACTAGATTACCTTTATAGGAACAAGGAATCTAACAGATGTAACTCTCTACTTTTCAATCTATACCTAGATCTTTCTTCATATGCTCACTCAACTCGTTAGTGGTTCTTACATTAATCTTATGTTTGCAATGATGGATTCTCAACTCTTCACCAAATAATTTTACTAGTGATTTGGTATACAAAGCACTAATATTATTTATTATTCTATACAATGTATCTTTCTGATAAACAGATCTTTTCGAATTTTGTATTGCAGCCTTCATATTTAAATATCCTCACACGTTTAACTTTATAATTTAAAGAGTCAATTTCTACTTTTATTATTACTTTTTCCGATATAGAATGAGTCATTATCAATGATGCACAATCAAGAATTAAATCACCCGAATCCAACTTAGTAATTTCACGAGACAAATTTTTTATTTTTAAATCTTTATTTTCTATATTTAATCCGATTGAGTTAATTTCTTCAGGATATTGGTTTAACTTAATATCCAATATGGTTTTATTAAGATAGTAGTCTGCCATTATTTCATGGCGGCTTTTAAATATCATTGTCCCCCTCCGATGATGCAAGTTATACTTTCCCACCAGTTAAAAGACAACGTGACTCAGAGTTGCAAAAAGGTAACAATCATGGAATTGATGAACAATGAGCTGATCTGCTTTGCAGCCATTTGTAAACACCTCTCTCTTACATCGGCATCAAAAGAACTTGGAAAGTCGAAAGCTCAAGTCAGCAGGCAGCTAGCAGCATTAGAAAAACAACTTGGCGTAACACTCGTCCACAGAACAACAAGGAAACTCGTTTTAACTGATCATGGCGAAAGCATTAGAGAGCTTGCTATCAAGACGTTAGAGAGTTTGCACGAGTTAAATTACAGAGCTAGCTCGTTGAGTGAATGCATTGATGGAAAGTTTAAAATCACAATGCCCAACTCTATAGCCTCTTCTATTTTTGGTTCTGTTCTTAAAGACTTAAAAGAACGATATCCAAAAGTTGATTTTGAAATATCGTCAAGTAACAATGTAGAAAATTTATTAGAAAGCAATGTAGATTTAGCGATTAGGCTTAATAATGTTATTGATGACACTCTTATTGCACATAAAATTGGTGATTATAGTGATGTTTTGATATCTAGGGTAAGTAATGCCAACAACAAAACACTATTAATCTACAAACATCATTCGAATAAGGAATCAATTAAAAATCAATATACTGATGTTATCGAAGTTGATAACACCTCTATTTTAATAAACTTTGTTTCTGAGGGAGTTGGGGTTGGTGTCATTCCAAACTATCTTGTTAAAAGTAACTATATAGACAAAAACATCCGAATATCGCAAACTTTTGATATAGAACGTTCCATGTATATTGCCTACCCTTATCAAAACCCTTTGCCAAGAAAGCTAGCTGAGATATCTACTTTTATTCGGTCTGAGTTATCACAAGTATTGAAGAGAGAGTCATTTTAGGGCGGTTGTTCAGATTTAGAATTTTGCGTTGTCTACTCAACTAGGCCTAACGCTAATTTTTGTAACATATTATTTCAGCGGCATTTATTAACCCCCCATCTTTATGCTTGCTATCACAATGTGGGATGCTCTTCCGCTTTGTTATCAAGGTTTTGCGTGGAATAAATCACGTGGGGTAAATGATAGATTGACTTACATTAAAATTTTCATCAAAAGCAACTTTATATAAAATTGATTTCATACCAATCTATGTGTATCTTCTACCCATATCCCCACAATAACCAAGGAGAATGCCATGGATAAGCTACTCGCGTCTGCATTAGAAATTAAGCAGCGAACTATGGTGACTGGCTTTTTTGCTAGAAATGGATTCAAAATCGCTATGACCGATTTTGATGATGTCACTTTTGAGCGAGAAGGCGTGCAAGTTAACGTACATTTTGATCTGCAGTCAAACGCGGAGTCTGCATCTGTTTTATCTCATGAGGCATCAATCATTCCTGGCTAAAAACTTTTATTATCACCGATACACCAAGCCGAACATAAACGTTCGGCTTGTTAGTGACAAAAAATGATGAGTGCGAACAAGAGTTGTCGATCACTCGTCTAAATAGACGATTAATAAATCAGCTTCAACCTCGTTCACAACCTTTGGTATCGATGAAAAAAAGCGACTCAATAAGTTGTGATGATGACCACATACAACTAAGTCTATCCCCTCTTTTTTGACGATTCCCGATAGTTTTATATGAAGATCGCCGATTACTACCATGGTCTCGTTTACTGGATATAAGCATTTATCAGCGAGCTCTTGCAGCCTTCTTTCCAATTCTTGCTCTTCCTTCGCTTCCATGACTATGCGATCAACATCTACGTAAACAAATGAGAGTTTGCTGCTTGAGTTATCTGCTTGCATTATTGCTTTTTCGATAACGGCTTGGCTAGATTGAGATAAGTCGACAGCAACCAAAACGTGCTTATAACCCATCATTCCTCCCTAGGTTAGTTTTTGTTCTCATATTAAGTCTAGTCCACATAGAGCGAACACAACATCAAAACTACTGCTACATGATAGTTAAAGGAGTTTAGTGTAAAACAGGCAAATAGTTTTCATTACAACCTTGTTGCTTCCTCTCATCCAAAGATCAACGATGTTTTTCCAATTTCTTCTCTAATTATCGGACTATTTAACAGGAAGGATGCCAGGAAACGTTACGTTGTAATGCGCGTTACTGCTCTTGATTTCTACTACTCTTGAGGATTCATATTACCCACTTCAACGTCGCCTAGTTTAGTAAAACTACTTTAGATTAAGCATATTCAATATGTAACGCTCCGCTCAAATCCAGGAGACGTATTTCGGCTAAAAAAGCAGCTCAATAAGATGAATTTCGATTCATCTATTACATATGTCTGCGAGTGCTTACTGTTCTTATATCGCTTATTTAATAACTCTAGTTTAATTATCGTTATAAGTTACGGTGTCTCTTTTTTTCTTTTTTTAGCATAATCTTCTGTCTGAGAACGAAGCTCTCTTGGGCTTTGTAATTAAATTACAAGATCAATCGCGACCAATATGGTTGGCAGATTAAAAGACCGAGGTAAACAATTGATATAATAGAGTTTAACTTATAAGTTCTTTAAAAAATGCCTAACTACCTGCACTGTGTAAGCCAAGGTTAATATGATGAGGTAAAATTTTACTAACCCGCTATTTAGTTTTAAAGGTAATTGCACAAGATTACAATCATAGAGGTATAGTAAATTTTAGTTACAGCGTAACCAGGGTGGTGTTTGGGAGTGTAAAGGAATAGAAAATAGAAAGGCAAAAAAACAGGGCGTATGCCCTGTCCATGAATTGATTAGTTTTGTTGCTGTTGTTTTTCTGCGTACTCAGAACGAATCCGTTCGGCAACAATTTTGATAGCTTCTGCAGTACTTGTGCCCTTCGCCATCAATTCTTGAATTCTCTCTACAGCTTGTTGTTGTTCTTGGTGAGATAGAGGGGGTAAATCGTCAAACATAAAAAGCTCCTCATTTTGAGGAGCTGACTATAACGATTCAATTAATAGGTAGCAAGGAAATTAATGGATGCACCCATAGCGTTCTCGTTTGTGTACTGAGCTGCGATATCCAATTCGAACAACTTAAGTGGAGACAACCCGATACCAGCAGTAATGGTTCCTTCGTCCTTACTTCGAGCTAAGTTCTTCATATACCCTGCTCGTAATGCCATTTGACGCAAAATATCAAATTCAATACCAGCTCGAATCATTTGCGTATTATCATCAAAGGATGAAAAACGTTTTTCTTCGTTAAGATCGTAGTCAACACTCATCGTAAAGTAATCGGCAACAATCCCTGCCCCAACGGTGTATACAGGACGCATGCTATATTCGTATGATTTTATCGTATCGCTGCCATATTGGAATGATTTTGTTTTAACGTCTCTTCCGATCAAATTTTTCGCTGAAATACCGAGACGATATGGGCCAAAGAACCAAAGTGCGCCTGCGTCTAAGTTAAACATCGTTTCCGCGGTCTCATTTTCACGTAAGTCTTTAGTATCAAAATTCTGAAAACTCGTGGCGTATGAGTACGTGTATATACGCTGAAGTTTAGGAGTAACACCAAAAGAAAGGTGTTGGTTCATGAAATTAGTGTATTTAGCAAGTGAAATACCAGCTTCAGCCACGCCAATAGAAACACCTTGTACATAGCTATCATCTAATGGATTAGTACCCGAGGTATCAACATTTGGTTGTACGAATGATTCAGTGTATAGCTTACCGTATGCAGTTGCAGATAAGAATTTGTTGGGGATACCAATGGCAACGACACCACCAAGATCAAAGTCTGTCTTTTTCCCATCGATAGCATCCATCGATTTTTTGATTTCATCGACGTCTGTTAATTTGCTGATGCGTTCGATCTCATCAACTAGATCATATTGATCATCGTAGCTGCCACCAAAACTTGGCACGATCATGCCTGCATCGTCATTTCGACGATAAATCGCAGTAAGAGCGGGGTTGAAAAAAGGCGCAGTTAGATAAGTTGCTGATACGGTACCAACACCACCCATTGCATCACTACGAGCCTCTATCGCATAAGTAGCAGCAGAGGCAGCATTAGCGAAAAGAATAGTAGCAACAGAAGTGGCAAGAATTTTATATTTGTTTTTCATACTACACTTGTGATTTTAGTTCGTCCTGAACCTTTATCGGCACAAGTAGTATTTCTTTAACTATTCTTCCTGGGAAAGATCATAGGTTCGGCTAATAGTTTGAGCCTGCTCAACAATTATATCGCCCTGCCAACGGCGACTATTGATACTTACCGCCAATACGTATCTATCGTTTGGGACACCCGCTAGCTCCAATGAATTTGGATAGTTAGACTCGTAAGTCTTTTTCCACATTTGCTCGTACTGGCCATCAATGTAGTCATACAAACCGACTTCAAGTTGCGGTAATGGACAATGGGGATTACGAAGTGCGCTCTTTTCTACTTTCCAATTCTCTTTAGATGTCCAACGAACATATTGAGAAGAGTTTGAATCTCCAAGTATTACCCAAGTTCGATACTCTTGTTTATCAGTAGAAACAACGGTTAAGTGATATAAACCAGCTTCAAGCTTACCGGTTAAGTTATAGCGTTTCGAGTAACTACGCTCGTTGGCAAGTTCTGTCCCGTTCGGCTGTTGTTCATAGCTGAATGAACTGTCCGCGGATATAGAATCATCCACCCATCGATTAAATGAAATATTTTCGATGTCAGTTGTAGCTCTTAGCTTGATTACCAATCTAAATGTATCTCGCCCAGGGCTTTGAATAGTCTGACGAATAACGTTCACACCACTTATCCAATCAGGCAGCGTTACACCAGTGAGAGCCTTGCCACAGTTTTTAGATAGTGACTGACCAAGAAGATCATTAAGGTGAGGAGTCAAATCTTTACTTGGTTCCGTTTGCCAGAGTTCAACAAGAGAGTTGAACATACCCGCAAGATCATCTTCAAGTAAGTGTTGATGTGCCTGTGTTAAAGGCGTGTTAGTTTGAAACCAGTCCATTGCATGGACTGGTTTCACTAACGCTAATGAGAGAACTACAGGGAGTAGTATTTTCATTACGACTTATGCTTTCATCTTGTAGCCAACACCACGAAGTGTTTCAATTTCCAGTCCTGGCAGTTTTTGACGAAGCTGTAGTACATGTGTATCAACCGTACGTGTTGTCGGGAAGTGATTGTAACCCCAAACGTGGTCAAGTAGCTCATCACGAGTAAACACGCGACCTAAGTTTGACGCCAAAAATAGCAGCAAATCAAACTCTGTTCGAGTAAGCGTAATTAGCTCGTCTTTATAAGTCACTTCACGAGTCGAGCGGTCAATCTCTAAGTCTTTTGTAATCACTTTATCAGCGTTGCTTTGTTCTGCTGAATCCGGTGCTCGTAGCTGTGCACGGATTCTCGCAAAAAGCTCCGCCTCAGCAAAAGGCTTTGTTAAGTAGTCGTTCGCGCCGGAATCAAGGCCTGCAACTTTATCTTTTACGGTAACAAGTGCCGTTAACAAGATAACTGGTACGTCTTTAATCTGTTTCCATTCTGGGAGACATTGTACAGAGTCACCATCTGGGAGTTGGCGATCGAGAATTACCAAGTCAGCTTTTTTCCATTGTGGCTCTACGTCTGCAATACGCTCCACATGTAAACACTCATATCCTGCTTGTTCCAGGCTTACTAACAGGCCGTCAGCCAAGTTTTTATCGTCCTCAACGAGAAGCAGTGTCTGTTTCACAAGGTATCTCCAATATAAAAGTTGTAGGTGGTCCCATTAAGGACATTTTTCCGCCCATGCGGCCTACCATAGATTCAACGATTGTTAATCCAAGTCCTAACCCGCTCTTACTTACGAACGGTTTCTTCAAATTTGCCCAATCTTTAGCTGTTAGGCCTCCTGCATCTCGGACTTGGAATACTATTTTTTCTTCACTAGTTGAGACATCCAATTCAACCGGTGCGACACCGTACTTAAGCGCATTACGAAGCAAGTTATCGATACAAGTTCCTAACCAGTACACATTAACTTTAGCAGCCACATCTTCATTGATGTTAAAAAGCACGGCACTATCAAATTCTTCTTCGATCTTAAATTCTAACCAATCTGCAACGGATGGTACCCAGTCTGTTGCAAGCATTTGGTTATCAGATTGCAAATAATCTTTACTTGCTTCTGCCAATTGACGCAGGCGGCGCGTATCTTCACACAATCTGCGGAATTCGTCATACACACTTTCAGGCAAATGCTCGAACTCTCGACGAAAGCCTTCAACCGTTAGTGACAGAGATGCAATCGGTGTTCTGAGCTCATGCGTTAAAATTTGCAACACGAGCATTCTACTACGTAGTTCTTCTCGCTTGCTATTCCAACGGTACACCGCCCAACCAATCACCAAAAGAATATTGGCGATTACCAGTATGATCATACTGATCCGCAAAACTTGCGAGTGATCTTCTACATCCCAACAAATATTGCCTCGTTTAACAAAGCAACTTTTGCTTTGAGAGGCTAGAGCGTATGACAGACCCGCATTCGCTACGTTCTCTTGCCAGATATCTTTCTCGAAAACAAAGTAACGGTCACCACGTCTTAGCCAAAGTTCGTTACCTTCAATAAACATGCTCGCGCCTGCAATCAAAGCATTAATGGCGTCGTCATCCATGTTTTTCAAGCTTTCTAGCAACTCATCCCCTTCCTCGTTATCACGCTCTTTTATATGCATGTACTGAGATAGTTTGGGTTTGAGTTCTGGATACTTATCCACATAACGTGCCGCGTACGTCCCACCACCAGGGTGAATGAGACCACTACGCGAGAACCAACGAGGTGTCAGCTGCGTCCCTTTACAAATCGCTCTTGTAAATACTAAAGGCTCAGTAATTAAAGGACTTAATGGTAATTTGCCACGACAAGTATTCGCCAAGCTGTAAAGCTGTTGGATATCTTTTAACGGATAGTCAGACGTTTGCGGCAGAAGCGAATCTGGCGCAAGTAACTTGGTAGGATAATTTGATTGCAGAATACGAATATCGTACGACTTAAGAGCTACTTCATAGTTAAATAGCTCTGTAAACGTATCTATTCTTTCTGGTAGTGAATCGGAAAATGCAGGTGCCGAAAAAAGCGGCAATACAGTTGCAAAACCGAGCAAAAACTTTTTAATCAAACTGTTACCGTCACTTGTTACATTAGCCAAAACTATACATCAATCTACAAGCAATTGACATCTGCTAACAGAAGGATTTGCATTACTATAACATTGAAACGGAACAAAAAAGGGCCAGCGATTGCTGACCCTGTATAGTTTTAAATCAAGAATGGTTAAAGTGCTTTAAAAATAGACTCAACACTTTCTTTCGCATCACCAAATAGCATTGATGTATTTTCTTTGAAGAACAGTGGGTTCTGTACTCCTGCGTAACCAGTGTTCATTGAGCGCTTGAATACCACTACGTTTTTCGCGTTCCATACCTCCAATACGGGCATACCAGCGATTGGGCTGTTCGGATCTTCCAGTGCGGCTGGGTTGACCGTATCGTTAGCACCGATAACCAATACGGTATCGGTTTCTGCAAAGTCATCATTGATTTCATCCATTTCAAGAACGATATCATACGGTACTTTTGCTTCAGCGAGTAACACATTCATATGCCCCGGTAGACGACCCGCTACTGGGTGAATCCCAAAGCGAACTTCAATACCTTGTGAACGAAGTACATCAGTAATTTCATGAACAGGGTATTGTGCCTGAGCTACTGCCATGCCATATCCTGGAGTGATGATTACTGATTTTGAGTTCTTCAACATCTCTGCAACTTCTTCAGCCGTTGTTTCACGATATTCGCCCTGCTCTTCGTCACCTGAAATCACTATCTCTTGACCAAAACCACCGGCAATAACACTGATAAACGAACGGTTCATTGCTTTACACATGATGTAAGAAAGAATCGCACCTGATGAACCTACCAAAGCACCTGTTACAATCAATAGATCATTTGCGAGCATGAAACCTGCTGCCGCTGCTGCCCAACCTGAGTATGAGTTCAACATAGAGACAACAACTGGCATATCAGCACCACCGATTGAAGCGACTAAATGGTAGCCGAATGCGAACGCGATCAAAGTCATCACAATAAGAGCGAACATGCTGCCATCTGCTTTTACGAAGTAGATCATAAGAAGCGCAGAAATAACAACCGCTGCGAGGTTCATTTTGTGCTTATGAGGCAGGTTAAGTGGCGACGAAGAAATCACACCACGCAGCTTACCAAATGCGACAATTGAACCGGTGAAAGTTACGGCACCGATGAACACACCCAAGAATACTTCTACAAGGTGGATAACATGCTCAGCATGTGTTGCTGCTTCTGGCGCATCTAGGTAACTGTTGTAGCCAACTAAAACCGCAGCTAAACCTACAAAGCTGTGTAGAATCGCAACCAGTTCTGGCATCTCGGTCATTTCTACTTTCTTCGCATAGAAAATACCGATCGCACCACCTATCGCCATCGCGATAATGATCCAACCAAAACCTTGCGCATCTGGGCTAAAGATCGTCGCTATCAGCGCGATCGTCATACCAGCGATACCGTAGTAGTTACCATTACGAGCAGACTCTTGCTTTGAAAGTCCCGCCAAACTCATGATGAAAAATAATGCAGCAACAATGTAAGCTGCTTGTACTAATCCTGCAGACATTGTGACTCCTATTTATCTTTGCGGAACATTTCAAGCATACGCTTGGTGACGGTGAAACCACCGAAGATATTGATACTCGCGATCAATACGGCAATAAAAGATAGGAATGAAACGACGCCATTACCTTGTCCAATTTGCAGTAATGCACCAACGACAATAATGCCAGAGATAGCATTCGTTACTGACATTAGTGGAGTATGAAGTGCATGGGTAACATTCCATACTACGTAGTATCCGACAACACACGCTAGAACAAATACAGTAAAGTGAGAAAGAAACGCTGCCGGAGCAACCGATGCAACCCATGCAAAGGCTCCAACAGCCGCTGCCACACCAATAATTTTCTTCGTTGGAGACGTAGGTTCTTCTACTTTAGGCTCTGGCTTCGCAGGCTGTTCTTGTTTCACTTGCGGCTGAGCTGAAACCTGAATTGGTGGCGCTGGCCAAGTAACTTCACCTTCTTTCACCACGGTAACGCCACGGATAACAACATCTTCAAAATCAATATTGATGTTGCCATCTTTCTCTTTACACAGCAGTTTTAGAAGGTTAACAAGGTTTGTCGCGTAAAGCTGAGAAGATTGTGTAGGCAAACGACCAACCATGTCAGTGTAACCAACAATTTTTACCCCGTTATCCGTCATGATAACTTGGTCTTTCACTGTATATTCACAGTTACCGCCATTAGCGGCTGCCAAGTCAACAATTACACTGCCCGCTTTCATGCTGTCGACCATTTCTTTGGTGATCAACTTCGGCGCAGGTTTACCAGGGATGAGCGCGGTCGTAATAATGATATCAACATCTTTAGCTTGCTCTGCGTATAATTCTGCCGCTTTTTTGTTGAAGTCATCAGACATTTCTTTTGCGTAGCCATCCCCAGAGCCTGACTCTTCTTGAAAGTCAACGGTCAGGAACTCAGCGCCCATCGATTCAACTTGCTCTTTTACTTCTGGGCGGACGTCAAACGCACGGACAATGGCACCTAAGCTACCTGCAGCACCGATAGCCGCCAAGCCAGCGACGCCAGCACCCGCAACCAATACTTTCGCTGGAGGTACTTTACCGGCAGCCGTAATTTGACCTGTAAAGAAACGACCAAACTCATGAGCTGCCTCAACCACTGCACGATAACCAGCGATATTAGCCATCGAAGATAGCGCGTCTAAGGCTTGTGCACGTGAGATACGAGGAACGGAATCCATGGCAAGAACGTTAATGTTCTTACTTGAAAGTTGTTCCATCAACTCAGCATTTTGAGCCGGCCAAATAAAGCTAACCAGTGTTGATCCATCTTGCAGTAACGCAATTTCGTCAATGCCTTGCTCATCATCCACAATTGGCGCATTAACTTTTAAAATAAGGCCAGATGCCCAAACTTCTTCACTAGAAACGATTTTCGCACCAGCTGCTTCATAAGCGGCATCATCGAAACTCGCTAGCACCCCCGCTTGGGATTCAATCGCGACATCGAATCCCAATTTTATTAACTGCTCAACCGACTTCGGCGATGCAGCCACTCGCGATTCACCCGCGAGTATCTCTTTAGGTACACCGATTTGCAAAACGCATACTCCTTGTATACATATCAATAAATTAGTCCCAAAACAGAGCGTCGCTCTACTCTAATTCTTTTTTATTTCTATCTGTTTACCACGCAAGACAATTGCAAACGAAAGATGATGTTTGGGGACACCCATTTGCACAATAACACCTTGACTAACAGCCCTGTTATTATTCTGTTTGTATCGAACGCGTCTCATTACTTCAAGTGTTTTGTAATTTAAATACTAAATTTCATTACATATAACGCTAAGTAATGAATGATTGTCGCTCTGTGCTCGAAAAATAACAACGCAACACCGTACTAGACTGAGGTCTAACCAGGTAACGATTAAATACTGACTTAACAGAGATTTAAGCGTTAAAAAGAAAGAACCACTAGCATATACACTAATGGCTCTTTTTAAGATGACTGGAATCAAATTGCAGTAAATTGCTAGTCGAAGATTTTATCGCCCATTTGATCAATAAACATTTGAGATTTCTTCAACATAAGGTCATTGGCATCTTGCTCTGAGCCAAGTAAATCGGAGCGAATAAACCGATGTGTTTTCACTTCATCATTGTCATGCTTTTCTATTCGACCAGCGATGCGATATTGTCCGCCCTCTGAAAGGCTCTCTGGGTAAATAAAGAAACCTTTATACTCAACTGGCTCGATAGTTTTAGCTTCAGCGGTTTTCTCACTACCACCAAACAAACGCGAAAAAAATCCCACGATTCCTCCTTGGGTCAACTCACTAGTCAACTGAGCGACTCTTACTTGATATTAACGTTAAGGATCGGTTTTTCATACCAATCCAACTCTTTGTCATCATCATAACTAGTATGGGAAAAAATTACAGGCACATCATACTCTCGGTTCTTACGCCTGTCTTCTTTCACCATTTCTGCGGCGTTTTTCACCGCTATATCCGCGCTTTGCTTAAACTGGCTTAATTTTTGTTCAGGAAGTGAAGACAAAAAATCAATATCATGACGGATATAGACAGGCTTGAGCTGGATAAGCGCAAGGCAAGCAATATCGGCTAACTGTTCGTTGTCATACTGTTCTAAAAATTCGGGCAAACTGAGAACCTGGCCTACTAATGTTTCCATGTAATTGTGCACATCTGAGCTTATCTGCATCTGTAAATCTCCTTTTTCCTATGAAATGAGTATAGCAACGACTTGTTTATAACAACTTATTGATTGCTCTTAATTTAATCAATCTCTCTCTTTTTGCCGTAATGTCTTCCAAAATACTTGGGAAAAGGAACAAATAGACGTATTCTTGCTAGTTCTCAAAGTTCGAAATTCAATAACGGATAAATATCCATATTGATAAAACGATTTACCTAACCAATTATATAGTCAACTATTTTCAGGCAGTTTGTAATAGATGTCCTCATCGTCAATGACTTCATCAGGCTTCAGATTCTTATTCCCTTTTTTGCTACTGGGCATAGTGAGTTCGGGCATGGACAGCATTATTCAGATGACTCAGGCAAACTGGGGCATTGCCGCAAACTTGCCGTACATACTATTAGGTTGTGCGCTACTCCTTTGTTATTCATTTAAGCAAGGCAGAGAGTCCATGGTGTGCTTGGCAATGTTGCTAGCCTATTTTGTGATACAGCACCGCCTACAAGTCCCGCTTCAAAGTGGTACCGCTTTACTTGAGCTAACCATTTTAACCACGTTACTTCCTGTCTCGTTTCTTACGGTATTTTTGTTTAGTAAAGAAGGTTTTGACTCTAGAGCCATGTTGACTTACATCTTGATGTTAGCAATGTTCGTTCTTTGGTCTTATCTAACGCTAGCATATTACGTTGAAGGAGGGTTTGAACAATGGACAAGCGGTATTTTATTTATTGTACCTACGGTCTCTAAACTGCCTTTAATTCTTGTTTTATATTGCGTGGGTATTGTCTGTTTTCTTGGAATCCTTGTTTTAAAGAAGAATGAAATTATTCATGCGATGACCTACTCTGCCATGGTATTGGCGTCTGCGACGTTCATTTTCTTTGATGTGCAGTACATATCAAGCACCATGTTTACGCTAACAGGGCTGCTTATCATTATTTATGCCGCTTCCGCTAGCCATCAACTGGCTTTCACCGATAGCCTAACGCTGATTCCAAGCAGACGTGCACTTGATCTCGATCTAAAACACATGGGTAAGAAGTTCACGATCGCAATGCTTGATGTTGACCATTTTAAAAAGTTTAACGACACCTACGGTCACGATACTGGTGATGACGTTCTAAAAATGGTCGCTTCGCGCCTCACTAAAACCCCAGGCGGCGCAAAAGTTTATCGATTTGGCGGAGAAGAATTTACCATCGTTTTTAAAGGCAAATACGCTGACGAATGTAAGAACTTTTTGGAAGAAGCTCGCAAATCGATTGCAGAATACGAGATGATATTACGCGATGAAGAATCTCGCCCTGAGAACCATAAACAAGGACAAAAACGTCGTGGTAGCAACAGTTCGAAAAGAAAGTCGGTTTTTGTTACCGCAAGTTTCGGAGTTGCTGATAGCCGGAATGGGCAAGCTCCTCTGGACGTTATTAAATCAGCGGACGAAGCACTTTACAAAGCGAAAAAGGCCGGACGTAACTGCATAAAGCTTCGTTAGACCCTCACCAATCGTGAAAGTTAACAAGCTTGTCTGGGTTTAAAACAAAACCGAACTTCCCCATCAGCATAATAACTGCACTCATCGTTGCCACTATCCCGATGTTATCTATCTAATCAAAGGTATAAGGTATACGCCCGATTGCGACATTCCGTTCGCACTGTTTGCCTATCTTACTTTGAGTTAACTTTAAAAGAATTACCAAAACGTGACAACGCAACAAAAAAGTGGCATTCATAAGACTTTGTTTTAAAAAGAATTAACTACAGTATGTGTGTTTCTTCCCAAAGATTTTGATGTATATAGTGCTTTATCAACGGTTGCATACAAGTCTGATTGCACTTCTTTCCCTGTTGGTTGAAAAACAAAAACGCCCTGTGACACTGTCACTCTATTTGACACACTAGAATACTCATGTGGGTAATCGAGAAAATACATAGCCTCTTGTATACGCTCGGCTTCTCTTTCTGCTGTTTGAGTGTCGGTACACCCTAGCAACACAACAAACTCTTCTCCACCATATCGACCTACATATTCCCCAGAGCGACAAAACGTCGCCTTTAGTTGATTCGCAATCGCTTGCAAGCAACGGTCGCCTTCAATATGACCGTAATTATCATTAAACGGTTTAAAAAAATCGACGTCCAATAGAATCAAAGCCATTGGCATATTGTGACGGCCATGCCATGCAACCATCGATTCCAACTTATGGTCGATATAACGGCGGTTATAGAGTTTGGTTAGGCCATCTTCATTCGCTTGCTGAGTCAAAAGTTGATTAACTTGCTCCAATTGAGCTGTCGCTTGCTTAAGCTCTCGTCTCATATGAGCAATACGCTGCATTGCGATAAGTTTAGAGTTCAGTACCAGTTTATCTACCGGCTTAATTAAATAGTCATCACCGCCCGCGTCTATGGCTTTAGCAATCATTTCTGGCTCTTCGTGACTACTCAAGAAAATAATAGGGATCCAATCCGGAAACGTTTCTCTTATATGAAGAGAGACTTCAAAACCGTTCATATCTGGCATTGATATATCGAGTAACACCAGTTCCGGATCAAAACTCTCGTAGGTATTTAACGCCTCTAGTCCACTACCTACGGCTTTTACAATATGTCCAAGTTGCTTTAGACGAATAGCCAACTGCATCCTGTCTAGCTGAACATCGTCAACCAGAAGGATTCGCATCGATGTCCCTGTCGGTTGCATAACGCGTTCCATTTTTAATTATGTCTTTATTAAACATATACCATACTCATAGAGTTGTTGCATTCGACTCATAATTAAGTGCTATATTTTTGTTTGAATATCACGGAATCCATTGCATAAAGCAGTTAGACTGGACGTTACCCTATCTAATCATGGCCTGTGAGCAGAAGTTCAACAAACTCATTCACTTTGGTCATCTTGTGGATTAATGGGTATAGCTATTTGATGCATTTGGTATTAATATTCCCGCCTTTTTGTAATGAGAGACACACCATGTCAGAAGCAACTAACAGCGAAAGCAAAAAAATCGATCTAGCCAGCATTTCTCCAGAGCTACGTAAAGTTATCGAATTTGACGAAGTTCCAGAGCAAATGTTCGAAATGGTTACCTCTATCCATGAAGTGTCTGAAGAAGCGGTACGTGAATCATGGGACGAAATGCCAGCAAGTGCACAGAACATTCTAGACAACTTTGAACAGTTTCATGCTCTAGTTTCTGTAGGCCAAGCATTCGCTGGTATTAATGTGATGGAAGAGTTTCCGACTCTTAATCTGCCAGAAAACATGACAGATGAAGATAAAGAAGAATACCGTGCTCAACTACTTGATAATGTGCTTCACAACTGTGTGAAAGACATGGTTAAGCAACTTAAGAAAGCACGTCGTGACCCACTTCTTAAGCGTGAATTCAAAGAAGTATTCGCGAAGTAATTCCGACATTCTTCTAGTAACAAAGGCCGCACTTTGCGGCCTTTTTTGATCATGAAGCGTAAATCAGTCTAAACGGTTAATGAGGCGCTAGTGCCATATCTTTTTGTGTCACACTGACACCTTTAATTTGTGCAAAAACACGGCTACCAACTTTTAGGTTGAGATCATCAAGGGCCCACGGTGTGATCGTTGCCCACAAATAACATTTCTCGTCTAGCTTGAGTGATACATTAATACTCTGCTTGTCATCGGCTGCGTTAAACGCCTCGATGGAATCGACAATAGCAGGCAAAATATTTCGAATCGACGTCGCCTTGGGTTGCTCGAGCGTGATAGAAACGTCGTTGGCACGCACTTGCAAGCGTATTGGCGTGTCTGGTGTTCCGTCGATCTTTTGCACCCACAGGAATACATTAGGTGCAAGGCTGATACAAGTCAGTGCATAACGTGCATGATGTTCAGCAATCCGGCCTTCAAATAAGCTGCTTTGATCTGAGAAAGATTGCCATGGACGCATAGCATGAGAAGCCCACACTTCCTCAAGCTTACCTGAACTCGAAATTTTACCTTGGTCAATAATTGCAAGGTGCTGAGCAAGCCTTAAAATTTCCTGGAGACTGTGTGTGACATAGATAATAGGGATATTTACCTTCTCCGACAACTCCTCAAGAAAAGGCATTACCTCACGCTTTCTTGGCATATCGAGTGAGGCAAGTGGCTCATCCATCAAAAGCAAATTGGGTTTAGATAGCAATGCGCGCGCAATCGCAACACGTTGCTTTTCACCACCAGAAAGTGATACCGGAAAGCGCTTTAGTAACGGTTTGATAGACAAGAGTTCGGTGACTGCATCAAAATACTCGTCATCTTTTTCTTTAACGCCATATAACAAATTGCCTTGAACCGAATAGTGAGGAAACAGACGTGAATCCTGAAACACATAACCAATACCACGCTTGTGCGTTGGTAGGTTGATTCCCTGTTCACTGTCAAACAAAACATGCTCACCAACCGCAACATACCCTTGCCTTGGAGTGACCAATCCGCTGATGATGTTAATCAACGTCGTTTTACCTGCACCAGATCGTCCAAACAAGGCACTAATTCCATTACAGGGTAACTTAAGTTTGATGTCGAAGTCAGTCTCACCAAGCATTTGTTTAAATTGGACTTTAATCGTCATTGCTTCGCACCCAATCTGCTTGCCGCTTTACGATTTAGCCATTCAGAGATCATTAATGTAGACAAGGCTAACGCGATAGAAATGATACACAGACGAGCCGCCTGCATTTCTGCACCTGGCGTTTCAATAAAGTTGTACATTGCCAGCGGAATCGTTTGGGTCTCACCCGGAATGTTAGAGACGAAACTGATCGTCGCCCCGAATTCGCCAAGACTACGAGCAAATGACAGCATCGTGCCCGTAATAATTCCGGGAATGGTCAGTGGTAACGTGATGGTGAGAAACACTTTTAAAGGAGAAGCGCCTAACGTAGAGGCTGCGTGCTCCAATTTAGGGTCGACGCTATCTAAGCTTAAGCGTACTGAACGAACCATCAAAGGCAAAGCCACGACAATACAAGCGACTACTGCCCCTTTCCAATTAAAGCTAAATACTACCCCTAAGTTTTCATAGAGCCACTTTCCAAGGACCCCTTGTCGTCCTAAAGAAATCAACAATAAATAGCCGATTACCACTGGCGGCAATACCAGTGGTAAATGAATTAAGCTATCGAGAATCGATTTACCAAAGAACGTTTTTCGAGAAAGTAGCCAAGCAAGAAAAACGCCGAGAGGAATCAGCCAAAGTACTGCGTACGCGCCTACTTTGAGGCTTAACATTAAGGCTTGGTATTCCAGTTCTGTCACGCTTCGTTCCTATAATTGAAGGCCGGTTTATTGCTGAAAGCCATATTGAGCAAAAACGCGTGCGGCTTCGTCCGATTTTAGGTATTGGAAGAACTGCTCCGACTCAGTAGAATCATTCACAATTGCAGCCGGGTACACAATAGCCGCATGCGTATCACTCGCAAATTCGCCGACAATTTTGACTTTATCAGTTAACTGAGCATCGGTTTTGTAGACCACACCTAAAGGCGCTTCTCCACGTTCAACCAACGCCAAAGCTAAGCGCACATTCTTTGCTGGTGCGACGTGAGTTTGAACCGCTTTCCATACACCCAGTGTAGTCAATGACTCTTTCGCGTACATACCAGCAGGTACTGACGTCGGATTGCCTAAAGCAAGACGATTTCCATGCAATGCCTTCTCCCATGCCTTTGCATCAGAAAAGTTAAATGAGGTTAATTCTGAAGACTGGGGAGCAATCAACACTAAGCTATTGCGCACTAGATTTGTGACATTGTCACGAAAAATGACGTCTTTATCGACCAAATAATCCATCCATTTCGTGTTCGCAGAAATGAATACATCCGCTGGTGCGCCATTGATAATTTGTCGAGCGATAGAAGAAGAACCACCATAAACGGGAGTGATAGAAACGTCATACTTTTCTTCAAAGTTTTGCGCGATCTCGTTAATCGCATTCGTCATAGAAGAGGCTGCATACACTTTTAGGTTCGTTGCTGCGTTTGCTGAAAATGAAATGCTTAATACTGCCGCAAGGCAAGCATGCTGTTTCCATGCTTTCATAGAGATACTCCAATACAAGGCAAGCGAAAGAACAGGTTATTTGAATATAAAGTTCAATCAGTTAATGTGCTATTTAAACAAAAAATCAAGGCGCATATGTTGTTCTATCGCATCTGCGATGCGATTAATGCCTTGCTCCTTTAACTCTTCAAAGTCTTGTTGTTTGATTTGGGTGCCGTTTACCCATTCTGATACCAGGCTTAAGACATCTGCCTCGTCAAAGAACCCGTGAAGGTAGGTTCCCATGATTTGGCCACACTCGCTGATCGCCCCCTCCGCTTCACCGGAACTGAATGTAAGAGGTTGCAGGCCCCGTACTTCACTTCGCCCTACGTGGATTTCATAACCCTTTACATTGGCTGTTTTGCCGTTAAGAGAAAGCTGTGCTTGTGTGTTTGTAAGCTGTTTGCTGTTAGTTAGCGTCGTAGTGATATCAAGCAACCCAAGTCCTTCGCTTTGACCTGGTTGGCCTTCGACGCCGTTTGGATCATCAATCAAGTTTCCAAGCATCTGGTAGCCGCCACAGATACCAATCACTTTTCCACCAAGACGAATATGACGCAAGATATCGTTATCCCACCCTTGGCTTCTTAGATACTCCAGAGCGTCTCTCACTGATTTGGTCCCAGGCAAAATAACCAGGTCGGCTTTATCTATTTTTTCGCCTTTACCTACATAACGTAGATTGATGTCTGGATTCAATCGCAGCACATCAAAATCAGTATGATTACTAATCCGGGTTAAAACAGGCACAACAACATTCAGTTTTACCTCAGAGTGCAACTCTTGCTGCGCAGTGATCGCGTCTTCTGCTTCTAAATTCAAACCATGGAGAAAAGGAAGTACACCAAGTACAGGTTTACCTGTTTTTTCTTCTAGCCAATCGAGGCCCGATTGCAATAAACGAATATCACCTCGAAAACGGTTGATAACAAATCCTTTTACTCGCGCTTGTTCAGATTCAGAAAGTAGCGCAAGTGTTCCGTACAAATGTGCAAACACTCCACCACGATCAATATCAGCAACAATGATCACTGGTACATCAGCGGCCTCAGCAAAACCCATGTTTGCAATATCGCCTTCTCGTAAATTGATTTCAGCAGGACTCCCCGCGCCCTCGATAATGATCGAATCAAATTCTTGAGTCAGACGAGAGAAGGAATCTAACACCGTGTCCATCGCCACTTTCTTGTAATCATGAAAGCCAGCCGCATCCATATTGGAAATCGCCTTACCCTGCAAAATGATCTGAGCACCTGTATCACTGTTAGGTTTAATTAAAACCGGATTCATATGTACAGTTGGCTCAATATTACACGCCTGTGCCTGAACGGCCTGTGCTCGACCTATTTCACCGCCATCTTTGGTTACCGCACTATTTAGTGCCATGTTTTGTGGCTTAAATGGGGCAACATTTATCCCTTTTCGTGCTAATACACGGCATAAACCTGCCACAAGGACACTTTTTCCGGCATCCGAAGTGGTGCCTTGAACCATTAAAGATGGGATCGCTGATTTCATGAATGTTTGTAAGGAATAGAGGAAGATGAACAATCATAACGTCATCGTCCCCACTTACTCAAGCAAATGAATAGAATATGAATGTTGAAATCATCATTGGTTCAAACAAGCCCTGTTTTAATGACCCCATCAAAACAAACCGATGAGGATGTAACATGAAAAAGAATACAATTATCGCAACAATCGCCGCCTTAGCTATTGCTCCTTCTATCGCGTTCGCGAAAGATAACGCTCAAAACCAATCAAACTTGCAGTTTAACGGTCCTGTCACTGTGGAAAAATTGGATGCCTTGCTAAACGACTCCAATATGTTTACTGAAAAAGATGTGGTCGTTGAAGGTAACTTATTGCGTCAAGTTCGCGCGGATAAGTTTGTCTTTAGCGATGGTTCCGGTGAAGTGATGGTCGAACTCGATGACGATATTCAGCTAAATACTCCGATTGATCACACGACTAAAGTCCGTCTGTTTGGCGAATTTGAAGGCGGGAACAAACCAGAGATTGAAGTCGAACAACTCGTGGTCATGTAAAACAAACCCCGATTGCTGTGCATATCAACATGATGTAGTGACGATTACAGCTAAATAGTGACGGCAAGCACTTAAAATGATAGCTTTATCAATCTTGGTCTGCTTTTTGCAGACCATTTTTTTGTTCATTTTAATCATCTTGCCCGGAGACACCATGCTAGGTAAAGCTCTAAAGGTTGCAGCCTTTGGTTTGTGTGCTATTTTGCCACTTTCCGCACACGCAAATAATTTCAACTACAACACGATGGAATTTCGCATGGGCACTAGCCCTGGTACATTTGGTGGCGAGTTCAATACCTACTTTACAGAGAATACCCATTTCATTGCTCGCGCAGACAGTGAATTCAGCGGAGACTGGGACATTGCTGGTGGTATAGGCTTTAATGGGCCAGCAGGCCAATTTGCAGATATTTATGGCCAAATGTTGGTACACAACATTAAAGAGAACGGCAGTGATAAAGTGGGCGACGAGTGGCGCACGGAAGTGAATATTGGCACTCGTATTTGGTTTATGCAAAATGTTGAGCTACATGGCCGTATCGGCCAAATCATAGATAATGACGATTCGAACACCATTTACAATCTGGGCGCACGATTCCACTCAACTCAGCAACTATCGCTTGGTGCAGATTTCAAAAATAATGGTGTCTATGGCCAGCAAATTGTAATGTCTGCTCGTTTTGCATTTTAGTGGACATGACTATGACTACCAGGGCATCACAAGCAAGCATATGATTCAATAAAAATGGCCTCCAATTTTGGAGGCCATTTTTTGTTAATCACGAATCATTAGCTTGTAGCAGAAACTAGCTGTAATACATCAGTTTTTAGCGGTTTTTTTAGGTTTATCTTGCACATATTTTTTCGATACATCTACAACGGCGATATCTCTAAAAAAGCTTCGACCAAGCAAAATTGGAAACGTCATATGTCCGCGATCCGCTAACGTAAACTCTGTCTTTTCTTTGTGATCCCCAACGGTAATGTAGGCTTTTACCACCGCTCGTTTATCCACCTCTTCTGACGAAGACTGCTTAACTTTAGCCCAGCGCTCAACGGGTACTTTAAATTCTTTGGTGTCTTTGTCACCTAAATCTATCTTAAATTTAACCCAGTCTTTACCATCACGCTCAAACGGAACAATGTCAGTCGCACTAATTGATGATGTTGTCGCACCTGTATCGACTCTAGCCTTGAAAGTCTGGTCAATTTCAGGAACATAAACCCATTCTTCAGAACCAAGAATTAACATGCCATCGGGTGTTTTTGTGACCTTGACTGGCTTCTTAGGCTTTGGTTCCGGCTTTTTCTCAGGTTTCGCTTCTGGTTTGGGCTCCACCTCTGGCTTTGGATCTACATCAGGTTTCACTTCTGGCTCGACTTTAACGGGCTCTTCGACCTTTGGCGACTCTGGCTCAACAGGTTCCTGCGTCGTTTGAGTTGACGTACAAGCAATTAAACTGCCGCTCATCATAAGCGGCAGAATCAGTTTCCAGTTTTTCATCCACACTCCAATTAAGCTTGAGATACTTTCTTAATTGCGTCCGCTACGTATGGAATATGAGTTTCGGTAAGTCCGGCAATGTTAATTCGACCATCGCCAACACCATAAATGCCATAATCTTCACGCAGTTGCGCCATTTGGTTTCCACTAAAGCCTAGCACAGTAAACATGCCTTTGTGACCCTCAATGAAATCAAATTGATCTGTATTATGGTTGTTTCTCAACTCGTTACACAAACTTTGACGAAGGCTAACCAAACGATGTTGCATTTCACTCAATTCTTGCTTCCAAACGGAAGTGAGATTGTCATCTTGCAGAATGGTCTTAACTAAAGCTGCACCATGGTCGGGTGGCATCGTGTAAGTCGAGCGAGCTAGAGTGAGGAGTTTACCTTTTGCATTGGTTACATCATGCATGTTCTTACCAACCACAATCGCTGCACCAGTTCGTTCACGGTACAGACCAAAGTTCTTCGAACATGAAGTAGTAATCAACATCTCTTCAACGTTATCTGCCATAAAACGAAGGCCTTTTGCGTCTTCTTCTAGGCCATCACCGAAGCCTTGGTAAGCAATGTCCACAAATGGGATGAAACCGTTCTTCTGCGACAATTCTGTAATGGCTTGCCAAGCAGAGAAGTCAATATCCGCACCAGTTGGGTTGTGGCAACAACCATGAAGAAGTACCACATCTGAAGGCCCAGCTTTCGCAAGATCATCCATCATTTTTTCGGTGTCTACTTGTTTCGTTTCCGAAGAGAAATAGTGGTAGAACTTAACTTTAAGGCCTGCTGCTTCCATCACTGGCTTGTGGTTTACGTAGCTTGGGTTGGAAATCCAAACCGTCGTATCTGGCTGTGCGATCTTCATTAGATCACCGAGCATACGCAGCGCACCACTTGCACCTGGCGTTTGAATAGCTGCAACACGATCCATTGCAGACGTTCCCGTCAGTAGCAAATCGATCATGCTTTTATTAAATTCTTCGCAACCTGCAAGACCAACATAAGACTTGGTTTTTTGAGTTTCAACAACGACATCCTGCGCCATTTGAATGGCTTTCATAATCGGCGTTTCGCCTGCGCTGTTTTTGTATACGCCAATGCCAAGGTCAACCTTGTTTGGACGTTCATCGTTACGGTATGCAACGGATAGAGATAAAATAGGATCTAATACGGGAGTTGGGAGATTAGAAAACATGAAAGTCATAACCCTTTGAAATTCAAGTACCGAACCTCACGTTAACACCATCGCAAAAAATGACGAAATGATTTTTCACTTATTTCATCAATTAGAGAACAAAATTCTGGATTGCGGTGAGTTTTGTGCGCTCTATCGTTCAGAAAAAGAACGATTCACTCCTCGTTGTACCAATCCACTCTACCGTTTTTTCTAAACTCTCTTGGTGTCATGGTCGACCACGCTTTAAAACGTGTACTAAAGTTAGCGCTGGTCGGATATCCGACTATTTCTCCAATATGCTGAATTGGCCATTCTGTTGAACGAAGTAACCTAGCAGCATATTCCATGCGCATACGCGTTAAATGTGCCATTGGGCTTCGACCAAACTGCTTTTGAGTCAGTCGATGCAAATGAGGCTCCGAACATGGATATAGAGCCGCCACCTGCTCAACGCTCCAATCCTTATGGAGCTGACGTTGGACAAGGTCAAATACACGCCGAAGCCTCAATTGGCTGCGTGATATCGACTCTGAGGGCGGCATGTTTAACATCAGCTCTAACTGAGCCACACTATGCTCACCTACCGCACCACCATAATCGATTGGAAGGTTAATGCTGCGTAGTAACGTTTGGATACATGCATACATCACTTCAGGTGTAGATGAAAGCTGGTAGCGAACATCGCATTCTAATATCGGCCACTCTCTATCAGGAGCAAGAAAAAGCCACGCGATCTGCCAAGGTTCTTCTTCTATACCAAAACCGTTTTCAACACCTGCGGGTACTGTAATCAACGAGCCCGGTTCCAAATCGTATCGATAAGTCCCACTCTCTAGCCACCCTTTACCACGCACCGTATAGAGCAGCATGTGTTTCTTTTGGTTTTTACGATAAACAGAGAAGAAGTCACGACAAGTGGCAATGCCGCACTGCACAATGCCTCTCTCCTCAAGTGCTAATACTCGACTGTGATCAATAAACTCTTGATAAGTTTTTTCTGAAATCGCGTAGCGTTCTTGTTTATCTTCCATGATTTATTGGCTCACATGTGCGTTAGTAGAGAGTTTTACAAAGGTTTTGGATTCCTTTGAAAAATACACCGCCAAATCATGAGGATAAACTACTCGCATTAATCTTTAAGGAGAAATGCGATGCTCTTAACACGCGAATACATCGATAAAGCATTTTGGCAAAAGCTGATTACGATTGGCCTACCTGTTTCACTTCAGTCCATGCTTTTTGCTTTGCTCGGCGTCGTGGATATTTTCATGGTAAGCCTACTCGGAGAATCTGCAACGGCAGCAGTTGGAGTTGGAAATCGTATCTTTTTCTTCAACCTAGCGGTTGTCTTTGGCCTGTGCGGTGCAGTTACCGTACTTGCTTCGCAATACTACGGCTCAGGAAACCTAGCCGGAATTCGCAGAACGTTGGCGCAATCTTGGTTTATTTCCATTTTGGTGACGCTGCCGTTTATCGTTCTTTATGCGATTTTTGATGAAGAGATCGTCTCTTTTATGTCAGACGATCCTGAATACGTCACTTATGCACGTGATTATCTTGTGGTTACGGGCTTTAGCCTCATTGCTACGGCGATAGTAGTACCGATTGAAGCGGTATTGCGCTCCGTGGGCCAAACCAAACTGGCAACCAACGTTAGTATCTCCGCCATTGTCGTTAACGTCGCGCTTAATTATGTTTTGATTTTTGGTTTATTTGGTTTCCCTCAATGGGGCGTATTTGGTGCAGCCGTAGGTAGTTTTGTTTCTCGATTTTTCCAAACCGCCGTCTTGATTTATTTTTTCTACAAACGATATGCTTACCTAATTCCGACTAAGTTCGATTGGGTACAAGGCCGCTTAAAACAGTATCGAAAAAAGTACTTTAAGGTTTCTTTACCCATGTTGGTCCACGATGCGCTTTGGACTGGTGGATTGATCGTTTACAGCATCATCTATGGTCAATTGGGCGTTTCAGAACTGGCGATCATCTCATTCTTATCACCGATTGAAGGGGTACTGATTTCAACCTTTATGGGATTTGCGGTCGCTGCATCCGTTCTTCTTGGGAATGATATTGGTGCAAAACATTATGACCGAGTCGAGAAAACGGCGTGGTGGTATGTGTTAACCAGCGCAATCTTAGCCACCTTGCTGTTTTTCCTAGTGTGGTTGAGCTCGCCCATGATTCATCACCTATTGGTACTGAGCCCGTTAACCGATGCAGACATGGCACTTAACGTATGTTTAGTCATGGCGCTAGGTATGATTTTGAGGGTGTTTAACATGGTTGGGATTGGCGGCGTACTAAAGAGTGGCGCTGATATTCGCTATAGCATTTTCATCGACACGTTCGGTCAGTGGGCTATTGGCATCCCCCTTACTTATTACACAGGCATGGTGTTAGGGCTGCCTTTGCATTTTGTCTTGATGTCTCTGCTCGCGGAAGAGTTAGTGAAAGGCGTACTGACGACTTACCGTATTCAATCTAAACGTTGGATAAATAATATGGTTGAAGATGACCAATCGGTGACGGCGTAACCAAAAAGACATTAACGAACTCACACCAAAAGGGCTCACCCGTTATGCACGCGTGAGCCCTTTTTATGTGCGGAGAATGCTTGATTAGATGTCCGTAAAGCGATGAATGATTTGGTTTGAACTGCCACGCCATTCGAGATTGAGGTCTTTCTTGTCTTGTTCAAACTTACCATCAATCAAAACATCGATGTATTGCACCACTTCCCTTTGCGCGTTATTCAGTTCCGTCAGCGTGTAGCCAGTCCAAACCCAAATGTCTTTACCTGGGCACTCCTCTCTCACCCTTTTCACTATCTTCAAAATATGAGGCACATTAGCAGGGTGAAGCGGATCTCCACCCGACAACGACAAGCCACGGCGTTTGATACGCGTGTCGTTTAAGTCAGCGATGATTTTGTCTTCCGCTTCTTGCGTGAAAAGTACACCAGAATCCAAACGTTGCGTCGACTGGTTATAACACCCACGGCACTGATGCACACAACCCGACACAAACAGCGTGCAGCGCGTACCCGGTCCGTTAACAACGTCAATTGGATAGTATTGGTGGTAATTCATAATGCGTCTCTGTGTTATCGCGAAAGAGAAAATCAACCTGTTTAAAGTTGATTTTCAAAGTGTTAAAACGAGTGGTAGTAAACCTTACAGGTGTTTAACTCGGCGCTTCACTTCTTCTTGCTTACCGAAGTTAAACGGGCGTGCATCTGGGCTGCCTAGGTAGCCACAAACTCGACGTGTTACTGATACTTTAGTTGAGTCATGGTTACCACAGCTTGGGCAAGTGAAGCCTTTACTTGTACAGTCAAACTCGCCGTTGTAGCCACACTCGTAGCACTCATCAATTGGCGTGTTTGTACCGTAGTAAGGCACTCGGGTGTAACTGTAGTCCCATACGTTTTCTAGTGCTTCAACGTTACGTTGCATGTTCGGGAACTCGCCGTAACAGATAAAGCCGCCGCTTGAGATTTCTGGGTAAGGCATCTCAAAGTCGATCTTGTCGTATGGGTTCACCTTCTTCTCAACATCTAGGTGGAAGCTGTTGGTGTAGTAACCTTTGTCTGTTACGCCTTCAATTACGCCGAACTCTTTCGCATCGATGCGGCAGAAACGGCTACATAGGTTTTCACTTGGCGTTGCATATAAGCTGAAGCCATAACCTGTTTCGTCAGCCCATTGATTCACAGCATCTTTTAGATGCTTGATGATCGCGACCGCTTTTTCACGCAAAACAGCGTCATCATAAACGTGCGCTTCTGTACCGAATAGTGCGTTAATTGTCTCGTGTACACCGATGTAACCAAGAGAAATAGACGCACGACCGTTCTTGAAGATATCTGCGATTGAGTCGTCTGCTTTCAAGCGAACACCACATGCGCCTTCCATGTATAGGATTGGGGCCACACGTGCTTTCACGTTTTCAAGGCGAGAGATACGTGTCTCTAGTGCTTTACGAGCAAGACGTAGGCGGTCATTTAGAAGCTCGTAGAATTTCTCTTCGCTTCCGTTTGCACGGATAGCGATACGAGGAAGGTTCAAGCTCACGACGCCAAGGTTGTTACGACCTTCGTGAATCAGCTCACCGTTTTCTTCGTAAGTACCAAGGAAGCTACGGCAACCCATTGGCGTTTTGAATGAACCGGTTACTTCCACTACTTTGTCGTAGTTAAGAATGTCTGGGTACATACGCTTAGACGCACACTCAAGCGCAAGTTGCTTGATGTCGTAGTTTGGATCTTCTGATTTGTGGTTCAAACCATCTTTGATGCCGAATACAAGTTTAGGGAATACCGCTGTTTTACGGTTCTTGCCTAGACCTGCAATACGATTCTTCAGAATCGATTTCTGGATAAGGCGTGATGCCCAGCTTGTACCAAGACCAAAACCAAACGTAACGAATGGTGTTTGACCGTTCGCCGTGTGTAGCGTGTTTACCTCGTACTCTAGAGATTGGAACGCGTCGTAACACTCTTTCTCAGTGCGTGCTTTTGCGAACTCTTCTGGCTCAGCAATGTTCCACTCTTTTGCGATCTCTAGGTGTTTCTCGTAGCTTGTGATTACGTACGGTTCTAGAACCTCATCAATACGGTTGATGGTTGTACCGCCGTAAATGTGGCTCGCGACTTGAGCAATGATTTGCGCTGTTACCGCTGTTGCAGTCGAAATTGATTTTGGCGTATCAATCTCAGCGTTACCCATTTTAAAACCATGCGTCAGCATGCCTTTAAGATCGATAAGCATACAGTTAAACATTGGGAAGAACGGTGCGTAGTCTAAATCGTGGTAGTGAATGTCACCCACTTCGTGCGCTTGAACCACATCGCGAGGAAGAATGTGCGTCTTCGCGTAGTGTTTCGCTACGATACCAGCCAACAAGTCACGTTGAGTCGGAATTACTTTGCCGTCTTTGTTCGCGTTCTCGTTGATTAGATCCAGATTACTTTCTTCAATCAAACCTTCGATTTCGCGAGTTAGTGCACTTTGCTTCTCACGAGCGATGTCGCGATCGTGGCGATATTCAATGTAAGAACGCGCTAGGGCTTTGTAAGGACCTTGCATGAGTTCATTTTCGACTAAGTCTTGAATCTCATGGATGTGAACTTCATCGTGTTCTCTTAACTGTAACTCGACAGCAAGAGCCACATTAAGAGCATAAATAGCGACATCTTTATCTTTGTTTTCCGCTGCTGCTTCAACTGCTGCTTGGATACGATCCCTGTTGAACGGAGCTCTTGATCCGTCGCGTTTGATTACGATTGGTTTCACTTTGTTCTCCTTACCCGAGCATACTCACAGAGTTATCCACAAACACACTATATGGGGTCATTTTTTATTCTGGCAACACAATATATTGTGGCGTATTTAACGAGAAGCACCACTCGAAAACATTGATTTTGATCAATAAAGATTGGCTAGCGAACAAGAAGAAATCGATCTTATTGGCGTTGATCTCAGTTGCGAAGAAAACCATGAAAATTGCAAAATTGGTACTAAATCTACTTGCTATTTTTGGAGGTCTTGTAGGATAAAGGATGGAAAGGAATACGCTAAAAGATAGGAGTGCAACAGGCCAAAATGCGATCACTTTTTGTTACGTTAATATTACTTTTTAGTTCTCTTTCATTTGCTCAAAACTCCATCAATCTAACCAGTTGGAACATAGAATGGTTATCTATAGATGGTGGAAAAGTGTCGAGAACACCACAAGATTTTGAAAAGCTGACCCACTATGTGGATAAAACACAAGCCGACATTTTTGCTTTTCAAGAAGTCGAAAGTGCTGCTGCCATCCAAAAAGCCGTTGGCAATGACTTCACTATTTATCTTTCCGATCGTTCAAACGCCTCCAACCGACACCTTCAGTTTAACGACACCAACCAATACACAGGCTTTGCCGTGCGCAATGGCGTAAGCGTATTAGACAAGCCAGACTTCTCTATCACACGAGGCAACAGCAAGCTTCGCTTCGCGAGCTACCTTGTTTTAAATCCAAACCAAGAAAACGAGACTCACCTACTCTCTGTACATCTGAAAGCGGGTTGCAGTGGCGCGTATCGTAATAACCGCGATTGTAAGATAGTGAAACAACAAGGACAGGCACTAGCTAAGTGGATAAAGGCGCGCGAGGACAACAAACAACATTATGTCGTGCTTGGCGACTTTAACCACAACTTGGGTTATCAAGGAGATTGGTTGTGGGACGTGATATCGGACAATACTAGTGCAAAGCTAGTGACTAAAGACACTAAAGCGGAATGTAAAGTGCGCTCTAATCGTAATCCGAATAAAACCCACCAATTCCGCTCGGTGATAGACCACATCATTGCGAGTGGTGATTTAAAGGCGTCGTCTGGTGTTCAAACCGTTTTCAAAACACAAGATGTACTCGACTATAAACTGAGTGACCATTGCCCGGTTTCTACGACACTCACTTTTTAGCGTTTAAGTACTCTTTTTAACGTTGAAGTACTTTCTTTATTGACGAACCACTCTTTTAGCGGTGAATGACCCAACCAACATTGCCGCTATAAAGAGCAGAACTTGTGTGTTGCCAGTAAAAAGGCTGGCAACCGCAGGACCAGGACACACACCCAGTAAGCCCCAACCAATACCAAACAGTGCTGCACCACCGACTAACTTTTTGTCTATCGTTTTAGAAGTCGGACAGACAACCTCATCACCAAACACAGATTCGCTTCTTGGCTTTATTAATAAAAGATAAGCAGGAACGAACACAACAAGTGCTCCGCCCATAACGAAGGCTAAGCTTGGGTCCCATGAACCGGTAATATCAAGAAAGCCGATCACTTTTGCCGGATCTGCCATACCAGAGACCACCATACCAATACCAAAGAGCACACCAGAAAATGCAACAACGGACATTTGCTTAATACTTTTCATTACGTGAGTTTTCATAACGACACTATTCCTCACGATACTAGCAAGACGGTTAACATGGCTGTGGCCATAAAAGTACACGTCGCGACCACAGAACGGATTGAGAAACGCCCTATTCCACAAATGCCATGGCCACTAGTACAACCATTGCCGATACGCGTACCAACACCGACTAACAAGCCAGCAACGATAACTAAAATAAGAGAACCGCTGTACTGATCTGGTACATGCCCGCCAAGAACATAAACAGCAAACAAGCCACCTAATACCATCGCAATTAAAAAAACAATTCGCCAAACGCGGTCTGCGCTCTCAACGGCACCGTTTAAGATCCCACTGATCCCAGCAGTCTTGCCAGTAAATAGCATCAGTGTTATCGCTGATACGCCAACTATTATGCCGCCCAACAGCGACATCCAAGGAACTTCAAACATAGCATCCGCCAAACTAATTACTTACAGAAAACTTGCTTAAACGCTTCGACCAGCGGACCAACTCTTTCATCAGAAATTGAATAGAATACCTGCTGAGAAACCTTCCTAGCTTTAATGATGTCGTGCTTTCTCAATACGGTGAGATGTTGTGAAAAAGCAGATTGGCTTAATGATGAACCTTCAAACAGTTCACCGACCCCTTTCTCACCTTCAATCAGCTTACACATCACGATTAGGCGCTCTGGATGAGCCATAATTTTAAGCAGCTCACTCGCTTCGGTCGCACTTTGTAGCATACTGTCGCCCATTCTTATGCCTCTTCATTACTACATTACATTTTATTAGATATTACTAATTAATATTATTAAGTCAATGCTAATGTAGATTAAATAACATTAGACTCAGCTAATTTATTTAAGTAAGGTGTAGGCGTTTTCGATCATTCAGCAGGAGAAATCCATGAGCAAAATCGTGATTATTGGTGGGGTTGCTGGCGGTGCATCTGCAGCAGCTCGCGCTCGTCGTCTTAGTGAAGACGCAGAAATCATTATGTTTGAACGCGGTCCATTTGTGTCATTTGCAAACTGTGGCTTACCCTATCACATTGGTGGCGATATCCAAGAGCGCAGCAAACTGCTTCTTCAAACGCCTGAGAGCTTTCTAGCGCGTTTCAATGTTGATGTCCGTGTGATGAACGAAGTGGTTTCTATTAACCGTCAAGACAAAACGGTTACGGTTAACAATTTGCTTGATGGCTCGGAATACCAAGAGAGCTACGACTTTCTTCTACTTAGCCCTGGCGCAGGTCCAGTTGTGCCGCCTATTCCGGGTATTGATAACCCGTTAACACACTCGCTGCGCAATATTCCAGATATGGATCGCATCATTAAAACGATCGAAACCAACAAAGTTGAACACGCTACGGTCGTTGGTGGTGGTTTTATCGGTTTGGAAATGATGGAAGCCTTCCACCAGCTAGGCATAAAAACCACATTAGTTGAAATGGCGGATCAAGTGATGACGCCCGTTGACCGTGAAATGGCTGGCTTCGCACATGCTGAAATTCGTGAGAAAGGCATCGACCTTAAACTTGGCGTCGCACTTGAGTCGGTGAAATTCGTACCTAACGAGCACGTGGCAAGTTTCGACTCTGGTGAGAGCGAAAAACACCAACATCTAGAAGGTGAATTGGAATTAACACTAAACAACGGTGAAAGACTCACCACCGATATTTTGATTATGGCAATTGGTGTTCGCCCCGAGACCAAATTAGCAAAAGAAGCTGGCTTAGAAATCGGCGCTCTTGGTGGTATTTATACCAATGAATACATGCAAACCAGCGATCCTTCGATCTACGCTGTCGGCGACGCGGTAGAAGAGAAAGACTTTGTGACTGGCGAGCAAACTCTAGTGCCACTTGCGGGCCCGGCAAACCGCCAAGGCCGAATGGCAGCAGACAACATGCTTGGCCGCCAAGAAACTTACCAAGGTACGCAAGGCACGGCGATCTGTAAGATTTTTGATTTAGCCGTCGCTTCTACTGGTAAAAACGAGAAACAGCTGAAACGTGAAAACATCGCTTATGAAAAAGTGTATGTGCATACAGCAAGTCACGCGAGTTACTACCCAGGTGCAGAAACCGTGTCATTCAAAATGCTGTTTGATCCAGTAACAGGTAAAATATTAGGTGCGCAAGCAGTAGGTAAAGACGGTGTTGATAAACGTATCGACGTAATGGCAGTTGCTCAGCGTGCTGGTATGACGGTAGAGCAACTGCAACACCTCGAGCTAACTTACGCGCCACCTTATGGCTCTGCTAAAGATGTAATTAACCAAGCGGCGTTTGTGGCAAATAACATCATCAAAGGCGATGCGACCGCGATTCATTATGATGAAATGGATTCACTGACAGAAGACCAACTGTTACTTGATGTTCGTAATCCTGGTGAATTGGAGTCCGTTGGTTATCTTGAAGGTGCAATTAATATTCCTGTCGATCAACTACGTCGTCGCATGCACGAACTTCCTAAAGACAAAGAGATCGTGATTTACTGTCAAGTTGGGTTACGCGGTAACGTAGCATACCGTCAGCTGGTCAACAATGGTTACAAAGCCCGCAACTTGATTGGTGGATACAGAACTCTCAAATTTGCTCGCTTATAACTTGATAATAAAAAAGAGAAAACCACGTGCTTGGTTTTCTCTTTTTTTGCAGGAAAGAAAGCGTAGATCATTCACCTTCAATTGCCAAACGGACTGCTGCTTGAGCATGGATAGAAGTGGTATCAAGTAGTGTAACATCGGTGTGACTTTGGTTTACAAGTAAGGCAATTTCAGTACACCCGAGAATCACAGCTTCAGCTCCGTGCTCTTTTAGTTTTTCAATAATTTGCAAGTATATCGTCCTTGACTCCTCTTTGATTTCACCTTGGCATAACTCTTTATAAATAATGTTATGTACTTTAGAGCGGTCGTCTTGATCGGGAATGACGACATCAAGCCCATAACGGTCGGAAAGCCTTCCTTTATAAAAGTCTTGCTCCACTGTGAATTGAGTACCAAGGAGTCCGACCTTTTGAACCCCTTTCTCACGAAGTAACTCAGCAGTCGCGTCTGCGATATGTAGTATGGGGATATTAATACTGGCTTCAATTTGAGGCGCAACTTTGTGCATTGTGTTAGTACAAATAAGAATGAAGTCAGCGCCCCCTTTTTCTATTAAAGATGCAGCATCAGATATAATGCTTGCCGTTTCTTCCCATTTACCTTGATGTTGAAGTTTCTCTATCTCCGAAAAATTCACGCTATACATACAAATTTTTGCGGAATTTAGGCCGCCTAACGCCTCTTTGACTCCTTCGTTGATCAATTTGTAATAACTAAGCGTCGACTCCCAGCTCATACCACCTAGAAGACCGATAGTTTTCATATAACTCTCCAATCGTTATACACCACCGTGCCAGGGGTGTTTTTACAAAAAAAAATCAGCCACTTAAATAAGCAGCATTCAAGCGTCTTCACTATTGAGCATTGGGTAACACGAAAATAAAATCATTCCCACAAGGACCGCTACGCGATTCTCATATATCCTCGCAATATCGTTACTGCATTTCCAGAAAGCTTAACGTGCTCAGTGCTTAACAACTCTGTATGGACGACCCCACTTCTCTTGGAGGCTTGGAAGCCTTTCAGTTGCTTTTTGTTGAGCTCTTTAGCCCAGTAAACACATAAAGCGCAATGTGCAGAGCCTGTAACTGGGTCCTCATTAACACCTACCCAAGGCGCGAAGTATCGAGAGACAAAATCGGCGTCAGTGCTTGATTGAGCAGTGATGACGACGCCACGGCCTTTTTGTTTAAGCAGCGCACCAAAATCAGGGTCGAGCTGTTCAAGCACAAATTCATCATTAATGACGATCAACTGCTTATTATCAAACTGACCGTAGGCGACTACATTGGCGGCATCTAGCCCCAAGCCATGAAGTAAGTCTTTGTTAATACTCGCTCTCATATCTAAAGTTGGCGCAGGAAACACCAAATGAATTTCTTCATGATCGAGTTGTGCAGTTAAAACCCCAGATAGCGTAACGAACTCAATCGTATCTCCAGTATTATATAACCCCTGCTCTTTCAGAACGTGCGCCGTTGCAAGTGTGCCGTGTCCACACAAAGCAACTTCCGTCCTCGGTGTAAACCAACGAAGTTGCATTGTATTGAGTGACAGAAATGCCGTTTCAGATAACGACATCTCGGCCGCGATGGCCAACATCGTTTCCTCATCAAGGCTTGACTCTGTGATACAAACACCCGCGGAATTACCTTTGAAAACCTCTGATGTAAACGAGTCAACCTGAAAAATTTTAACTTCCACGAAATATCCTTAAGTTCTATCAAACACGTAATTCTGTATCACGTGATTTTTAATATCTGTTTGAGCGAAAAAACCTATGAAATTTTCTACCAACCTTATAGGTCTTGTTGGAAGCGCTAACAAACAGGAGAATGTAGTTAATTATGCAAAACGTAAAAAGCCATCATCAATGTGACTCAATTGGATATCTTATCGGAGTTTTCGGCGTTTCTTTAGTTCTAATATGGATTGGTATTTATAAATTCACACCTACAGAGGCCAAGCTTATACAACCGCTCGTTGAAAATCATTTTCTGATGAGTTGGTTGTATGATGTGATGTCAGTTCAAACCGTATCAAACATCATTGGCGCAACAGAAATCATTGTCGCTATTGGATTAATCGTTGGCCTTAAAAACACACGAGTCGCTTATTTTTCTGGCATAGCCGCCGCAATTATTTTTCTTGCGACACTCAGCTTTCTAATTACAACACCGAATACATGGAAAGTGTCTGATGGGGTTTTGGTGACAAACTTCTTTTTAGTAAAAGATATTCTATTTTTAGCCATTGCGATTAGCGTCATCGAACGAAACAAGCCAAACAGAGAATAACTCTAAATAGTTCGAAATCTTGTTTTTCCAGAACGTAGCCTGAAAGGTGCAAACGACTTACAAGTCGAATGGTTCTGTCAATAACTCTAAACAAAGACTCTTAAATTTAGAATGTTTAAGAGTCTTTGCCTTCTAATGATGCGAAACAACATCCTAGCGTAAAGTGAAAAGAAAAGCCTTTTACTCTACTGCTAAGGTTTATTGATACTTTGCCGAAGTAATGAACTCACCGAATGTCTCGCACCATACAACAACCGTATTGTATTCAGAAATTGAAGTGCTTTGAGGAACCTCAACAACGAAGTTATCGAACGTTTTGACATCACCAATTAAGCTCATCTCAGATTTAAGGTCATTAAACTCTTGTTCCGTTTCGACAAACTTAGGAGATAGATAGAGTTTATAGTCTGGTCCGGGAGCGAGTTTTCCTACCAACGTAATGACTTCAGAACTCAAATGAATTTCTCCCTCTCCCCAATGAAAAGCGTCGCTACCTTTGAGTTCCCTCTTAAACACTGCGCTGTATTCTGCACCTTGCTTGCTCTTAGCAACTTGTTCATCGGTCGGCGCAGGTGGTGCAATAAGGATCGGTAAAGTATAGATACCTATCGCAATGCCAATAGAAACTGCCACTAAGTGACTGATTGTTAATTTAATTATATTTTTCAAGGTCATAAGCATCTTCTTATTAGTTTTACTACTTGAAATTAGATTCAAATCGGCCTTATCTGTCTATTATCGAGCAGCATAATGTCATTAACATTATACACAAGCTATGCGCACTAAATGCAGACTGAGCGCAATTAAAAACGGCTGATAATTAATATCAGCCGTTTGCTTATCGGAAATGTCGTTGTGCCGGTTTGGTCACTATTCCGCTTCCACCAAAGCGATCTTATCGGATGTCGATTTTTCCAATTTTATCGCAATAAACTTAGAGGTTGGCGTAAACGTTCTATCCCCATAACTGTCCAAAGGAACTAATGGGTTTGTTTCTGGATAGTAAGCCGCCGCCTGACCTGCTGGTACATCATAGGCAACAAGCGTAAATCCGCTCACACGGCGCTCAACGCCATCTTCCCACAATGACACCATGTCCACTTTGTCGCCCGGTTCAAAACCGAGTTTACGAATATCCGCTTCATTGATAAACAGCACTTCGCGCATACCAAATACTCCACGATAACGGTCATTCAAACCGTAAAGTGTCGTATTGTATTGGTCGTGTGAGCGCATGGTTTGCAAGATCAAATCTGGCTTTTGGCCTTTTTCGAGTATCGCTTCGCTGATCAACTGCTTCGGCAACTCGCTAGAGCTGAACTGTGCTTTGCCGCTTGGTGTATTCCATCGACGCTCAGCAGCTGGGTTTACCAAGTGGAATCCACCCGGGTGTTTAAGCTTATGGTTAAAGTCGGTAAAGCCCGGAATCGTGTCGGCAATCAAATCGCGAATACGGTCGTAATCTTCAATCGCCCACAACCAATCAATTGGTTTTGCCCCGAGTGTAGCATTGGCAATACCGGCAATAATCGCTGGTTCTGAACGCAAATGCTCCGAACGCGGTTTTAGCTGACCAAATGAGATATGCACCATGCTGAAAGTATCTTCAACCGTCACGCCTTGTGGGCCAGTTGCTTGCTGATCAATCTCGGTACGGCCTAAGCACGGAAGAATAAGCGCATCTTTACCTGTGACAAGGTGAGAACGATTTAACTTCGTCGAAATGTGTACGGTTAAATTACAGTTTCGCATCGCGTTGTGCGTACGTTCTGTGTCTGGCGTTGCTTGTGCAAAGTTACCGCCCAAACCGATAAATACTTTCGCTTGCCCTTCTTCCATCGCTTTAATGGCTTGCACAGTGTTGTGGCCTTCACCGCGCGGGACGGCAAAGTTAAATCGACTTTCAATGCGATCCAACAACAGATCTGAAGGTTTTTCATCAATGCCCATCGTACGGTCGCCCTGAACGTTACTGTGACCACGTACTGGTGAAAGACCCGCGCCCGGCTTACCAACGTTACCTCGTAACATTTGCACGTTTGCGACTTCTTTAATGGTTGGTACAGAGTGACGATGCTGAGTCAACCCCATCGCCCAACACATGATCACACGTTCTGCACGTCGATACATGCTCGCCACCATCTCGATTTCACTTAAATCAAGACCCGATTGTTCCGCGATGTGTTCCCAAGAGGTTGCGTCCACTTCAGCCAAATACTCATCAATACCTGTTGTGTGTTGCTTGATGAATTCACGATCAAATACCGCTTTTCCACCGTTTTGCAATGCCTCGCGTTCCCATTGCAACAAGAATTTCGCGATGCCACGAAATACTGCCATGTCTCCGCCCAAAGCAGGACGCAGGTACGCCGTGTTTGTAGGCTCTGAGCCATTACTCAACATCTCAATCGGCATTTGTGGGTTTTGGAAACGCTCTAATCCGCGCTCTTTCAGCGGGTTTAGACAGATAACCTGTGCACCACGTTTCACCGCTTCGCGCAGAGGTTCAAGCATTCGTGGGTGGTTCGTGCCCGGGTTTTGACCAATCACGAAAATCGCATCAGCTTCTTCAAAATCATCAAAGATCACTGTGCCTTTACCAACACCAATGGTGTCTTTCATCCCTATTGCACTGGCTTCGTGACACATGTTGGAACAATCTGGAAAGTTATTGGTACCGAATGCGCGGACAAATAGCTGATACAAAAACGCCGCTTCGTTGCTTGCACGACCAGAGGTATAAAACTCCGCTTGGTGCGGTGAATCCAATTGATTGAGATGCTTCGCGACAAGTGCAAAAGCCTCATCCCAAGAGACTGGCACATAGTGATCGGATTCTGCATCGTATCGCATTGGGTGCGTGATACGGCCTTGGTATTCCAACCAGTAATCAGTTTGCGTTAAGAGAGAAGAAACGCTGTGATTGGCAAAAAACTCAGGATCAACCAGACGATTGGTCGCCTCCCAGTTTACCGCTTTCGCGCCATTCTCACAGAAATTGACTTTACCGCTATCTGGCGACTCACCCCATGCACATCCCGGGCAGTCGAAACCGCCATTTTGGTTGGTTTTGAGCATAGTGCGAATGTTTTTAACTGCATTTTCACTGCCCCACCAACTTCTGGTTACCGCTTTCAGTGCACCCCAACCACCAGCTGGACCTTTGTATGTTTTTATTTGTTCTTTTTGGCTCACGACTTTACTCCTCGCAGATATACCAGCAAGCAGGGTGCCCGTGAAAACAAGCGCGTTATTTATTGAGATAATGCGGAAGTATTGAAGGGCTTAGTTTCTAATCCATGTATTTTTTAATCCAAATAAGTAACCACTCAACATGCTCTCGCTTGTCCGAGCGTTTACTTATCTAGATTCTTGATATCGGATACCCGCCTACTGTTTCTAAGACTGTTAGATTCAATGTGCATTGTTGCGTCTTGATCTAAATCAAAGATTAAGTCGTTATTCAATATGCGTCCAATTGATAATCCTGACCGAGTGATAAACAAAATCTATGACGAATTTTTCCACTGACGGTCATCACATTTTTAATCAATACAATTTATGAGGTTAATCGTTTTCCCATTCGATTCCACCTAGTTCGCTTAACGAACTCAATAAAATCGGCCCTCTTGATAATAGATAGTATCTATCACACTATAGATACTTTAAATTTGACCCTAATTAATATCAGGAATAGCCTTGATTCAGATCAATTTTGAGTGTGGTTTTATTCTTGACTTGGTTTTGGTTTTTCATTCCCCAGTTAAAACGCTCCAGCGCTTAAAAAGTACGGTAGTGCTGTGCCCTTTTTAGGGAGTTCCCCGTACATGTGACTCACAACGCAAGGTTAACAAGCCATTATGGATATCAAACAACTTAAATATCTCATCGCACTTGAACAGACCAAACACTTTGGTCAAGCCGCCGCATTGTGCCACATTACGCAGCCTACCTTGTCCATGAGAATCCGAAGCTTAGAGGAAGAACTCGATCTCGAATTAATCCAAAGAAGTCAAAGATTTGAAGGGTTTACTGAAGCAGGAGAACGCATTTTAGCTTGGGCGAAAACCGTCTTAGCCGCTCATGATGGACTGCAAGCCGAGGCTGCTAACTGCCGTGGTCAGTTGGTCGGTTCACTTCGGCTTGGAATGGTGCCACTCGCCAGCCAAAACCCTATGCAATTGCTCAAACCATTAGCTCAACAGTTCCCTGAGTTACGCTTTCAAATACTCTCCATGACGACCGAGCAGATCATAGACCAACTCAATCGCAATCAACTGGATTTGGGGATGTGTTATGTCGATCAAGTTAACACCGCTTACTTCGATGTTATCGAGCTAGATTCAACCAAACTTGGCGTTTTATTCGATGAGCGTCATTTTGATTTTGCCGAATCTGAAGTGTTGTGGGAGTCACTCAATAACATTCCGCTAGGGCTGCTTTCAAAGGGTATGCACTATCGCCACTCCATTGATCTTAGCTTTGTGAGTAAAGGGCTGGTTCCGCAAACCGTCATTGAAAGTAACTCCACCTTTCACTTGATCCAAGCAGTAACCAGTGGCCTTTGTTGCGCCATTATGCCGCTGAACTGTGGATTAGAAGAGTTGAACGATACGCTTCGCATTATCCCTATCGAAGAAGCCGCCGTTCACGCCCCGCTAGGTTTGTTAAAGCGAAAACAAGAACCCTTCTCCGCGCTAACCGATCAGTGCTTCGCAGAAGCAAAAAACATATTTAATCGATAACAAGAATCCACACGTCAATTTTTGGCATACATAACGGCTTATGAGGTGATTTCATGAGATGTACTACTCAATCTTATTTTGAACTGTCCGATTTCAATCAAGCACCACCTCAACCAAGTGCGTTCAATTACCGAGAATTGATTGATGGCCGCCCAGTGCAACAAATGTCGCTGGCGAGTGAGTCAGCTTTAGCTATCAGCTATAACGGCATTAGCCAAGCGGTCATGATGGTGACGCCAGGCCATCTGGAAGACTTTGTGAAAGGGTTTAGCCTAAGCACAGGCATCGTCCACGACTTCAAAGAGATCAAAGACATTGAAATTGGTGGCGATCACGAATCTCATTATGCGGAAGTAGAAATCAGCAACCGCGCTTTCTGGGCGCTAAAAACACAACGTCGGAATCTTGCAGGCACAACCGGATGCGGCATTTGTGGCGTCGAGGCTCTGGAACAAGCTTTGCCTGATTTAGCACCGCTAACACCGTCTCTTCCTCCGCGCTCCGATGTATTCGAAGGGCTGCGAGACAAAGTCGCACTGCATCAAGAAGCCGCACGTGAATCTGGCGCGCTACACGCCGCTTTATTTTCAGATTTACAAGGCAACATCAAGTTGTGCCGAGAGGACATCGGCCGTCACAACGCGCTAGATAAGTTGATTGGCGCATTGGCCAACAATCACATCGAACCTCAAAGTGGCTTCGCAATCATGACAAGCCGTTGCAGCTTAGAGTTGATCCACAAAGCCGTTCGCGCGCGTATCCCCACTCTGGTTTGCTTATCTGCACCGACAGCGTTAACCGTCGAATGGGCAAGAAGAAACCATTTGAACCTAATTCACTTGCCAAAATACGGCTCGCCGCGTCTATACAGCCCTGCGCCTTAACACGTCAACCTAGCCGAATTCCTAATATTTCTAACAGAGACCTCTGGGTCTCTGTTGTTTGTTTCTCATTCGCGATTGATAGCTAGCAACGAGACACTATTCTTCCAACCAAACGTACTCACCCCTTGTCAGCACTAAGCTTGCGTATATTAACCTGCTTGCATTTGAACGCTTTCCAATCCGATAAGAAACCAGTCAAAAACCCATAAATTAGTAAGGATTTTGTGTGACTCTTTTCACGCTTTTCCGCCTTCCTAGGCATTTCTAGGAATTTTTCCTAGCCGATCTAGGCAACCATCTCATGTGCCTCACAAAACCACTCTCTAGAATTCCGCTCAGTCAAAGGTAACAAGAGCGCATAACGGCCTCCGTTGTGTTTCTAAAACAATTACAAGAGAGTTCATCATGTTAAAATTCCTCGAACAGGTGCGGAAGCCGACCCTCGATCTTCCTGTCGAAGTTAGAAGAAAGATGTGGTTTAAACCGTTCATCCAATCTTACTTGGTCGTATTTATCGGCTACCTAACCATGTACTTGATTCGTAAGAACTTCAATGTCGCGCAAAACGACATGATCTCAACTTACGGTTTGAGCATGACAGACCTAGGTCTTATTGGCCTTGGCTTCTCCATCACATACGGCATCGGTAAAACCGTTGTCTCTTACTACGCTGACGGTAAGAACACCAAGCAATTCCTCCCTTTTATGCTGATCCTTTCTGGTCTTGCAATGCTTGGTTTCAGCTTCAGCATGGGCGGCGGTAGTGCAAGCCTGTTCTTGATGGTGGCTTTCTACGCTCTGAGTGGTTTCTTCCAAAGTACTGGTGGCCCTTCTAGTTACTCAACCATTACAAAATGGACACCTCGTAACAAACGCGGCTCTTACCTAGGCTTGTGGAACATGTCACACAACGTTGGTGGTGCGGGCGCAGCGGGTGTTGCTCTTTTCGGTGCCAACTACCTATTCGACGGACACGTAATCGGCATGTTCGTGTTCCCTTCTATCATCGCGATCATCGTTGGTTTTATCGGTATGCGCTTTGGTAGCGACTCTCCAGAAGCTTACGGTCTAGGTAAAGTAGAAGAACTTTTCGATGAAGCAGTGAGTGAAGAAGACACCGCCGCTGAAGAAAACCAGATGACCAAAAAAGAAATCTTTGTTGAATACGTTCTTAAAAACAAAGTTATCTGGCTACTTTGCTTTGCCAACATCTTCCTTTACATCGTTCGTATCGGTATCGACCAATGGTCAACGGTATACGCGTACCAAGAACTTGGTCTGTCAAAAGAAACGGCAATCTCTGGCTTTACTCTGTTCGAAGTCGGTGCGCTTGTGGGTACTTTGATGTGGGGTTACCTGTCTGACCTAGCAAACGGTCGCCGCGCATTGGTTGCTTGTGTATCTCTTGGTTTGATCATCGTATCGCTTGAGTTCTACCAACACGCCACTAGCGAGTTCATGTACTTAGCCTCTCTATTTGTATTGGGCTTCTTGGTGTTTGGTCCGCAACTTCTTATCGGTGTTGCCGCGGTTGGTTTTGTCCCTAAAAAAGCAATCAGTGTGGCTGACGGCGTAAAAGGTACATTCGCTTACCTAATCGGTGACAGCTTCGCGAAACTTGGTCTCGGTATGATTGCAGACGGTACACCTATCTTCGGCTTAACTGGTTGGAAAGGTACCTTCGCAGCTCTAGATACCTCCGCCATGATTTGTATTGTTTTGCTTGCTTTCGTCGCTATCGCGGAAGAGAAGAAGATTCGACACGCGAAGAAGCTTCAACTTGCACAAAACCAAGCCTAGCTTCTCTGCGCGCTTTACTTCGGTAAAGCGCGCAAGATCATTAAAATGAGTTGATCAATTCAGTATCATTAAAGGTTTTTCTATTGGCTCCTGTTGGAGCTTATTGTTGTTAGTCGTCTGCTCTATTTGGTTGTAATAATGATTCATGTTGCTCTAGTTGATGATCACGTCATCGTGCGTTCAGGTTTCGCACAATTATTAAATTTAGAAAGTGATATTACCGTTGTCGGTGAATTCGGCTCTGTCGCCGAAGCGCGCAAAGGCTTGCCTGCGGTACACCCTCATGTCGTCATCCTAGATATCTCCATGCCAGATGAAAGCGGCTTAAACTTTCTTAGCGAAATACCAACTGGCATTGCCTGCGTGATGCTTAGCGTGCATGACTCCCCTGCGATGGTGGAAAAATCACTAAAGCTAGGTGCAAAAGGCTATCTTAGTAAACGCTGTAGCCCAGACGAACTTATTCAAGCCGTGAGAACCAGTGCTTCTGGCGGCTGTTACCTCACATCAGATATTGCACTTAAACTTGCAACGCCTAGCGACAACACCACCTCTCTATGCCAACTGACAAAACGTGAAAACGAGGTATGTCAGCTACTTGCGACCGGGTTGGATGTAAAGTCTGTCGCGGCAGAGCTTGGCTTGAGCCACAAGACCGTGCATGTGCATCGTGCGAATGCCATCGACAAACTCGGCGTGAAAAACAACGTTGAGCTCGCCAAACTATTTTCTCAAGAGTCCTTTTAATGCGAGCTTACGCTGTTACCACCATTTGCGGACTATTTGTTATGGCTTGCGCCTGGTTCTGCTTATGGGTGATTGCCTATTACTTTGTCAATGCTCCCGAACTGGCGATCTTATTGTTTCCTTTCGCTTTAAGATTAGGTGTCGCCCTGCACACTCGCACCGCTTATTGGCCGACGATTTACCTTTCGGAGTGGGGACTTTCCATCGCACTTGCGATCTTACTGGGTCAACCGCAGTGGCTTACCGTGCTGATTGCGAGCATTGCCAGTATCCCGGTCACTCTGATTGCGAAAAAATACTACTACGGAGACCAAAACCGCCATTTAGCCGTGATGAGCGCAGTCATTATCATTAGCGCGTTTATTAATGTGATGGCCGTTGGTTTTCACGTTCCTTCGGTTTACATGGTATGGCTGGCTAGCATTTCTGGAGGCTTGCTCGTGGTGCCTATGTGCTACTTGTTATGGAGTTATTTGTTCCAAAGTCGTTGGTCTCCGCTTAGCTCTCTCCTACTTAGTAATGCCGTTGTATTTCAGGTGCGTCATATCGTGCTTTATGCGCTACTTTTGATCGGCAGTATTTTGGTGCAAACCAGCTTGCCTGAAGAGCTAAAACGATTTGCGCCATTTTGTATGGCGATTCCAATCATCGTGCTTGCTCTGCGTTACGGCTGGCAAGGTGCTCTGCTCGCCACCATGCTCAACAGCATAGCGCTGATTGCGGCTCGTAGCGGCGTATCAAATCTAGAAATCACCGATTTGTTATTATCTCTCTCGGCGCAAACCATCACCGGCATTATGCTCGGCTTAGGGGTTCAGAAACAAAAAGACCTCAATCACAAACTGCGCGGCGAACTTGCGCGCAATCAGAATTTGTCTCGCCAGCTTATCAAAGCGGAAGAATCGGTAAGACGCGATATTGCGCGCGAGCTACATGACGAAATCGGACAGAACATCACGGCAATCCGCACACAAGCCAACATCATTAAACGAGTGAACAACGCAGAAACACGCGTTGGTTGCGCGGACATGATCGAAGGGCTTTCGCTCAACGTGTACGACACCACTAAGCGACTGTTGAGCAAGCTAAGACCCAAAATGCTGGATGATTTGGACTTGAAAGAATCCGTCGAGCAACTGACGCGAGAGATGGAATTCGCCAATCACGGAACGACTGTTCAACTGAACTGGCAAGGCGATTACACAAGCCTGAGTGACACACTCAAAGTAACCCTATTCCGTTTATGCCAAGAGTCATTAAATAACGCTGCCAAGTACGCAGAAGCGCAGTTGATCAATATTGAACTGACAATTGGAGAAACGGCGGTGTCATTGATGATTCACGATGATGGTGTCGGTTTCAAAGTTCAGGACAGTATGAAAGGCATGGGCGTTCGCGGCATGCAAGAGCGTGTGCACGCGTTAGGTGGAAAAATGGTTATCTACTCCACCAGCGATCAAGTGATCGGCACACAAATCAGCATTACTTTACCTAAGGTGTAACTCAAGATGTTTGGATTTTTACGTTCACCTAAATTTACTCAACCGAGTCTAAGCAACGAGCAAATCGACCAGCGTTACCGCCATTGGCGTTTGCACATTATGTTGGGGATGTACATCGGCTACGCAGGTTTCTACTTTACCCGTAAGACCTTTAACTACGCCGCACCAGCGATGATTACCGATCTTGGCTTAGATAAAGGCGATTTGGGTCTTATCGGTACGCTTTTCTACATCACCTACGGCTGCTCGAAGTTTATTTCTGGCACGATTTCGGATCGCTCTAATCCTCGTTATTTCATGGGACTAGGATTGATTGCGACAGGTCTGGTCAATATCGCGTTCGGTTTTTCTAGCTCACTCGCGGCTTTCATTACTCTGTGGATCTTAAACGCGTGGTTCCAAGGCTGGGGCTGGCCTTCATGCTCCAAGCTGTTAACCACTTGGTATTCACGCTCCGAGCGTGGCTTCTTATGGGCCATTTGGAACACCGCACACAACGTTGGTGGCGCGCTGATCCCTATTTGGGTGGGCTATTTAACGTTGCACTACAGCTGGCGTGAAGGCTTTATTCTACCCGGCATCATCGGGGTATTGCTCGGTCTATTCGTTTGTTGGCGATTGCGCGACAAACCCACAACAATGGGTTTACCAAGTGTCGGACAATGGCGCAACGACGCGCTAGAACTTGCGCAAGAAAATTACGGACGTGGCCTCACCTACCGCGAAATTCTGAAATCGTACGTATTTAACAACAAATACATCTGGCTGCTCGCGTTCAGTTATGTGTTGGTTTACATCGTTCGTACCGCAATCAATGACTGGGGAAACCTGTACTTGACCGAGCAGCATCACTATAGCCTGATTAACGCCAACGCTGCTCTGTCTATGTTTGAAATCGGCGGTTTTGTTGGTTCATTGGTTGCGGGTTGGGGCTCAGACAAACTCTTTGGCGGTAACCGTGGGCCAATGAACTTACTGTTCGCGATTGGGATTTTCTTATCTGTCTCTGCGCTTTGGCTGATGCCTCTGACCAACTTTGCATTCCAAGCGGCGGGATTGTTCTCCATCGGCTTCTTTGTCTTTGGACCACAAATGCTGATCGGTATGGCGGCGGCGGAGTGCTCTCACAAAGACTCTGCCGGCGCGGCAACAGGATTCGTGGGCTTGTTCGCCTACATGGGCGCAGCATTGTCTGGTTATCCACTGGCGTTAATTCTTGAAGAATATCATTGGACGGGTTTCTTCATCACCATTTCAGTTTGTGCAGCCGTCATTGGCCTTTTGTTGCTGCCATTTTTGCAAGCGCAACCATCACGAAAACCACTCGAACCAAAACCTCGGTTATAAATCGACTTATCGCCCTTCGGGCAAATTGGCGAGTGACCTAACCGCGCTCGCCCTCCTTATTTAACGTATCTCTGCTCAATTTTTCTTCCGATTCAGTTCGGAGGGTTAACTATGGGAAAAATTCATGAATTTGAACACTATTTCATCGCATAGCTTCTTTCAAATGAACAACAAAATCCAAAACTACGCTTGGGGAAGCACCTCTTCTATTCAAGATTTGTTTGGCTTTTCTAACGAAACGAATGAGCCTCAAGCAGAAGTATGGATGGGTACTCACCCAAACGGCTGCTCTGAAGTTCAGATTGAGCAAAACACGCTGCCTTTGTCTGAACTGATCAAACAAAACCAACCCGCTTACTTATCAGCAGAAACCGCAGCGAAATTTGGCGACCTGCCCTTTCTGTTTAAGATCTTAGCGGCCGAACATGCACTGTCGATTCAAGTTCACCCAAGCAAACAAGATGCCGAAATAGGCTTCGAAAAAGAACAAAGTGCCGGGATCCCACTAAACGCAAGCCATCGTAACTACAAGGATCCAAACCATAAACCTGAGTTGGTGTACGCGCTGACAAGTTACCAAGCCATGAACGGTTTTCGTTCGTATGACGAGATTATTGAGGCATTTGGCCTTTGCGATATCGATGAGCTACGCACACCGCTAGATGCATTCAAACGCGAAATCAACTCACAAGGTTTACGCGATTTCTTTGTGCACATTCTTACCATGGAAGGAGAAACAAAAGAGCGAGCACTGAAACAGCTTCTTGCCCACGCTTCACGTCAATCGGAGCAAGGCACTGGCAGCGACGTTTTCCAGCTCATCTTGGATCTATCCACTCAATACCCCGGCGATGTCGGCTTGTTTGCGCCATTACTGTTGAATGTCATCACGCTGCAACCTGGCGAAGCGATGTTCCTGAGCGCAAGAACGCCACACGCTTACATTAAAGGTACGGGATTAGAGATCATGGCGAACTCAGATAACGTTTTACGTGCAGGACTCACGCCGAAACATATGGATGTTGAAGAACTGGTTAAATGCACAGATTTTGTGCCTAAGCCTTTTGACAGCCTTGTTCTAGAACCCAATGCCAATGGTTGCCAAAGCCTTTACCCCGTTCCAGTGGAAGACTTTAGTTTCAGCATTCTTAACCAACCGAATCACGACGTGGTTGAGGCAAACAGCGCAGAGATTTTGATAGCGATTGATGCCGACCTGACACTCATCAGTGATAACGGTGAGACGTTAACCGCCGCGAAGGGACAATCTGTATTTGTTCCTGCTTACGTTGGCCATTACCGTATTCAAAGTGCGGGACGTGTGGCTCGCGCCTTCAACTAGTTTTTGAACAACCGATTCAAACTAACGTCTGACCCAAGGGACTGGGTTAGACAATTTATTCCTTTCATAGATTGAACCATTCCGCTCTTAAGGCACTCATGCTTACACCTTGTCGAATCCAAACACCTACAGGCCAGTTTCTCTAAAAGCCATAACCTCCCGGATCTACCATTTACTCAACATTCATTGTCAAAACCCATTTATGTCCGATAAATTCGTCGCTCCAATATCAAATCACTTGGATAATAAAAGCGCTTGCACAGTGGTATTTGTTGCAAAACGTATAATCAACGTTGTAATCAAAGCCTCAATCACTACAATCTCTGGTTCGATTTTTCAGTTAACGTTTGTATGCCGAAGTTAAACCAAGATAACCCTGTTCAAAGCTCCGCCCTTTCCGATATCGAAACCAGCAGTAAGATTCAATCGGCATTAGAACCGAAGTTTCACAAGCCAGAGAAACGTCTCTGCTTAAGCCCTGGCCTATCGGATAAGCATTTGGCGCGCCGTTGGCAAGTATTGGAACACGTGACCAATAAAGATCATCTTCTTGATCCTTTCACACAGTCACATTGCGACGCTTACTCCAACAACATCGAGCACTTCATTGGTACTGTCAATGTGCCGGTCGGCATCGCAGGCCCTTTGCGCGTCAACGGTTTGTATGCGAACGATGACTTTTTGGTTCCGCTCGCAACGACAGAAGCCGCGTTAGTCGCTTCCTACAACCGTGGCGCAAATCTTATCACCGCCGCTGGTGGCGCGAGCGCATTGTTACTAAGTGAAGGGGTGAGCCGAACACCAGTATTCGCCTTTAATCACCTTGCTGACGCCGGCCAGTTCGTCAGTTGGGTTGTGACCCAGTTTGACGTATTTCGTCAAATTGCGGAATCCACCACCTCACATGGCAAACTCAAAGACATCAATGTAAATATCGAAGGAAACCACGTTTATTTGGTCTTTGAATACGTGACTGGTGACGCTTCCGGACAAAACATGGTGACCATCGCAACAAACGAAGTGTTCCATCATATTTTGGCGACCAGCCCAATCAAACCAACTCAAGCATTCTTGGATGGCAACTTATCAGGCGACAAAAAACCAAACGCGCACACACTGCGCTCGGTACGCGGTAAGAAAGTATCCGCCGAAGTGACCATTCCTGCTGAGTTGGTGGAAAAATATCTGCATACGACGCCGGAGTCTATGGTTCAATTTGGCAAAATGACCACAGTGGGCGGTTTACTCAGCGGGACAATTGGCGTCAACGCGCATTACGCAAACGCGCTTGCCGCGCTGTACATTGCTTGTGGTCAAGATGCCGCTTGCGTTGCAGAGTCTGCCATTGGAATCACTCGTATGGATGTGGACGCTCAAGGCAACTTGTACGCGTGCGTGACCTTGCCAAACATCATGGTGGGGACGGTTGGTGGTGGTACTGGCCTTCCAACGCAAAAAGCATGTTTGGATATTTTGGGTTTGCACGGCAACGGCAATGCGAAAGCGTTAGCCGAAGTCGCAGCTGCGCTTTGTCTGGCTGGCGAACTCTCGATCGTGGGCGCATTTTGTGCCGATCACTTTTCTCGTGCTCACCATAAGCTTGCCCGAAAATAACCTTTGTTGCTTTGTACAAGAGAACATCCGTGTGGTTTTCTCTTGTGCAAACCAATGGACTTTATTTATTGGCTCAATAATTTCTTGAAACTAACTTAAGCCTTAACAAACATACCAATCTCTTGTTAACAGTACTTTAGCTGTCCCCCTTCTATATCCATTGCGATATCTCTGCTTATTACTCTTCACTGGCCATATTTAATATCAGTATCTTAGAAAAAATAGCATCAAAAACTTCTAGCACTATAGTACCAAATTCACCGTTTGAGTTTTTTGTTCACCACTTATAGCTACTATACTCGCCTATGCAGCTGCTTGATTTTCATAAATTTACTAAACAGCTCAAAAGAGCTTAATAACTCCCGTTAAATGGACTTAAATCGTTACTTCGGGTAAGCGAGTTAACTATGAGACGTCAGAAGCTAAATAAAATCTCTGCTTGGGTACTAGGATTGGCTATCTTATTGCTGAGCCATGTGTCTAATGTATCAGCACAAATACAGCAATCCCCATCCGATCAAACCGTTGCGCGTTTTCTCTATCAAACCTCTTTTGGACCAACACCTGCGTTAATTAATGAGGTTAGGGAAAACGGGTTAGAGGATTGGATACAGAAGCAAATCAACCTGCCAGCAACCTACCATCAACCACTTTATCAAACGCCTTTTTCTAAAGGCCTACAGTCAAACCGAGAAAATGCTTGGTATCAAATTGTTGTTACTGCTGAAGATCAGCTCAGACAGCGAACGGCTTATGCATTGAGTCAGATCGTAGTCGTTTCTCGTTATGGCGGCGTTCTTTCCAGCAAACCTACAGGGTTAGTGAATTACTACGATCTGTTGGTTGAGCATGCGTTTGGCAACTACCGAGACCTGTTGTATGACGTTTCCATCCATCCAGTCATGGGGAGCTATTTGTCTATGCTCGGTAGTGCAAAAGAAAATAGTGCGACAGGAACGCTTCCCGATGAGAACTTTGCTCGAGAGTTAATGCAGTTATTCACTATCGGTTTGTATGAACTCAATTTAGATGGCAGTAAAAAGCTAAACCACGCAACAGGCAAACCTATCCCCACGTACAATCAAACTGATATTCAAGAGCTCGCGCGAGCATTAACTGGATGGAAAAATTCCGACATCGCATTCGTGAAACCGATGCGAGTTATCAGTCAAAGACACGACACCGGCGAGAAGCGATTTCTAGGGAACGTGATCCCATCGGGTCTAACCGCACAAGAAGAGCTTTCAAAAGTGATTGATATGTTGATGTCTCACCCAAATGTTGCTCCATTTGTTTCAAAGTTACTTATCCAACGTTTGGTCAGTTCAAATCCAAGCCCAGAGTACGTCGCGCGTGTTGCTACGATATTTAACAACAATGGGGAAGGAGAAAAAGGCGATCTAACCGCCGTTGTTCGAGCCATATTGCTCGACCCTGAAGCATTAGGGATGACGGATACCCCGCCTATAAAAGTGAAAGAACCGATACTGGTCCTGACTAATTTTCATCGAGCATCAGGTTTTACGATTAAAGGATCACGTTACGAAGACGCAACAACGATGATGAACATCGCTAATCAAGGGCCGCTTCGTTCTCCTTCCGTGTTTAATTTTTACTCTCCAGACTATCAGCCGTCTAACGAGTTTACGGAGTCTGGTATTAACTCTCCAGAGTATGAACTTCTCAATTGGTCTGTTTATACCGATTTGGTCAACTATATGTTAACCAGCACTCGTAGAGGAGGTGGTGATTCCTACCACTTCGATCTTAACGAGTTTTATCTTCTTCTGGACGATCACCGTGCCTTAGTCGAATTGGTTAACGAGCGTTTCTTTGCTGGAACGGCTTCTGCTGAATTGAAAGAGCTCATGCTCACCGCCCTGAATGATTATCGTGGGGACTATGTGCCAACAACAAAACTCGCTCTAGTGATATTTACCGCCATTTCTGGCGACGAATTCTATATTCAGGATTAGGAGTGAATTATGGATATTTCACGACGACATTTTATACAAAGCACGCTATCGATGGGCGCACTAGCCTCTCTTAGTCTGCCAGGTTACTCTCTCGCAGCGCCATCCAATGACTTTCGAGCATTAATATGTGTGTATTTAGCAGGCGGAAACGATGCATTCAACACCATACTGCCATTATCGGAGGCGCACTATCGTCAATATTCCAAAGTCAGAGGGCCACTCTCTGTCGCCAAAGAAGACATACTCCCTATCAATTTAAGTGCTGTCGATAGCTCAAATCACCCAGTGAAGCTCGGCTTACACCCAAAGTTAAATGCGTTAACTTCCGTTTTCGAACAAGGCGATGCCAGCATCGTGCTCAATAGTGGCATTCTCAACCACCCCGTCACCAAACAAGCTATTGAGCAAGATGAAGCATCACTTCCCGAGCAACTGTTTTCTCATAATTCTCAAACAGACGCTTGGTTACTTGGTGGAATGAGCGAGTCTAAAAATCTTGGTTGGGCTGGCAGAATGTTGGATGTATTAAACTCTGAATCAGAAATAACACCGCTATACAGTGTGCATGGCAACTCGCTTTGGTTACGGGCAATGGAACACCGCCAAACCGTCCTGAAAAAAGATCGCGCAGTTCAGCTTACCGCGATTGATAACCCGCTATACAAGGGGATCTATGATCGCCTTCTCTCTCATCAAACTGACAATCCATTTAATGGTCATTTTAATTTGATGGTTGATGAGTCGATGGTAATGAGTAGTGTACTGAGCGAGCAACTCAACCACATTGCTGACGAGCCGCTGTTTACGTCATCGACGCTCGGCAAGCAGATGCAAACCGTGTACAAATTGATAGCAAGCCAAGATGTCCTGAAGCAGCAACGACAAGTCTTTTTCGTTAAACACTCTGGGTATGACCTGCACGATTCGCAATTGGCACGTCATCCAGTGTTACTTGAGGATCTCGCGACAAACCTTTTAGCAATGTATCGTGCGGTCGAACGGTTAGGGCTAAACAAGCAAGTCACCTCTTTCACTATGTCTGACTTCGGTCGACGGATGATGAGCAACGGAAATGGTACCGATCATGGCTGGGGTGGCCATCAACTATTAATTGGAGGCGCGGTAAATGGGAAACAACCTATCGGTACATGGCCGGAACTAATACTGGGCGGAAACGATGATTACTCTCAAGGCCGACTCATACCCAAAATTGCCGCTGATCAAGTTGGTTCAACACTAGCACAGTGGATGGGCGTGAGTGATAACGCTGCACTGGAATACGTCTTCCCGAACATCCGTAATTTTACTCATTCAAACCTGGGTTTTATGGCTTAAGATATTTTTCAGGTTAGCTGTAGAACGCATCATCAAATAAGGGAGCCTCGCGCTCCCTTACCCATCTTATGTTTGCAGAGTGTCCGTTACACCTCGTCGCGACGGCGTTCGTTACACAGCTTAATGGCACGCTCAAGTAATTCTAACGCGGATTGCTCACATTCAGGCAGAACCGCATCACTTTCAGAAACTGGCGTTACGCGGTCACCCCATTTCAATACTGCCGCACCCCATGTCAAACCTGCACCAAACGCAGCAAGAAGCATATTATCACCTGGGTTAACTCGACCTTGCTCTACCGCTTCACACAATGCAATTGGCACGGTCGCAGCTGAAGTATTGCCATAGTTTTGAATGTTAACAAACGCTTTGTCGTGTGGAATTCCAGACAGGTCACACAAGGTTTGAATAATACGAATATTCGCTTGATGCGGAATCACAACATCGATTTGTTCCGTCGTTAACTGTGATGCTTTCAGTACGGTTTTCGCAGCTAGCCCCATGCCTTTTACTGCACGTTTGAAAATTTCTTGTCCTACAAAGTTGAAATCCCAGTAACCGTTGTCTTCCGCAAAGCGATCCATACAAGTACCAAACTTTGGTACGGACAGAATATCGCGGCCTTTTGCGTCACAACCGATTTGAGACTGTAGTAAACCCGTTTCTTTTTCCGTTCTTGATAACACAACGGCGCCCGCACCATCACCAAATAGAACAGCGGTATCTCGCATTGCCCAATCGATGTAGAAAGACAATCTTTCCGCACCAATAATGATCGCGTTACGATAGTTACCTGATTGAATCAAACGTGTGCCCGTTTCTAGGCCATAGACAAATCCCGTACATGCGGCATTTAAGTCAAAGGCAGCGGCTGCACGAATACCTAGGTTCTGCTGTACCTTAGACGCGATATTTGGAATCAATGAATCTGGTGAACAAGTCGCCACAATGATTAAATCCACGTCTGTTGCATCGACGCCTGCTCGAGCTAATGCATGTTTAGCAGCAACGGTCGCCATGTCTGACGTGTTTACATGACTAATACGGCGGTTTTCGATACCAGTGCGGGTACGAATCCACTCATCGGAAGTATCGAGGAAAGTGCTAAGATCATCGTTAGAGAGCACGGCTGGCGGAACACATTTCCCCCAACCTGTAATTTCAGCGTAGTAATTTGTCATCGCAGACCTATTTATTGTTGTATTTTAATAAAATTTCTTAGAACCTTAGGCTCAAATACAAACCTGCGCTGCGTTATTTCGGCAGGTTAAAAAATAAGTATACAAATAATGAGGCTGACTGGTAAGTCATGTTTTCATCAATACGTAATAAAGGAAGAAGTCATGTCATCGTTTAAAACTCGCTGCCCTTCGTGCGGCGGTCTAAATCGTGTCCCTAATGAGCGCGTTGCCGAATCTGCAACTTGCGGTAAATGTAAAAGTGCACTTTTAGACGGCTCGCCTATCGAAGGTACACAAGATAACTTTTCTGCTCTATTACAAAGTGATATGCCTGTTGTAGTAGATTTTTGGGCCCCCATGGTGCAACCCGTGCGTTGGCTTTGCTCCTGTTTTCTCTGATGTTGCTCATGAGCAAGCCGGAACGGCTCGTTTTGTTAAGATTGATACCGAAGCTCAACAACAACTTGCGACGCAATTTGGTATTCGCAGTATTCCTACCATTATGGTTTTCAAGAATGGTCAACGCGTTGATATGATCAATGGTGCGTTACCTAAAACTCAATTCGATCAATGGTTAAATCAAGCACTTACTAAATAATCTTCCACGCCAACCTTGTTTGTAGGTTGGCGTTTTTATGCAACTTATCAACCTATCTAGGTAACAAATATTATTTATCGAAACGACTTAAATTTATCATTTTACTTGCCTAACTATTAGCCTCATATTCGCGCCGAATAACCCTTAGATTTCATTTAACTTATAGGCGCAAAACAGTGGAAAACACAGTCGTTCCTGCAGCATCACCACGAGTTACAGTTCCAGTCGTCGCACTGTCTCTTTATGCGGTGGCTTCGGGCTATTTAATGAGCTTGATCCCTCTCATGCTCGGTGAATACAACATCTCAGCAGATTACGCGAGTTGGTTGGCGAGTGTGTTTTATGGCGGCTTATTAACCGGTGCTATTTTTATTGAACGTATCGTACGTCAAGTTGGTCACCGTAACGCGTTTATTGGTTGCTTGGCCGTATTTTCGCTAACTATCGTCACACTACCCGTGTTTGCTAACGGATTGATGTGGCTTGCCGCTCGCTTTATTGCGGGGATCGCGGTTGCTGGTGTTTTTGTCATTGTTGAGTCTTGGCTAATGTCTGGAGACGAAGCATCGCGTGCGAAACGTTTGAGCTTGTACATGCTATCGCTTTATGGTGGTTCAGCATTAGGCCAGTTTGGTATTGGCGTGCTTGGCGTAAGTGGCGGCGTTCCGTTTATTGCGATCACGACGTTGATCCTAATGGCGATGCTGGTGCTAATGTTCATTGAGTGTGAGCAGCCAAACAGCCATGAATCAACCGCTTTATCATTTAAGCAAATTGCCAAACTAAACCATGCAGCAATTATTGGTTGTGTTGTTTCAGGTTTGACCTTAGGCGCGATCTACGGATTAATGCCAGTTGAGTTAACTAACCGTAAAATTAGCCATCAAGACATTGGTACATTGATGGCGCTAGTGATTCTAGGTGGCATGCTAGTTCAACCAATGGTGACCGCGTTAAACAAATACATGAGCCGCACAGTGCTAATGGCGTTTTTCTGTATTTTGGGTATTTTTTCGATCGGTATGACGTTTATTTCCTCGTCAGCCGTGGTATTGGCTGCTGCATTATTCTTTTTAGGTGCAGCTACTTTTGCCTTGTACCCGATTGCAATCAACTTAGGTTGCGAAGGACTTGATGAACGCTTTATTGTCTCTGCGACACAAGTCATGCTGTTTAGCTACAGCATCGGCTCTGTTGCTGGTCCTGTTGTCGCTGATAAATTTATGGGCCAAGAACACGGCTTGCTAGGCTACTTGTTTGCCGCTTTGGTTGCGACTGGCGTATACATGCTACTTGCTGCGAGCAAAACCAAGCAGCGTATGGCCGCTGGCCTCTAACCACGCCGCTTCTACTCAACGAAAACGAGGGCATGTCGCCCTCGTTTTTTTATTCTTCGCATTTTTGTTTAGATAAACGCTTGTGACGGTTTGACGCGTTCGCTGCAGGCTTTTCCGGTACCATGCGCTTTTCATGAAGCAAATGACGAACCGCCAAGATGGGATGTTTCAGTAACATTCTGGGGCCAGAGTAACGCATGACCAAACGCATTTGTTCTTTCGGCTCTGGTTTGTAGCAGTGAATCGGACATTTGTTACACGTCGGTTTATTCTCTCCATAAGGACAGCGGTCGAGGCGCACTTCTGCGTATTCAAGCAGCTCACGACATTCTGAGCATAAGTCACGTTTTGTTCCATGATGGTCATGACAGTAAACCTCTACCATGGCTTTTACTGTCTTAAATTCAGTGGCGAGTTTGCCAAGTAAAATATCGCTCATGCGCTATCCAAAAATCACAACATCATTGTGTAAAGTTCTAACGTGCGGCCATTATCATATTGCTGCTCAACTCGTTCAAACTCAAAGCCCAGTTTTTTGAGCAAACTTATACTACGAATATTGTCATTATTGGTGATGGCAACCAAATTATCGAGTTTCATTTCCTCTCTAGCGTATTCCAGCACTGCGGTTGCAGACTCCGTTCCGTAGCCGAAGCCATAAGCGGAAGGTAAAAATCCATATCCGAGATCATAGTGTTGTAATGTGTCACGTTTAACCAACCCACAAATCCCGATGGGTTGCCCATCTTCTTTCTTCTCTACAACGAGTAAACTCACGCCTTTAATTTGTTGCATGCGTAGCATGTTTTCTTTTATGTAACGCGCCGCTTCATATTCGGTACGAATTTGTTTGTCTCCGACAAAACGGTAGAAGTCTGGGTGGTTATAAAGTTCTAGTATAAATGGTGCATCATCTACACTCACAAGACGCAGTATCAAACGTTCGGTGTACAGTGTTTTCATTTGGGCTCCATTAAAACGCGATAGATGATTGGACATAGGAACGTACTTGAATTTTGCGACCGATACCGGCGCTTATTTAGTTGTAACTTGATAAAAAAGTAACTATCCTGCCTCGCTAAATTAAAGGACCACCACCATGAACCGCAAGAAGAAAATCAATCAGATCTTGAAAGCGAAGCAGAAGAAGCATAACGCTAAGCTACATAAGAGCAATAAGCCGCGTTATATCTCCAAAGCTGAACGCGCGAAAATGGAAGCTGAAGAACAAAACCAAGCTTCAGAACACACGGAAAACGTTGTAGACACAGCGCAGACAGATCAAGCCTAAAAGAAAAGCCGCTTCAAGCGGCTTTTTTGATATTCGGAGATAGTTAGCTTTAGTATTCGACACTGTAGTTCAGTGTGAATGTGCGACCTCTTCCTTTGTAGTCGTACGCTGCAGAATCGTAGTGTGCTGCATAAAGAATCTGCGCACGTTGTCCCCAAGCGGTTGTGTAGTCTTCGTCAAATAGGTTTTGAATACCAAAACCTAACTGCCCGATAGGTAGTGTTACGTTACCAAGAAGATCAAACGTAGTGTATCCATCTAGTTTATTGTTTGCGTCATCTTCGTAATCAAACATCGTCTGGCTTTGTAAACGTACTGAATAGCCATCCTGATAGTAAGCCGCCCACGCGTTCGCTTTTGATGTACTTGCTTTACCCGCGCTTAGATCTTCCCACTTACCGTTGGTTTTCAGCTCAGAAACCACATAGTGACCTGATGCACCTAACAAAATATCACGGTTTACCCAGTAGTTAATGTTTGCTTCGGCACCGTATACACGTTGCTCGTCATCAACATTGGTGATTAGGAGCGTCTTCTTGTCATACTTGATTGAGTTATCCGAAACCGAGTAGTAACCCGCCGCTTGCAGTGCGACAGTATCCGTATCTAATCGGTAACCAATTTCATAGCTGTCCGTTTTGATGCCCGACATTTTTGAGTCAGATACATTAATGCTATTGTTCAACGCGTAGTGACCATTTGCATCCGCGGCATCGTAACTACCTTGGCCGTAGTACTTTGCAGGATCAGCGAGTTCGAAACCTTGAGAGAAGTTCGCCCAAAGCTGAGATTCATCGTTAAGCTGATAAATGGTGCCCAAATTAAATAAGCTCACAGAGTAGTCAGTGCTGCCACCTGGTACCGCATCCGCTGATACACCATTACCCGATGCGATCTTCTTTTGTATACTATAGGCAACAAAATCATCAATCTTATTGTCCATGTATTGGTAGCGGTAGCCTGCTTGTACTGACCAATCTTGATTGATTTGGTAATCCCCCTGGACAAACATTGCGTAAGACGCCACATCAACATCTGGGTAACGCCCCACTTCGGCATAAGTTCGATTAATTAAGTTCCCAGAGCTGTTCGCAATGGTTGGATCGAACAGAGCCTGGTTACTTTCAAAATGGTCTAAGTACGCATCGACACCATAAACAAGTTTGAATGACTCCCAGCTTTTAGCTAACGCTAAGCGCCCAGCAAAAACTTCTGTTTTTTGTTGAGAGGCACTTTGGTAATAAGGAGTAAAGGTTTGGTCTTCACTACGGTAAGATAACTCGCCTATCAGTTGATGACCGAATACGCTGTCGTGAGCGTAGTTCGCACTTAAGAGAACTCGCTCTGTACCATGTTCACGGTCGGAATCGAACCCCTCTCGTACATCAACAAATTTATTGTTAACAATGTACAAACCGTATGGCGAATCTTGCTGGCTGTCATAGTATTGTGCGACAAGGTTTAACTTGCTGGCATCGGAGATTTGAATCTCGGTCGATCCCATAACATCGAGCGTTGAATTATACTGCAAAGAGCCCTGTGAAATGTCTGGGGTGACAATGTCGCCATTTGCGTCAAATGCACCTTGTGTCTCGGTGTACACAACCGAACCTCTAGCGGTAATTCGCTCATTACCACCCGAGATAGACTGAGCGAGTTTGTAATCAAAGTCATCGCTGCTATTAAAGCCTGTAGTGCCACTCACGTAGGATTCAAACGACAAGTCATCCGAGTACGCTTTCTTGGTGATAATGTTAATAACACCACCAGTAGCGCCTGCACCATAAATGGAGGTTGCACCAGATAGTACTTCAATTCGCTCGATGTTGAATGGGTCTATTGCATCTAACTGACGACTAATCGGGCGAGAAGACTGTAACGAGACACCATCAATCATTACCAACATTGCTCTACCGCGAAGGTTCTGACCATAGTTAGTTCGACCACCGGTGCCGACGTCTAAAGAAGGGATGGTTGCAGAAAGAATATCACCCAGTGTCTTGCCCGCACGATATTGCTGAGCAATCTCTTCTTGACCAACAAACCAAACGGTTCCTGGAATATCGGAGATCGATTTCGGCATCACACTGCCTACAACAACCAATTGCTCATCGCTCGGAGTCGATGTTTGTTGAAGATCTTCTGCTGCTATTGAGCTAACTGCGTATCCACTGCTCATCGCAAGTACGATGAGATTGAAAGAAAACGTCCTTTTCATCATTGTATTTATCTTTTTGTTGTCAACAAGAGCATGCAATGATACTTATTCTCACTCTCAAATCGAGCACTGTTACACAAGTTAAATAAATGTTAATTAAGAACCTTCTTGCTCATAAGCTGTCGATTTTCCTCTAAACGAGGACAATCTGCACAAAGCTTTCTGCCTTCACACTTATAGACTAAACAACAACTTTTTCTTACTAACTTTAGCGGCTGATCAGATTCCGTCTCATGAAGTGAGCGGCTATTATCAACATCCAAACCCATTGCGCTTAGCCACAAGACCGCATGCTCCTGAAGTGTCGAGTTAGTCATTTGCGGAAAGCGCTGTTGGAGACGAATTAAACAAGCCATGATTCCGTCCGACATCAATTGATGGGTGAAGCCAGGACGAATGCGTGTCCATTGACTCATCTCTTGTTGATAGAAGTCGAACAGTTCTCGGATTTGACGCCCCGCCTCTTTTATCAACGCTTCTGGCTCGCCATGTATATGCGCTTCGTCGGCGAATCGGTACCCAGAAACAAAACAAGGTTTGAGGTGCTGCGCTATCTCGCGAATGTTTGGCAACGTGTGGTAACCGTAAATAGAGATGAATGCGACATAAACTGGCTGCCAACAAAGTAAATCCCACGTTCTTGTCAACCAATATGCTTTTCCCGCTTCCGGATGAGCCTCCGAGATTTGCTGGTAAAGGCCTTGGATGATCGGGTTGATATCATTCTCGATATGGATAGCTTCTTGCCCTATCTCGCCGATATCACCGTGTAGATAAGGTGTAATCTCACTCGAAGTTTGAAACAGTTGCGGGAAAAATTGCTCAGACATGATGGCTTATTGTTGGTGTAGTCATTCTGACACCTTTATACCCAAGCACCAATCGCAATGCAAACTATTATCCTTTGCGTTTTCATAACAAAGAAGCACCTTTAGGGTTAGTTATGACTGTATTTCCGCGTTCTGTGAAACTGTAAGGTCTGGTTACGTATGCGATGAATAGCAACAAACTCTTAAACCTCTTCGCATTTAACGCTCACATGATCGCAAAAATACACAGCATAAAAACACCCTGATAAAACTGTGTTAACAGTTCCCCTGTGTAGCGTGAGTTATTGCCAATAATTGAATATTGCTGTTTCTTATCCAGCGGATTGTGAACAACATGAAGTATTTTCTTTCTGAATATCTAGACAATACAAAGAGGTAATTTGGCTATGTAGCCCTCTGTTTTGAATAAGGAAATCCACATGTTGTATCTTGAGTTTCTATTTTTGCTCGTGATGCTGTATATCGGCTCACGTTATGGTGGTATAGGCCTTGGGGTCGTATCCGGAATTGGCTTGGTGATTGAAGTCTTCATCTTTAAGATGCCGCCAACCTCTCCTCCTGTCACCGTCATGTTGATCATTTTAGCGGTGGTAACATGTGCTTCCATTCTTGAAGCCGCTGGCGGTTTGAAATACATGCTGCAAGTTGCCGAGCGTGTGCTTCGTAAGAACCCAAAACGCGTCACCCTTATTGCTCCGTTCGTGACTTACTTTATGACCTTCCTACTTGGTACAGGTCACGCGGTTTACTCTATCATGCCAATCATTGGCGACGTTGCACTTAAAAACGGCATTCGTCCTGAGCGTCCTATGGCTGCCGCTTCTGTCGCCTCTCAAATCGCAATCACGGCATCACCAATTTCAGCGGCCGTAGTTTACTACTTGGCGCAACTCTCTGATATTCAACACGAGATCACTCTGCTCTCAATTCTGCTCGTTACTGTACCTGCAACGCTATTCGGTACGTTGTTGATGTCACTTTACAGCCTAAAGCGTGGTAAGGAGCTAGACGACGATGAAGAATACCAAGAGCGTTTGAAAGATCCTGTGTGGAGAGAAAAAATCCTCAACACAACTGCAACGTCTCTTGATGAAGTACTACCAACAAGTGCTCGTAACTCTGTATTGCTGTTCATTGCTTCTATCTTGGTTATCGTCGTTATCGCGATGTGGCCAGACATTCGTACCATCGTAGATGGCTCGAAGCCAATCAGCATGGCAGTTGTGATTCAAATGATGATGCTCTGCTTCGGCGGTATCATTTTGCTTGCGACCAAAACTGACCCGCGTGACGTACCAAATGGGGTGGTATTTAAATCTGGTATGGTGGCGGCGATTGCTATCTTCGGTATTGCATGGATGTCAGATACCTACTTCCAGTACGCTATGCCTCAATTTAAATCTGGCATCGTTGAGATGGTAACCAACTATCCTTGGACATTCGCGCTTGCGTTATTCATTGTGTCGGTTGTGGTGAACTCTCAAGCTGCAACGGCTCGCATGATGCTGCCTGTTGGTCTCGGCTTAGGTTTGGAACCTGCGCTGCTTATCGGCTTGATGCCAGCGGTATACGGCTACTTCTTTATTCCAAACTACCCTTCAGATATCGCGACTGTGAACTTCGATACCTCGGGCACAACTAAGATTGGTAAGTGGTACTTCAACCACTCATTCATGTCTGTGGGCTTAATCGGCGTGATTGGTGCGTGTTGCTTGGGTTACTTGCTAGGGCAAATGATCATTCCTTCGTAACTAGCCAAATCAACGATAAATTAGAGGCGAGTCATTGTACGTTTCGTACAGCCTGAGTGACTCGCCTTTCTTTATTGCACTATTACTACAGCAAGAAATCGTCATCAATCGCGACAAAATTGTCGGCACAATCAATCAGAGTTTGGGATGTTAGCTTAGGTACACCATAAACGGTCACCGTGTTATTGAAGCGCTGCTGAATTCTCTCTACTAGCAGACTAAAGTCTCCATCTCCCGAAACTAGAATCACTTCCTCAACTTCGGGAGCAATTTCAATTGCATCGAGAGTAATACCCACATCCCAATCGCCTTTCGAGCTACCATCACGACGCTGGATGTAGGGTTTAAGCATCACCTCAAAGCCAACACCCCGAAGAATATGGTGGAACTGACGTTGCTTGGGATCATTGCTCGCAATAGCATAAGCACGAGCACTTACCACCTCTTTCCCTTGTGTGGCAACATACCAAAACTGGTTGTAATCAAAATTGCTTCGATACGCTTCGCGACAGGTGTAATACACATTCTGTACATCAACCAAAATGGCGATTTTTTGTTTGCTTTCCGAACTCATCTATTTCTACGCTCAATTTATTTGCTGCCTACCCTATGCCAGTTTTGGAAAAAGCACAATGAGCCAATTCCACTAAACTTAACGTATAAAAAGTTATTTGGGTTTCTAGGGGAACTGTCATGGGCGGAAAGTTACTAGTGATACTGCTTTCTTGTATCTTGTCATCGACAGCATTTGGTTATCCAGCGCACTCCAAATACTGGCCACATAGAAGTGTGCTCTACTTTGCGCCAGAAAATGATGAATACGTCAAACAATTCTTGCTAGAAACACTTATGAATGAGTGTGAGTTGGAAGACAGAGATGTCGTCACGCTGGTCATTACAGAACAAGGTTATACTTTTCCTGCTTGGCTTAAAGAAGAGTTCGACCTAAAAATGCTAGCTCGTCTTTATGAGGTCGAAAAAGGTTCTCATACCGCTATTTTGCTTGGTAAAGATGGTCTAGAAAAGCACCGTTGGGGCGCAGAAACAGACTGGCCGTTTATCAACAACCTCATTGATCAAATGCCTATGCGTAAGCAAGAAATGCAGAGGCAACAAAGCCCCTGTAAAATATAGTCACTTCTGGGCAGTATTACTTTGCGAACCAATCCAATTTGTTGTGCAGCTGAGTAACGCTACCAACCACAATCAATGCTGGGCTCACAGCTTGCTCTGCCATGCTCGATAACTCGTTCAACTTTCCTTGGAACACGCGCTGCTCCGGGCGCGTACCGTTTTCAATAATGGCGCATGACATCTCAGGATCTAAGCCGTGAATGATCAGCTTATCCATAATGTGGCCGCTTTGCTTCAAACCCATGTAGAACACAAGCGTGTTGTTGGATTGCGCCAGTGAATGCCACTCAATCTCACGACCATCTTTTTGTACGTGACCAGTGATGAATTGAACGCTTTGCGCATGGTCGCGGTGTGTTAATGGAATACCAGCATAAGCCGTTGCACCCGCTGCTGCTGTGATACCCGGAACCACTTCGTATTTGATACCAAATTCCGCTAGTTCTTCTAACTCTTCACCGCCACGGCCAAAGATAAATGAGTCACCGCCCTTCAGACGCACAACACGCTTACCTTCTTGTGCTTTCTGCACCAAGATTTGGTTGATTTGATCTTGAGGCACACAGTGAAAGTCTAATTTTTTACCTACGTAGATCATCTCTGCTGATGCATGAGCCAATTCTAGAATGTCTTTCGACACCAAACGGTCGTATACAACAACTTCAGCCGCTTGAATGGCTTTTAAGCCTTTTACTGTGAGCAAATCAGGATCACCTGGACCTGCACCAACAAGAGAAACAAAGCCGCTGTTTAAAGATGAGTGAGCAGTAGTCATATCAACGCCTATCGAAAAATTTAGATATAAAGAGTAACACTCGCGTTATGCACTTAGGGCTAAAACCACTCTAAGGAGTTATTACTTTTTATAGCTAAATCAATAAAATATGTCGCGAAAGTGAAAGTTAAAAATTGAAATCTAGTTAGAGAATAGTCCCGCCCATCCAGAAGCGGGACCATATTAAGCGAATTACCCGTTAATGGTTATTTAGCCATTGCAGGTTGCGCTTTTACTTCTTCTTCAGCATTGATAGAAGGCGCAGTTTTAGCGTGAGTTAGGTACAGTGGAATACAAGTCATTACTAGACCACCAACAATGTTACCTAGGATGGTTGGGATAAGGTTGAAGTTCAACCAAGTCGCGATACCAAAATCCGCACCTAGAATCATACCTAGTGGGAATAGGAACATGTTTACTACTGTGTGCTCGAATACTAGAGCGAAGAAGATGAAGATTGGGAACCACATCATTGCTACGCGACCAGATACTGAACGTGCTGTCATGTTGCCGATAACGCCTAGACATACCATTAGGTTACAGAAGATGCCGCGTACGAAACACGTGATCCATCCGTCCATACCCATGTTTTCAAAACCAAGGCTACGCGCGGTAGAAACAGCCACAAATTTCTTCGCTACTGCGTTCAGTTCTAGAGAGAAGTTACCTGTTAGAGAGATAGCCACTAGGTAAGCAACGATCAGAGAACCGATAAGGTTACCCAAGCCTACAAGACCCCAACAACGGAAGATACGACCCCAAGTGATGCCCGGACGGTTAGCAAACTTAGCCAGAGGCGCTAGACCAAAAACACCGGTTACTAGGTCATACCCCATCACACTTAGAATTACGAAACCAACGGGGAAAACAAGTGCTCCTACAAGACCGATACCCGTTTGTACAATCGCGGTAATAGCAACCACCACCGCAAGCGAAAGAATAACGCCAGCCATCGTACCGCGAAGCAGAAGGTCTCGCGTGCTTGTATTGGTTTTCGCTTCACCAACATTGATCATGGTTTGCACGAATTCTGCAGGCTTAAAATCAGTAGACATGAATGTGTCCTTATCCAAAATTGAAAGTTAAAAAGTTAAAGATTGAATAGAGAAAGGCTTCCCGTTGACACCTGAACGCTGTCTACAACACCTCGCTTCCCTGTTCCCCTGAGATGATGCTTGGAAAGCCTTTGTCTATTGAATCTAGGTTTCAGTTCATTCCCTCCCCCTAAGAGGAGGGAATGAAAACCAAGCTTACGCAGAGATTTCTACTTCGCCGTTGGTTACGCGGGTTTTGTACGCTTTCACGCTAAAACGCTCGTCTTCCATGCACGCACCTGTTGTCAGGTTAAAGCGTTGCTTCTTAAGTGGGCTAGCCACCCAAAGCTCGCCTTGGTGCTCACAGATCAAACCGCGAGAAAGCACGTTTGATTGGAAGAACGGGTCTGTGTTGCTGATCGCCAGCACTTCTTCTGCTTGTGTTGGGCGGAATACCGCAACTTGCTGACCATCAACCAGTGCACAAACACCTGTGCCCGGTACGATGTCGCTGATTTGGCAAATCTTTTCAAATGACATAATCAACCTTCCCTTATGCTTCAATGATCGCTACGTGTAGGATGTCGCCTTTCGCTTCAGGATGTTTTTCCGTGAAGGTTGCAGGGCGGTGCTGTTCACGCTCTTGTACAAACACAACGTTTTCATCGCGCTTGTCAGAGTTGATGAAGTGCGCGAAACGAGTCAGTTGTGATTCGTCGTTGATGGTCGCAGTCCACTCACACTCGTACTCGTCTACAAGCTTCGCTACATCAGCTTCTAGTTGAGTGTTGATGCCAAGTTTGTCTTCAACAATCACTTCGCGTAGGTAGTCAACGCCACCTTCCATGTTTTCCATCCAAACTGATGTGCGTTGTAGTGGCGCAGCAGTACGGATGTAGAACATCATGAAGCGGTCGATGTACTTGATTAGTGTTTCTTTATCTAGGTCACTTGCAAGTAGGTCTGCGTGACGAGGTTTCATACCACCGTTACCACATACGTACATGTTCCAACCTGCGTCAGTCGCGATAATACCAAGGTCTTTACCTTGTGCTTCCGCACACTCACGAGTACAGCCAGAAACACCGAACTTCATCTTATGAGGTGTACGAATGCCTTTGTAACGGTTCTCGATGTAAGAACCCAGACCAACAGAATCTTGAACGCCGTAACGACACCACGTTGAGCCAACACAGGTCTTCGCCATACGAAGGGCTTTTGCGTACGCTTGACCTGTTTCGAAACCAGCGTCGATAAGCTTGCGCCAGATCTCTGGAAGATCGTCTTTTTGAGCACCAAACAGACCAATACGTTGAGCACCGGTTACTTTGGTGTATAGGTTGTATTCTGCTGCAACGTTCGCTAACGCACCCAGTGCTTGAGGTGTTACTTCACCACCCGCCATACGTGGGATAACAGAGTAAGTACCGTCTTTTTGGATGTTACCTAGGAAGTTATCGTTCGTGTCGTGCAGCTTAACCAGTTGTGGCTTAAGAATGTGCTCACCCCAGCAAGAAGCCAAGATAGAACCAGCCAGTGGTTTACAAACTTCACAGCCGTAACCTTTACCGTATTTCTCTAGAAGCTCATCAAACGTTTTGATCTCTTCAATACGGATTAGGTGGAACAGCTCTTGGCGTGAGTATGCAAAGTGCTCACACACGTCGTTCTTCACTTCGATACCAGATTTAGCAAGCTCAGCATTTAGAACAGACGTCACTAGAGGAATACAACCACCACAGCCTGTACCTGCGCCAGTCACTGCTTTGATGTCAGCAAGCGTATGATTACCATCAGCAACTGCCTGAGCGATCTTGCCTTTGGTTACGTCGAAACAAGAACAGATAACTGCGCTTTCTGGTAGAGCGTCTGCACCTAATGCTGGTTTCTCAGCGCCTGCGTGTGCAGGAAGGATCAACGCATCTGGGTGTTCTGGTAGGTCGATTTCGTTCAACATAAGTTGAAGCAGGTCGCCGTAGTCAGACGTATCGCCAACCATAACCGCGCCAAGCAGTTTCTTGTTGTCTTTAGAAACGATAAGACGTTTGTAGACTTCTTGTTCTTCGTTCTGGTAAACGTAACTCTTACAACCTTCAGTACGACCGTTCGCGTCACCGATTGAACCTACTTTTACACCTAGAAGTTTCAGCTTCGCAGACATGTCAGCGCCTTCGAATTTGCTTTCTGTGTTACCTAGTAGGTGATCAACGGCAACTGTCGCCATCTTGTAGCCAGGAGCAACAAGGCCGTAGAACATTTCGTTCCAAGACGCACACTCACCAATCGCGTAGATGTTCTCATCAGAAGTCTGACAATGATCGTTGATAGCAACACCGCCACGAGGTGCCACTTCTAGCTCCATTTGGCGTGCTAGTTTGTCTTGTGGACGAATACCTGCAGAGAATACGATGAAGTCTGTTTCTAGTTCTGAACCGTCAGCAAAACGCATAACGTTGCGTGCGTTTGTGCCTTCTGGCGCAATCTCAAGCGTATTTTTGCTGGTGTGAACGTTCACGCCCATACGCTCGATCTTTTGACGAAGCTGGTTACCACCAGCCAGGTCAAGTTGCTCAGCCATTAGTTTTGGCGCGAACTCAACAACGTGCGTTTCTACACCCAGTGCTTTCAGTGCGCCTGCTGCTTCAAGGCCTAGCAGACCACCACCGACAACAACGCCTGATTTGCTCTTCTTCGCACACGCTTCGATCGCTTTAAGATCTTCGATAGTACGGTAAACAAAACAGTCTTTGCTTTCGTGACCTTTGATAGGTGGAACAAATGGGAATGAGCCAGTAGCAAGAATCAGCTTGTCGTATTGAACTTCACGGCCAGTGCTTGAGTAAACAATGCGGTTTTCACGGTTGATGTTAATCGCGCGTTCGCCGATCAGCATGTTAATACCGTGTTTCTCGTAGAAGCCTTCTTTCACTAAAGAAAGTTCATCTGCAGTATGGTGAGAAAAGTAAGAGGAAAGGTGCACACGGTCGTATGCGACACGAGGTTCTTCACAGAAAACCGTAATGTCCATATTAGACATATCAGCTTTCTCGACTAAGTCTTCAATATAACGGTGCCCTACCATACCGTTACCGATGACTACTAGCTTCAACTTGCTCATTATAATTCCTAAGGGTTAGGTTCTTATCACTGAGCTCATTGTTAATTGTGAAAGAAAATTAATACATGATGTAAATCAATTACAATTTCAAACTACCCTAAAGGGGTAGATGAACGTATTTATCTGACTATTGCGAAATAAAAAGTAATTTATTAACGGATATTGGTAGTTTTAACAAACTGAGATAACCGAAGCCATGCTAGCAACGGACTATACCGTTTTGCTTTTATGAAGTTGGGCTGACCATCGAAACCGAGCACACCTACGATAAATCCTGCTTTTCTTCTAAACGACGCACTCACTTGACTTCACCGTTTCAAGGTGATCAGAGAACAATATCTGAAGTGATTGAAAGATTTAGAAAAATCAAGCTTCACAACAAAAATTTTTTACTAGCTAAGTCGCACTATAAAGACTAAAATCAGGTTTAGTTCATATGGAATAGCGTCCATATGATTGATACCGTAATTGACATATAGAGCGCCGTCCCATTTTTGTGAGGCGGCCTTTTATTTGGGAGTCATAAAATGTCAGAAAACAATTCTATCTACATCTCAAGCTTAGATATGAACCGAATCACGGCCTTGTTGGATAAAATGCCAAACATCGCAGCGGAGCTTGTGGAATTAGAAGCAGAGCTCGACCGAGCAACAGTTCTTGAGCCAGAACAAATGCCAGATAACGTGGTCACGATGAACTCGACTGTAGAGTTTAAATTTTCAGGTGAAGATAGAACCATGACAAAGACACTGGTTTACCCTTCTGAACTGAAAAGCAGTGATGATATCTCTATTTTCGCGCCCGTAGGCAGTGCACTGATCGGTTTGTCTGTCGGCCAAAAACTTGAATGGCCAATGCCAAATAATCAAGTGAAGACAATTGAAATTGTCGATATCACCTACCAGCCTGAGCGTTGTGGTGCACTAAACCGCTAACCCTCAGTAGTCCCGGTGCAAAGGCCTCCATTTAAGACTTTGCACCAGGAGAGCCCCTCGCTTACCCCCTATTTCCTTCTTTGTTTTCCAAGCATTTACTTTGCAGCTCTTAAGTAACATCACCGATTCTTTATTATTTACCGCATATTCAATACTTATATCTCCAAGCTCAATCATAGAAATTGCAAAGTATTTTTCGTATATTGTCGCTCCGAAAACGACGTAAATTATGCGCAAAATGGAAGAATATCTAACTCGAATTGCCTGCTTAGAAAAAGAAAATGAAGAGCTGAAGCGGAAGAATGCGCGACTACAAGAAAAGTTGAATGCTGCACTCGACAGTAATGGACTGTGTTTGTGGGAGCAGCATATTCCTTCAGGTACTTTGACGATATTCAATATGCAGTGGGGCAAAATGCTAGGCTATCAGCCCCATGAGTTAACCGCGACGGTTGAAACGTGGAAAAACAATCTCCACCCTGAAGATTACGATCTTGCAGTGGGTGCATTTGAAGATCACCTAGCAGGCAAGACCGACCTTTATGAGGTAGTGCATCGCATGATTCATAAAGACGGCAGTGATAGTTGGGTCTACGATCGAGGGCGCATCGTCGAGTATGGTTCTGATGGCGAACCACTACGGATGATGGGTACTCATATCGATATTACAAAAGAAAAGCGTTATGAGCAGCAACTGGCCAAGTTGGCTTCGAGTGATCCATTGACTGGATTGTTAAATAGAAAAGCAATTGAGGAAAACTTTAATCATCAACCTCAAACCGAACCGTCTCAGCAGTCTGCTTTAGTGTTTGTTGATATAGATAATTTTAAAGCAGTTAACGACCAGCTAGGCCATCATACTGGCGACACCCTCCTCATCAATATCGCCAATAGCTTAACAGAGCTTGCGTCAAGCAAGTCTCAAGTTGGACGCATAGGAGGCGATGAATTTGTTATCTTAAACTGGCATTCAAGTCGAGAGGAAATATCCCAACTTTGCAATCAACTCTTAGATTCAATCATTCCAGCGATAAATCAAGACTTACATAAAGTAACGATAGGAATGAGTATCGGTGTTTGTCTCTTTAACAAAGGAAAGCAACCGTTTAATGAAGTGTATCAAAAAGCCGATCACGCAATGTATGAGATAAAGAAAAATGGCAAAAATGGAGTACAATTTTTCAACTTAAAAAGTTGATATCTCTCCATAAATCATCATGTTATGAAATCAGTCATTTGCTACAACTTGAACTAACTCAAGATAAATTCTTTATATCTAAGCCAGTTACCGAAATTACCCCTAGGTACTCATAAATTTGGCACGATACAAATAAATCCCCTCCTCTCCTAGCATCAACCCAATAAGCAACTACACTCATTTAACTGATAGATTAATTACTACTATTATGAAGGGAGTTGTTTTTGATGGATACAAAACAGATTTCTACAGTTATCATAATTTTAGTTCTTTCTGTATTAGTAGTTGCTTATTTAAAGTTAACAACGGTATCAAATGCTATCCACAAACCTACAACAATCGGTATATCTAAGACGCCTCTGTCAGCCCCTTTTATCATTGCAGAGCACATAGGTGCGTTTGAAGAAAACGATTTAAACGTCGAACTTATCATGTGCTTTGGAGGGGTCGAATGTTCAAACCTACTTCTAGAAAACCATGTTAATTACGCCACTTTTTCTGAAAGCGTACTGATGTTTAAAAGCTTTGAATACAAAGATTTAGCATTAATCACTTCTTTTGCATCTTCTACGAATGATATTAAGCTGCTAACTAAAAAGCGGTCTGGCATAGAAAGTATAGATAAATTACCAGGAAAAAAGGTTGGTGTAATAAAAAAGAGCGCTAGCGAATATTACTTAGACTTTTTGCTACAGGTAAATGACATTGATTTAGAAAAAGTAGAAAAAATATCATCAACAACGCAGGTTATTATAAATCATTTAATGCAAGGAAACGTCGATGCAATATCTACTTGGGAGCCATACGGATTTATGGCCAAGAATAGAATAAATGAAGAAGTAAAGAACATAGGAATTATTGGCGTGTATAAACTTTACTTTTTGCTTGTATCAAAAGAAATACACATTGAAAAATCAGATCAAGAAGTAATGAAAATAATAAAGTCACTTCATCACTCAATTAACTGGATGGATAAAAACCCTCATTTAACAATGAAAATACTATCACAAAAACTTAACACAACAGTTGAAGAAATATCTTGGAGCTGGGATGATTATAATTTTCGATTAAATTTAACGAATTCTTTATTATTTACATTACAATCAGAAGCTAATTGGGCATTAAAACAAAACTATGTAGAAGGACAGATTCCAAATTACAGAAAAATATTTAAAGAAAACTATATCAATTCATATTTTGATGGTCTAGATTAAAATGCATCGTTCGTTAAACCACTATTTAGCATCACTATTCAGTCTAAGCGTAATTCTATGTATCAGCGTTATAGTATACATAAGCTTCATAAAAATAGAAGATTATAAAGCTAAGAAACAATTAAACCAAATAATGGACATACAAATATCATTAGAGTCATTAAGTAGTTATCTTTGGGCTTACACTCAAAATAGGGGAAAAAACAATTTCACACAATTCATGATTTCTCATAACAAATTAAACGAATTATTATCTCAAAATGAAGATGTTTCATACCTTACTAAAGACTTAAAAAAAATGAATCTCGAACTGTATTCTTTAGTTCAATACGAAAATAATCATTTACTAGACAAAGATCGCCATTATGATTCAGTCGTAAATTATAATAAATCAAATCCTGCCATACAATCCAGAATAAACATTGTATCCCAGGATATGAATAATGAAATAATATATATTTATAAAAAAATACTTAATAATAAGTCTACAAAACTACAAAATTTAAATTATTACACTCAAGCAGGTATTATTTTTATCTCTCTGGCTGTTATGCTATTGTGCTTTTATATAAAAATAAAGTTCAAAAGAAGCTTTCAAAGGTTTATAAATGGAATAAAACAATTAAGCAGATCAAATTTTGACTATAAAATCCCTTCAGAAAATCAATTCACGGAATTTGAAAATCTGTCTTGTTACTTCAATAAAATGGCGGCATTGTTAAACCACACAACAATATCAAAATCAAAACTTAAAGAAGAAGTAGAGAATCAAACTTCAGTTCTAAATCGTCAAAAAGAAAGTTTGGTATTTTTGTCTGAGCACGACTCCTTAACTAATATCTACAATCGTCGAGCAATAGAAAAACATTTGATCCAGCTTACGCGTAATTTCAGAGGCAGTGAGAATAGTTTTAGTTTGTTTTTTATAGATTTAAATTTATTTAAGGATATTAACGATAGCCATGGCCATGAGGCAGGTGATGCAGTGTTAAAATCTGTAGCTAGTAGATTATCAAGTATTATCGACGAATCAGACATGGTAGGCCGCTTTGGTGGAGATGAATTTATTATTATTCATCGTTCACACACAACAGGTACGTCTCTGTCTGCATGTGCACTACGCTATATCCAAGAAATAGAAAAAGTAATTCATTTTAAAGGTAAAGAGTTATGCGTCGGAGCTAGCATTGGTATTGCACTCTATCCTGAGCATGGGTCGAATGTACATGAATTATTAACAGCGGCAGACAAGTCTATGTATCAGTCAAAACGTTCTAAAGCTAGCTCGTTCACTATTGTCGACAACAGCAGTTCGCTGTTAAAGAGGCCTATGTTTTAATCTAAAGTAGCTGTGGAAACGTTCTACATGCGAATATTCAACGACATCGACCACTGTGGCCACTTACAGTAATAAAGCCGCTTTTATCACATAGCAAAAGCTAAACTCGTAAGCTAAACGCTCTCCAGGCATTGAAGAAAAATAATCCATTGTGAATGGTTAATCCTCCCCTTTTAGACGTCAACTTTCACCACCATATGATAGTTAAGATTCATTAACAGGCTATAACTATCCTATGTCTTTTCCTCGTTTATCTGTTCTGGATTTGGCACCCGTGTCCGACGGAACAAACTTCACCGAAACGTTCGAACGCTCCATTGAATTAGCTCAATCAATCGAGTCCTGGGGCTATCATCGGTTTTGGATGGCTGAACACCATAACATGCCCGACATCGCCAGTGCCGCAACCAGTGTATTACTCAGTCATATTGGAGCGCACACGAACTCGATCCGTTTAGGATCAGGTGGAATCATGTTACCTAACCATGCACCACTAGTTATTGCAGAGCAATTCGGAACGTTAGAGGCATTATACCCTGGTCGTATTGACCTCGGATTAGGACGCGCACCAGGCACCGACTACCAAACAATGCATGCATTAAGGCGGGAACCAGAGCATATGGATCCTGACTTTGAAGAGCTGTTGGAGGAACTTAATTTCTTTCTTGGTCCCGTATCTCGAAATCAACCAGTCGCGGCTTATCCAGGTAACAACACATCTCTGCCGATTTGGCTTCTGGGGTCGAGTACATACAGCGCACGTTTAGCAGCTAAGAGAGGCTTACCTTTCGCATTTGCTGCACACTTTGCTCCAGATGCAATGTCTCGTGCTCTAAACTTTTATCGAGATGAGTTTGTCCCATCCGAGCATTTAGCTCAACCCTATGTGATGATTTGTGCCAACGTTATCGTAGCGGATACTCAGTCACATGCAGATTTTCTCGCGACAACAGAGAAGCAAAAATTCTTAAAAATGATTCGCGGCAATCGCGAAAAACTTCGCGCACCAGTGAAAAGTATGGCACCACTATGGTCAGCACAGGAAAAGCTTCACGTTGAAACTCAATTACGTGAATCTATCCATGGTGATCAAACATATGTAAGACAGAAAATTGAAAAACTTTTGGAACGCACTGGGGCAGATGAAATTATGGTAAACACGATGGTGTTTGAACAATCTGAGAAGTTGAGATCCTACAGGTTACTATCGGAACTCATGGACAAGTAAAAGAATGGAGGCGCCTCCCGGAGTCGAACCGAGGTCCACGGATTTGCAATCCGCTGCATAGCCACTCTGCCAAGGCGCCTTTCTGATTTTGTATCTCTGTCACCAAAGATTTTGATGGTGCCCCGGGCCGGACTTGAACCGGCACAGCGCGAACGCCGAGGGATTTTAAATCCCTTGTGTCTACCAATTCCACCACCAGGGCAACGCAATCATGCGATGGGTTAGACACCATCTATCTCGCGACCTTTGCCGTGAGAACGAGGCGTACTTTAACGGATTAATTTATCTGGTCAACAAAAAATTAGTCTTTTTTATTCAAATGGTTAAAAAGACGACTCTAACGAACAAAGGGCGATCATTTTGCTTATTTGATCATCAATACGCTTTGCTTTCGTGCCTTTTAACCTTCTCATTTTATATCAATGAAGAGCCAACAAATCGCGCAAGTTAACAGTATGGGTATAAACTTAACGTGTATTTCAGAGAACAAAATAGCGCTCATCATGTTTCGAAAACCATCATTTCACTTACCCTTACATGCCGACTCCGAACTCGACTTCGTAGTGCCCCACTTCTTCCTTAGTGAATTTGATTATGCACGCTCTCTGGAGCAGGGAGTCATCGAAGACTTAGATCCTGAATTTACACATCAATATCGCGTCACACTGAGGCGCATACGCTCACTATGCTTACTACTTCGCGAACTGCTCCCTCCTTTTGAACAGCGTATTTTGAAACCTCATTTAAAAATAATGATGAAGAAAACAAATAAGCTGCGTGATTTGGACGTATTTATCTTGGGCAAAAAACAATACATTGAAATGCTCCCAAACCACAAATCGTCTCTTGAGCAGCTTTTTGGCTTTATCGAAGCCGAACGTGCTTACGAACAGGCAAAAGTTACGCGTTGGCTAGCTACAGAAGAATACACAACGCACTGCACTTTGGTCAGGAATAGTCTGTTGCGAAGTACGCAACACGAACGAGTGGATAGCAACGTACCTGCGTTACTCTTCGCAAGCCAAAAAATCTCCGATCAATTTAAAAAAGTTGATAAAGCACGGCGCAAGATCTCGGACAAAAGTCGTGACAGCGTGATTCATTCGATGCGGATAAAGTGCAAAGCGCTGCGTTATCTGTTAGAAGGGTTTTCCACGCTCTATACTTCCCAACAGCACAAAAACAACGTGAAACAACTAAAACTATTGCAAGATAAGCTCGGTGACTTTAACGACACTTCAAGTCAAATTGAATTTTTCGCACAACTCAAAGAGACAGCAAATCTCAATAAAAAAGATCGTAAGGCTTTGAAAAAGCTAATTAACGTGCTTAGCGAACATCATGAACTCTCTCGCCAAACCATCTTGACGCATTTAAGCCAGTTTGAGTCTTTCATTCGCGATACCAATACACAGAATCTCTATCGGCTCTAAATCAAGGTTCACGTATTTTTAATATTCATTAATTACAGTCAATCGTTAGGCTCCACTAAGAAAGATAACGTGAAACCATTAAAACGATACCAATACGAGCGCTATGCGGTGCTTTGTAATCTCGCCTACCCTCGCGTCTTCAGGCAAACTCAATACGGGTTCGCTCCTAATGGGCAACGAGTCATTAGAAATGAACACGGTAAGATTATGATTCGCGTGCTCTGGAGTAAAAAACAGAGTGAAGTGGTCGTAGTGATTAAAGGCTCACACAGTATCAGTGATTGGTTGTTGAACTTCGCGATGTGGACGAGAAGCTGTCGAAGGTTGGGACTAAACTATCGCATTCACGCGGGTTTCTATCATCTGTTGTTCCAAGAAAGTTTACCGAGCCGGAATGAAGATCGGTTAGGGTTGACCGTGATCGAACGCCTCGAAGGTATCGTTGTACCACTTATTCTCAGGGGGAAAAGAATCACTATTACTGGCCACTCTTCAGGTGGCGCGATTGGCAGTGTTTTTGCTGACTATATTGAGAAAAAATACCCAAAAAGCATTAAACGCGTGGTCACTTTCGGACAGCCCGCTGTCGGGGATTGGACGTTTAAGAAACGCTACCGTTTGGGGCACAAAACATACAGGATTTGTTGCGACATCGACATCGTGACCTTTATGCCGCCCGTACCTTTTTTGTATTGGCATGTAGGCAAAATGCTATGGTTATATAACGGGAGAATATACGAGAACACCCCAACGCTCATACGGCTTGGGCGCTCCTTATTTAGTTGGTTAATGCGACCGTTCTCTTATCACTTTATGAGTAAATACATTCGCGACAAAGACTTTTTTGATGAACGCTGAGTTAAACATCCGAAAGGTATGAAGTATAGACACGAAAAAGCCGGACTTCGCCGGCTTTACGATTAAGTGGTGATCTACAGAGAGGCAATTTCTTTTTCAAGTTGATATTTGTTATCTGTGACAATTCGCTCTAACACTTCAACACGTCGCTTCAAGTCACCAATTTGCTTGTTAAGGTTATCTTGTTCTTCTCGGCTCATCGTATTACGTTCAGATATCTCCAACGCTCTTACTTCTTTACGATGGTTCAAGATTAACTTTATTATCCCGCCCCCAAATATGGCACCGAACACAATAGCCACAACCAATACATCAGCAATAGATTCCATTCTTTATCTTCCTCTAGATTATGCTCAAATATAAGTTACTCATTTGTCGAATGAATATCAAATAACACATTGATTCATTGAAAAGTTTTATTAAGAATTGCCTACTCTGTATCAAAATCACAGGAATGGATTATTCAACGCCAACCCAAACCGAGACAGATCCGCCGTTTACTGGGAACTCAGCCCAACCATTCGCATCAGTCCAAACTTCTTCAGTTCGGATACCCAACTTGTCTACGTAGCGAGCACTTGGTTTACCCGTATACATCCACTTCGAGCCGCCAGGTCCATCACTCATGATCACGGCCATTGAATGTGGATGATTTGCATCACCTTCTCGAGTCCAACCAATTACGTCCCAGTGGTCGAGATAAGAATGTTGTTTGCCATACGCATAATCTTTACGCAGTGTTACTAGCTCTTTAATGTAAGGCACTTTGACCATATTGATGTCATGCCCTTTATCACTGTACTGCGCGCCGTAGTAATCTGCATAAAACACGGATGGATAACCTTCTTCACGCAATAAGATAAATGCGTAAGCGAGCGGCTTAAACCACCAATCAACCGTCGACTCCAAAGCCTGCAAAGGTTGAGTATCATGGTTTTCTACTAAGGTTACCGCTTTGACTGGATTGTCCTTCATCAGCGTACCATCCATGATTTGACGCATATCGTAGCTACCACCCGATTTAGACGCATTATAAAAGTTCATATGTAACGGTGCATCAAACAAAGACATGCTGCCAGAGGTTTTGGTGATAAAGTTATGCAGCTGATTCACATCGTAGTTCCAGTACTCTCCGACCGTGAATAGTTCTTTCTCTGTTTTCCAACGTAGGTGATCAATCCATTCTTGCAGGTATTGATATTTGATGTGCTTCACCGCGTCCATTCTAAACCCATCAACACCAGTCATGTTGATATACCACTCACCCCAGTCTTTAAGTTCTTTCTTAACTTCAGGGTGATCCATGTCTAGATCAGCGTACATAAGGTAATCGTAGTTGCCTTTTTCCGAGCTCACTTCCCAATCCCATGCCTTACCCTCACCTTTGAATTTGAAGATAGCTTTTTCTTCGCCAGCATCGTCCCAGTCCACGCCATCAAAGTGGTACCACGTCCAATGAAAGTTTGAGTACTTATCGTTGCGCCCAGGGAAATCAAACTCTACCCACGCTTCAATCCATTTATCACCAAGTTCAATATTTCGGTTGTTCCAATCTACTCGCTTGGTATCAACCCAAGACTTTCCATCCGCACCACCGCGATGGTTGAACACCACATCGCCATAAATCTGGATATTGTTTTTATGGGCAGCATTGATGGCGCTTAGGTACTGATCTTTGGTGCCATACTTGGTGCGCACCGAACCTTTTTGATCAAACTCTCCCAAATCGTACATATCATAAACGCCATAACCGACGTCCTTGCTACCACCAGCACCTTTATAGGCGGGCGGTAACCATAACGCAGTAAAGCCGTTGTCAGATAGTGCCGAAGCGTTGTTTTCAACTTGTGTCCAGAGTGCACCGTCATTTGGCACATACCAATGGAAATACTGCATCATGGTGCCATTTTGTGCCGCCATTACAGGCGAACTGAGCAGCAAAGTTAAGGGTAAAAGTGTAGGTTTAAGGTTGAATGTTTTCATTATTTTTCTCTCACGTTAAGGACTAGAATCCTCCTTTCTGCATATACGCACCAAGCGATACTAACTATGACGCTAGCTAGGTTGCTGCCTGTAATACAAAAAGTTCGGATTACAATCGAAGAGAAACTATCACCAATCACACTATACAATTATTGAGTTGTCTAACATTTATAAAATCAATGATTAGCGCGTTAAAAATATTGAATGGTGATCAAAACATGGGAGACTTTAGGAAAGCGCGAAGGGTTACGAAAAGGCGGACTAAAAACGAAAAAAGCCAGTCATTTAAGACTGGCTTTCGAAATAGTGGAGGCGCCTCCCGGAGTCGAACCGAGGTCCACGGATTTGCAATCCGCTGCATAGCCACTCTGCCAAGGCGCCTTTCTGATTTTGTATCTCTGTCACCAAAGATTTTGATGGTGCCCCGGGCCGGACTTGAACCGGCACAGCGCGAACGCCGAGGGATTTTAAATCCCTTGTGTCTACCAATTCCACCACCAGGGCAACGCAATCATGCGATGGGTTAGACACCATCTGTCTCAGCGACCTTTGCCGTGAGAACGAGGCGTACTTTAACGGATTAATTTATCTGGTCAACAATAAATTTTATCTTTTTGATTTAAGTGCTTAAAAAGCGATCTGCCTAGTATATTTGGCATTCAATTAGACCAATAAGCACCCGTTCCCTTTCATTGTCTATTAAGTCATACGCATACTAGTGCCCGTAACTGCTTCGAGGTAAACACGCGACTATCACGTTATGAACGCTGATCTTTTCACCGCTGTAACATCTGTAACAATTTGATTCCCTACTCTTGGCACGACTGCGTACAGAACATCATATTTTGTTACCGATAACTTTATATCGAATGTGGTCGTACCTTTATAAAATCATTGACTTTTTTTATTTTCAAACAAAGCTCAATTCATTATCGAAAATATCAATAAATAATGGTACGTTACACGAGTTGCAGTAATTTAATGGACATATATCACATATAAGGATGTGGTTTACTTTGGCGACACAACATAAGAAAAACAAGGTATATCACTAATGTCTATCAAGAATCTTTCTATAGCGAAAAAGATATCGCTATCGTTTTTACTCATTGCCATCGTCAACATTGCATTTGGCGTGTTTTTATCTACAGAGCTCAAAAGCATCAAATCTGAGCTTTTAAACTATACCGATGATACGCTTCCTGCAATGGAAAGGGTCGATTCGATTCGAGACCACTTGTCTCGCTGGCGCCGAGCTCAATTTGCTGCGTACACTTATGAAGACGCAGACCAAGTCAAAACTAAAATTTCTAACAATATTAGAGAACGCGAAAAGATCACTAGAGAGCTCAACGCTTACGGTGAAACTATCTGGCCTGGCGAAGAGCAGCAAACTTACCAGCGTCTTATGCGTCAGTGGAAAAAGTACTTGGATACTATGGACCAGTACAATGAAGCGATGCTAGCTAACGACAAAAGCAAGGCCCACCCTATTTTGGCGAACTCTTTGTCTGCTTTCGAAGCGGTTGACTCAGAGTTAGGCGAACTAATCCGTCTCCTTAAAGAAGCTATGGACAGCAACAAAACTCATATCCTGTCCTCTGTAAATGGATTGAGTAATTCTTCAATTGCAAGTAACGTGATTATTCTACTGATCATGGTAGGCATGACATACGTGCTGACTCGGCTAATTTGTGGCCCACTTAAACTTGTTGTTGAGCAAGCAAATGCCATCGCGACAGGTGATCTATCAAGTGACATTGACCGTAAAGCAATCGGCAATGATGAGCTTGGTGAACTGGCAGACGCGACCACTAAGATGCAAGATGACTTACGCCAAGTTATCGATAATGTGATTGCTGCAGTTACTCAGTTAAGCAGCGCTGTCGAAGAGATGAACCAAATCTCCGATATTTCTGCGTCTGGTATGAAAGATCAACAGCTGCAAATTACGCACATCGCAACAGCAATGACAGAAATGAAAGCGGCCGTAGCCGATGTTGCTCGTAACACTGAAGACTCAGCGAACCAAGCTAACGAAGCAAACCGCCGCACACAACACGGTGTTCGTGAAACCCAAGGTATGGTTGACGCGATTCAAGAAGTTTCAAATGTAATTGGCGCTGCAGGCGATACCGTAGCAGAGCTTGAACAGCAATCGAATAAAATTAACGTTATCGTGGATGTTATCCGCGACATCGCCGATCAAACCAACCTACTTGCACTTAATGCAGCCATTGAAGCGGCGCGTGCTGGTGAGTCTGGTCGTGGCTTTGCCGTCGTTGCAGACGAAGTTCGAACTCTTGCTGGCCGTACGCAAGATTCAACGAGTGAAATCACTTCGATCATTGAGCAGCTACAATCACTTGCAAAAGACGCAAAATCAGCCACTGAACTTTCTAGAACCAGTATCTCAGAATGTGCAGAACAAGGCATTCAATCAAAACAGCTGATGAGCGACATTGAGCATTCGATTTCGGACATCTCAGACATGGGTACCCAAATCGCCACGGCTTGTAACCAGCAAGACTCTGTTGCGGAAGAGCTTAACCGCAGCATTGAAAACATACATTTAGCATCTCAAGAGGTCTCGCAAGGCTCGGAGCAAACCGCACAGGCGTGCCGCGAACTAAGCCAGCTATCCATTTCTCTTAAAGATGTAATGAGCCGCTTTAAACTGAGTTAAACTCAGTGGGTACCTTAGTAGATATCAAATCAATCCCGATTTGCTTAAATTGAATGTCATCACTGAGGTATATTTAGGTATATATTAAATCACTATCTTAATAAACGCTCCAAAGCACCACTTGGAGCGTTTTACTTCGTCAGGTACTTTCCCCAAGTACTCAATAACATAACCAATACAAAAAACGCGTACGGAGACTTTATGCGCTTAAATAAAACCTTACTATCACTGACTATCGCTGCTGCAATCGCGGTTCCTGTAATGCAAGCTACTGCTGCTCCTCTTCAAATTAGCAATACAGCAGCAAAAGCAGAGCAAGTTCAAGGTGCTAACGCTTGGCTAGAAATAAACTTAGGTCAGTTCCGCGATAATATTGAGCAGTTTAAATCGCACATGGATGGCAAAACGAAAATTTGTGCCGTGATGAAAGCCGACGCATACGGCAATGGTATCGCAGGCCTGATGCCGACTATTATCGAGCAACAAATTCCTTGCGTTGCCGTTGCAAGTAACGCCGAAGCACAAACTGTTCGCGACAGTGGCTTTAAAGGCCAACTTATGCGTGTACGCTCAGCGGATATTGGCGAGATTGAAGCCGCAATCAACCTAAATGTCGAAGAGTTGATAGGCACAGCAGAGCAAGCTAAAGCACTGTCTAAACTAGCCGAGAAAGCTGGTAAAGAAATCAAAGTTCACCTTGCTCTGAACGACGGTGGTATGGGACGTAATGGTGTTGATATGACGACAGAAGCAGGCAAGAAAGAAGCGCTAAAAATCGCTCAACAAGCTGGCGTAAATATTGTTGGTATCATGACTCATTTCCCTAACTACAATGCAGACGACGTGCGCCAAAAGTTAGCTTCATTCAAAGACAGTTCTGCATGGCTGATTAAAGAAGCGAATCTAAAACGCGACAACATTTTACTGCACGTAGCAAACTCTTACACCGCGCTTAATGTTCCTGAGGCGCAGCTTGATATGGTTCGTCCTGGTGGCGTTTTATACGGAGACTTACCAACTAACCCTGAGTACCCTTCTATCGTGTCTTTCAAAACACGCGTGGCATCCGTTCACCACCTGCCAAAAAATAGCACAGTCGGTTACGACAGCAGCTACACAACAAGCAAAGAAAGCTTAATGGCGAACATTCCTGTTGGTTACTCTGATGGTTATCCACGAAAAATGGGGAATACGGCAGAAGTTCTGATCAATGGCCAGCGTGCAAAAGTTGCGGGCGTTGCTTCAATGAACACTACTATGGTAGATGTTACAGGTATCAAAGATGTTGAGCCTGGTTCTGAAGTTGTTTTGTTTGGCTCCCAACAAGGCAAAACGATTTCAGCTGCTGAGATGGAAAAACACGCAGAAGTCATCTTCCCTGAACTATACACGGTTTGGGGAAGCGCGAACCCTCGTGTCTACGTAAAATAAACCTATTCAGTTATTCGTAACAGAGCGAAAAAGCGAGCCTCGTGCTCGCTTTCTTTCTTATTTACTAATCTGTACTAGCTCGTGATGTTATCAATTAAACAGAGCTTACTATTTCTGTTGTTTTATTCTCCTTTAGCACTACCAAGCGCGACTCTCTACACTCTGTTTCTTAAAGCCGCTTGGATGGCTCAATTTTATATAGCACTTAGAGTTTGAAAGCCCCTCCAATTGATGTTAAACATGAAGTTTACAAAAGAATAACAAACACACTCGTATGGCACTGCCCCTTTGCCTGCTAGCTAGGTATCTCTATGACAGAAAATACTCAACATCTTCAACGCTCCTCCACTGAGTTGCACGAATTTAATCGGCTTGACGTCTGGAACGGCTTCACCCAACTTTTACCCCTCTCTATGTTCGTGGTCATATTTGGCCTCGCTTTCGGTGTTGCTGCGGTACAGACTGGACTAGATGTATTTCCCACTATGTTGATGAGCACACTGGTCTTCGCCGGTGCTTCACAATTTGCCACGTTAGAAATGTGGGGAGCAGAAGTCCCTCTCATTCCAGTTCTTATTACTGTATTTGCTATTAATGCTCGTCACCTCTTGATGGGAGCTACACTTTATCCATGGTTACGACAACTCCCACCAACAAAACGTTACGGTGTAATGCTGGTAGCATCAGACGCTAACTGGGCAATGGCACTCAATGCATTTGGTAGAAAAGAACCAGGCTTTGGCTTGCTTGTTGGTGGCGGCTTAGCGATGTGGTCTTTTTGGATTGTGGGCACCTGGATCGGCATTTATTTTGGTAGCGCAATCAAAGATCCGGTGGGCCTAGGGCTCGATATGGTTATGGGATGCTTCCTGCTGTCTATGGTGGTGGCCGGGCCGAAAGACTTAAGAATCTTTGCTATTTGGGCCATAGCAGCAGCCTCTTCTATGTTGGCGTATTGGTATTTGCCAGAGAATAGCCACGTAGTGGTTGGCGCCATTACTGGCGGAGTCTTGGGTGCTTGTTGGAAGGAGAAGAAAGCATGAACATCGAAACAACCTTAGGTGGCACACTGCTTATCATTATCGCTATGGCGTTAGTCACGCTCATAACCCGCTGGGGCGGAGTGTATGTTATGTCATTCATTCCAATTAGCGAACGGGTTCAACGTTTCATTACTGCGATGTCAGGCTCCGTATTGGTTGCCCTTTTAGCTCCGCTAGCAGTAGAGGGTGATAACGGTGCTAGAGCAGCACTGTTTTCTACTGCCGTTGTCATGTTCATCGTGAAAAAGCCTCTACCCGCAATCGCAGCAGGCATCATCGCCGCCGCTGCAGTACGTGCTCTTTAGTCGTTGTTTCAAAGCCGATACCAGTCATCAATAAAAGACCCAAAACACAAAGCCCTGATGTCACAAGTGTCATCAGGGCTTATCTTATGCTCATCATTTTAACGATGAACAACGATTATTAATCATGGTGAGACAGCACATTACGCACAGCAGTTACAATTGCGCTTATATTTGTCCATTTTACCAATACCAGGGTTAAAGGTATTGGTTGGGTCTAATTCGTGGTAAAACTTCTGCAACGAGTTTTCGGCTTCATACAAGTGACCCACGTTATGTTCTGCTGGGTATTTGGCACCACGGCTATTGAGGTGCTCAAGCATCAGCTTTTTCATCAACTTCGTGTCAGTCCCTTTTTTGAAAATGTAATCTTGATGGAAGACGTAACACATAAAGTGACCATAATAGAGCGCTTGAACAAGGTTCTTACTTACCTCTTCAGGCAAAGTTTCTAGCCACTCTTCATCATTACGTCGCAAAGCGATATCAAGTGCAACGATGTCTTCTACGTCTTTTCGGTGAATCGTCTCGTAACGAATTGCTGCACCTGCTGCTGCAAAGCGATGTAAATAAGCTTTTTTACCCTCTTCCGGCGTACACTCGAAGAAATCACAGTCGTCTTCAACAGCCCAAACTTCTTTGAGGTATTTTTGTACTTCAGCAATACCACCATCACTCATTTTCAATACCAGGTGATGCTCATACTTGTCACGGAAATCCAGCATTCGCTCTGGTAAATGTTGTGGGAACAACTTGCTCGCGTAGTACAGAATGGTGTCTGGCAGATATTTACTGACAAACGGGATGCGCTCTAAGAAGTTTTCTACCTTAGCTTTAAGTGCGAACATTTTTGGCAGCTTATCTGTGCCTAACAAGTCGATGGATAAGAACACATCCTTGCCGTACTTCTCTGCCATGTTGAAGATATCTCGATGCAAGTATTCTCCCATCTCAGGCAAGTTATCAAACGTAGATAAGAAGTCTTTTCGCAACTTCGTTAGTTTCGCAGGGTCATTGGTGCCAAGGTAAAAAACCTGCTCTTTTTCGGGTACTGGGTAGCTGTCAACCCGAACGGCAAAAACACCCAACTTGCCAGCACAGCCACTGGCTTCAAATAATCGGCGTTCATCGGCATTAAAGCGAGAAGGAATGTCAGAAGTCACGTCTCGAACACGTTCATCGTATTCTCTGTCTGATGCCATTCGCTCATCATGAATGATCTTCGCTGGGTCAAAGTTCCCTTCTTGCAGGTTTGTTAGAATTTCTTCTGGCGTTTCACCTAATCCTTCAATACCAAGGTGGTTCACCAAATGTAACTGGCCTTGCTTATCGACCTGCGCGTAGATCGCCAGCTCCGTATAAGCAGGACCACGCTTAACTAGCGCACCGCCTGAGTTATTGGCGATACCACCGACCACAGTGGCACCTAGCGATGAAGAGCCGATGATAGAATGCGGTGCTCGGTTCACTGCCTTCAACTCTTTCTCCAAAGAGTGTAAGCTCGCACCAGGCAAGCAAACCGCCTGCTTACCACCATCTAATAAGTGAATCTTCTTGATTTTGGTAATATTGATCACAACCACATCGCGATCATAATCATTACCACTCGGAGCTGAGCCCTCTGTTAAACCTGTTTTAGCCGCCTGCATGATAATGATGCAGTTTGCTTCAACACACTGTTTAATAATCTTCCATTGTTCTAGAAGAGTGTTAGGAAACACGATAGCAAGCGCATTACCACTACCCGAACGAAACCCCGAGCGGTAATATTTCGTTTTAACCTCGTCGGTTAGAACATTTTCTTCCCCCACGATGGTTTTAAATTCTTCAATCAGCTGCTTTTGTTTCATATCCGTATCTCTAGTTATTGTACTTCGCTCACAACACCGCTTAGCGGCAGGCATGGCGTTTGAGCCACTATAAGCAGTCCATTTCTCTGCGTCTATGTCAGGCGGACGAACAATACGTAATCAATAAACAACAAACAAAATAATTCTTTATTTTTCTGTTACTTATCTTTCACATTTGAGAAATTTAACGTAAGAAACAGACCGTTTCTTAAAAGAAACAATAGCAAAACCATTTGTTAACAGTTGTGCGGGGTATCTTGTTATCAATATTAGTGAAGAAAACGAGGAGAAGCGTAAGCTCCTAAATTTAAGAGGACTCTTAGAAATGAAGATGGAAACATAAGCTCAACACCAACATAACGATCGGTGTTGAGTTATTGGCTTAAAATCGATGGTTTTGACTTTGAAAGCTTGTGTATAGATGATCGATAAAGATCTTAATTTTTTCTGGTTGCTGACGAGTGTAAGGGTACACCGCATAAATACCCAAACATTTGGCGGTTTCGTCTTTAAATAACTGAATCAGACTGCCTTGCTTTAAGTCTTCATAAACCAATACACGCGGCACATAGATGATTCCCTGCCCTAACAGCGCCACATTTCTCAATACAGAAGAATTGTTAGTACAGAGGTTACCGTCGACGGTGATTTGATATACCTCGTCTCCATCTTTAAACGCCCACTCATGCGCTCCGGTTTCTTGGTAGGAATAGACTAAACAATTGTGTTTAGCCAAGGCTTGAGGTTGTTTAGGTATGCCATGTTTAGCTAGGTATTGGGGTGACGCGCAAATGATCCAATTTGCATCCACCAGCTTTCTTGCAATCAGACTAGAATCTGGCAACACACCCGTTCTAATTGCCAAATCAAAACGTTCATTCACGATATCGACGAAACGATTATCTAGATCCATATCGATATTGATGTCTGGGTATTTCTGATTAAATTCATTAATCACTTGAGGAAGAATTAATTCACCAGAGATAGTAGGCACCGAAATTTTAATGTGTCCAGATAAGTTTTTACCTAAACCCACAATGGATTCTTCCGCCGTTGCCACCGCTTGATAAACCGCTTTTGCATGAGTAAAAAACGCTCGTCCTGCTTCAGTCAACGTTAGCGTTCGCGTTGTTCGGTAGAGAAGCTGTACACCAAGCTCTTGTTCAAGCTTGGCAATGCGTTTACTGACGACCGATTTAGTCAGTGACATATGTCTAGCGGCAGCACTGAATGAACCTTGCTCGATCAAGTGATAGAAAATGATGTAATCGTCGGTATTTCTCATGCGTCTTCGTCAAATCCTTTGGAAGCCCGTATTGTAAACTGAAATTGGCTGAGGTGCGAAGCATCGGGTCACACTTAATATCAGAAACTCGTGACAGAGATGGGGTTGCTAAGCTCACAGGTAATGAAAAAGAGATGGTGTGAATTTATCAGTCTTCAGATACAAAAAAACCAGCTTTCGCTGGTTTTAAGTTGATGCACTTGGCATCGAGATACCGCCATGGCCATATCTGAATAATTTGGAGCGACACACGAGGTTCGAACTCGTGACCTCAACCTTGGCAAGGTTGCGCTCTACCAACTGAGCTAGTGTCGCATTTATTCTCGAAAGCCATTCACTCTCAAAAGAATAATGGAGGCGCCTCCCGGAGTCGAACCGAGGTCCACGGATTTGCAATCCGCTGCATAGCCACTCTGCCAAGGCGCCTTTTTATTACGCTTCAGGGCTCTACCCCGTTGCGTTGGTGGCTACTTTACGGATTGAGAGAAGATAGTCAAACAAAAACATTTCATTTTCTGTTCGTTTGATTTCTTTTAAGTCAATTCGACCAAAGTTCGATCTTATTGGCTTAAAACGAAGCAATATAAATCTCGCTTTCAGTTCGTTTTGTCCCATGAAACATTAAGGCGTTTAATAGTTGCTGACCCTTTTTAGCAATCTTCCCACAACATTAGGGTGATAAGACCAAGTGTGATCAAACATCGACATTAATGCAGGATTTCCGTATTTCGATAAGCTAATCGCGTGAAAACGGTTTTTCTTCGCTTTGAGCGCATCCACTTTGGCCAGTAACTCGTCTTGTTGTTTTGGCGCGATAAAGTCGGAAATGACTACCATGTCTGCGTTTTTATATTTATCACCGCTCATCAAGTCGATAGATTTAATCAAAGTTGGCTCTAAGTCTGTACCACCATGGAAGCTATAAGTTAGAAAGTCCGCCGCCTCGCGCAGACCATCTTGTTTGGTTAGTTCGTAGGTAATGTGTTCCGTAGAAAAAATAATGACATAGCAATCACGTTGCTCCGCTAGTGCGATTTGCATCAGAGCATAAGCCATGGCTTTGGCGCATTGCTCAGGAAAGCCACTCATGGAACCGGACGCGTCCACACAAACAATGAAGGGGCCTTTTTCGATATCTACCGCTTTATGGTCAGGTCGGTGAGCTTTAACTTTACGTAACGTGCGCGATTTGCCTTGTGTACGATAGTTCATGAGCCGTTTATCAACTAAGTGTTTATAGAACACAACTTCAAGTTCAGGATACGCCAAAAACATCGTTTCGTTGGGAAGTAGCTTATTTAGATCATCGCTTTCGTGAATACCGACAATATCATCCGTCGCCTCATCACTTTTCTCTTCGACCAATTGAAGTTCTTCAGTGGGCGCACGATTTAGTTCAGGATCATTTACTTGCCCCGCCATACGACCGAGTTGCTCCGCAATTTCTTGCAAGCCTTGGTGCTTCTTCAGAAACTCAGCATGGCGCTTCATCACCGTTAAGTCTGTTTTACTCAACTTGGCAGATGCCATATCCCACAGGCGCCCTACACTTTCAGCGTCACCCGACTCCGTGACTTTATCCATATTACGCATGGTTTCCATACGTTGATACAGGTCATTCAGCACCTTTTCTTTATTGGCTTCAAGCTCGCTTACTTGCGCTTGTTTTATTGCATCGGTGAGGCTTTGGTACCATTGGTCACAAAAGTAATGTGGGAACATAGGGTTATTCATCCCTTTGTTCTTTTCCATCATTCGGCGAGCTTGCATGTAAAACGCAGAGTGCCATTCCAGCTTTTTAATCACATCTTCGATGTTTTCAAAAAACGCCTCTTCATCCCAATGAATAACCTCTTGATATAAAGACAGCTCTTGTTGGAAACGCTCTGTCTCACATACCTTGGTGATCCGTTTTTTAACGCTGCCTCGCCACTTTAACAAGTGACCTTTGACCGAAGATTTAACACCTCGGTTTTCTGCCATCATCATGACTTGTGAACGAGCCATCAAATCATTAACTGCGCTATCGATGATGCCGGAGTCGGCCACCATCAGCGCGAGGTTAAGTCCGTCTGCACCTAGCATGTCGTCTCCTTATGAGAAAAACTGATTTAAGTTTTTAAAGCGTTGGATAACTTTTTCACTTTCTGCTTGGATTGATTCAAGTCTCTGACTGACCTGTTGCAGACTCGACTCCATTAGGCGGGGTAATTCAGGATCAACAAAGCTATGCGGAAGCGCATCATGAAAGTTCGCTTTCACCTTACGCATATGGTGTTCTGCCTCACTAAGCTGATTTACGGCTTTTTCGCTCTGCGTTAACCACTTTTGGTAAAGCTCTACATCCAAGCCCTCTTGAGTCACTAGGCTAACCAGAATGCCTCGGTTCGCGATATCACGGATAACTAGGTTATTCGCCGCGTCAACGTCAAATCGTAAACGGCACATGTTGGTGTTTTGATTGACGTAACCATACACATCACCGCTTCCCTCTTTAATGACTCGATCTAACTCATCTTTGGGTACATAAACCCAGCGGCTATCACCTTTTTCTGATTCTGAAACCGACATGTTGCTTTGCAAGACCACCAATTTAACTAAGTTAACGGCTGCGCCAACTTTGTACATCTTGGCTTTAGAGGTATCAAAGCGCATGGTTTCTTTGCGCAAAATACCCGTTGCCGCTTCAGACGTTAACGTCATGCGGTAGGCATCTTCAAGTTCATGTTGAACATCAACCAAAGACTCACGGCAGTACTCGATTTCCTGCTCCGCGTCTTGTTGATCAAATGCATGTTTTAAGGCGAACTCTTGAACCACTTCACGTACCACATCTCGCGATTCAGGACTGTTCCATAAACAATCTTGCAGCAGTAGAAGGTCAAGCGGATTGATTTCATCGCGACCATTAAAAAACGCGCTCGCTTTTAACAACTTCACGGCTTTCTTCCAGCGGCGGTCAGAGACATACATGTCGGTATTGGCCACATCACCAAACTGAGCTTCAACTTTGCTTTCTAACATCGTTTTAAGCTGGAAAAGCTTTTCGAATGCATTATCGGTTAGCGTCAATTTGTCGAGCTGTTGTTGCCATTGATGATATTCTTCATCAGTTATCGCTAGGCCTTCTGGTACTTGTGCCTCTTGCGATGTGCCCACAGTCAACATCGACTTAAAGTTTTGTTTATTCTGAATTCGATTCACAAACACACGCACCAACATGCGGTCGTAGAGGGCATCCAATCCACTATCTTCATCGGGTAATTCATTGGAAGCCGATACCAACAGGCGCATTGGCACACGCTCGATATCGCTGCCATTTTTGAATGTTTTCTCATTAACCACTGTCAGCAATGTGTTAAGAATTGCAGGCCCCGCCTTCCAGATTTCATCCAAAAATACGACTTGTGCAGTTGGCAAATACCCTTTAGTTAAGCGAACATAACGGCCGTTGTCTTTTAGCTCTTGGATACTCAGTGGCCCAAACACCTCTTCAGGGGTTGAGAAGCGCGTCATCAGGTATTCGAAGTAACTGCTGTTATCGAACGCTTGGATGAGTCGTTTGGCAATTAAGCTTTTTGCAATACCAGGGGGGCCTAAAAGAAAAACACTTTCACCAGCAAGTGCAGCAAGAAGGCAGAGCTTGATCGTATGTTCACGCTCATAAACGCCATCCGTTAACGCTTTCGCCAATTTATTGATGCGTTCTGAGAGAAGCGCTTTTTCGGCATTTGAGGTAAATAAGGTTTGTGTCATACGTTCTCCGGCTGCTGAAGTGGTATTGCGTTAACATTTTTATACACTTGTTATAACTTTGTTACAAATGTATTTTGTCGAATTCCCCTTATAGCAGATGCTTTTCCCCTTCTTGACGAAGCAATCAAAGTTTCCATTTATGAGACATTGCTCACTTAAAGTGCAAACGCTTTCGTCGTGTTGCAGTATTTTTTGCTTTTGTTTCCCACCATTTGTGGTTAATGTCGAAAAACGTCAAAAATGCGGTAACAGCTAGGGTTTATAACTGCATGAGCAAGATAATTCATAAATGGAAGCAAATTTCTCTGATTGAAGAAGACGTTATGCTTCCTACAGGACAGGCAATTACGCACACCACAATCCATCATCCGGGCGCTGCAGTGATTCTCCCTATTACAGCGGAGGGTGAGATTGTCCTTGTCCACCAATTTCGGCCTTCACTTAATAAATGGCTATTGGAACTTCCTGCTGGTACCAGGGAAGGCAACGAAGAGCCACTCTGCTGCGCCAAAAGAGAGTTAGAGGAAGAAACTGGGTTTAGTGCAGAGAAATTCACGTCTCTCGGCCAAGTCACCCCTCTTGCCGGATTTTGTGATGAGATACAGTATCTATTTGTTGCCGAAAAGCTCAATAAAACAAACCGTTACGAGTGCGATGAAGACGAAGTGATTGAGGTCGTCACCTTGTCAATCAAGCAACTCGAAGAAAAGATTGTCGATGGCACGATCACCGATGCCAAAACGATCGCCTGCTTAAGCAAAGCGCGCCTTTGCGGATATATTTAGGACTTTGACCAAGGAGACATTCATGGATTTTCGATCAGATACCGTTACACAGCCCACCCAAGCCATGCGAGAAGCCATGTTTAAGGCCCCCGTTGGGGATGATGTTTATGGTGATGACCCTACGGTCAATGAGCTTGAAAAATTTGCTGCGCAGCTTGCTGGTTTCGAAGCAGCTTTGTTTACCACTTCAGGCACTCAAGCCAATCTGCTCGGTTTAATGGCGCATTGCGAGCGGGGAGATGAATATCTATGTGGGCAACAAGCACATAACTACAAATACGAAGCTGGTGGCGCGGCGGTTTTGGGATCAATTCAACCTCAACCAGTCGAAAATAACCCAGATGGCACGCTACCATTTGATAAACTGGCTGCTGCGATTAAACCAGATGATTGTCACTTTGCTCGCACTAAGCTTCTCAGCTTAGAAAACACAATTAATGGTAAAGTACTACCTCTGTCTTACTTAGCAGAAGCACGTGACTTCGTGAATAAACATAACTTGCAGATGCATCTAGATGGCGCTCGCGTTTTTAATGCAGCCGTTGCACTTGATGTTCCGGTAAAAGAGATCGGTCAGTACTTTGATTCAATGACGATCTGTCTGTCGAAAGGTCTGGCTGCCCCTGTTGGCTCGCTACTGCTTGGTAGCAAAGACTACATCGCAAAAGCACGTCGCTTAAGAAAGATGGTCGGCGGTGGTATGCGTCAAGCGGGTATTCTTGCCGCAGCAGGCAAACTTGCCCTTACCGAACAAGTGGAACAGCTAAAACAAGATCACATCAACGCAAAAACCTTAGCGGAAGGTTTAGCAGAACTGCCTGGTTTTTCAGTCAACCCTGAATTTGTTCAAACGAACATTGTGTTCGCGAAGCTTGATCCTCAAGTGGACATAGTAAGTATCGCTGCGAAACTAAAGGAACAAAACATCACGATAACCCCTGGAAATCCAATTCGTTTTGTAACTCATAAAGATATTTCAGCGAAAGACATCGACACTTTCTTATCAAGTATAAAATCTCTACTTTAATTTGATTTTGATCATTGAGCTTCCCCTAAGGGGAAGCTTTATTGTACCGGCATGATTTTTAGCGAATAGATAACCTCCATGCTCAGATTTGTACTTCTAATCTCTTTTATTTTCTCTTCCGCTATCCATGCCGAGCCGTTTGGTGATGCTGATAAAGGTAAAATCAAATCACCTAGCTGTGTCTATTGTCACGGTGTTACAGGCATCGCAACGAACAACACCTATCCAAGCCTTGCTGGTCAAAATGCTCAGTACCTTTACAATGCAATGAAATCTTATCAAGCCGGTGAGCGTAAAGGGCCACTTGCAGAAATGATGGCAGCACAGTTAAAAATGTTAAATGATGAAGACCTTCGTGATGTCGCTGCTTTTTATGCAGAACAGACAGAAATCAAGTGATTAGATCACCTGTAGATGTACTATGAAAGCTCGTGAATCATCCAAACTCAACGCATATTGAAACATTAACCCAACATTTGACCACAAAACAATCAAATTAACTTCACTTCAAATATTTGATGAATTTATAGTTCAACATAAGCATTAATATTGACTTTTTATTCTATTTTATCGATATTTCATGCTTTATTGAATTTGACGTGAAGTAAGTTATGTCTCACACACATGCGCAACCAGCAGACTCGGTTGCTACCCCTAAGTCGTGGCAGATGCCAGATACCCTCATTTTGATCTTCATTGTTGGTATTCTTGCTGCGATTCTTACCTACTTAATTCCTGCTGGTCATTTTGATAGCCAACAGGTGACCTACATGGTCGACGGTGCAGAAAAAACTCGCACAGTTATCGATCCTTCTTCTTTCTCTTATGCAACCGACGAAAACGGTGAGTTGGTTTACAACACAGTTGGCCTGTTTGCTTCTGGTGGTGGCATTGGTCTGATGAACTTCCCTTTCGAAGGTCTAGTTTCTGGCTCTAAATGGGGCAGCGCAATCGGCGTGATTATGTTCATGTTGGTTATCGGCGGTGCTTTCGGCGTTGTAATGCGCACAGGCACTATCGATAACGGTATCCTGCGCCTTATCGATAAGACCAAAGGTAACGAAGCGCTATTCATTCCAGTGCTATTTTTGCTGTTTTCGCTAGGCGGTGCGGTATTTGGTATGGGTGAAGAAGCCGTAGCATTTGCGATTATTATCGCGCCGCTTATGGTTCGCCTTGGTTATGATGGTATCACTACGGTGATGGTTACCTATGTTGCGACTCAAATTGGCTTCGCTACTTCTTGGATGAACCCTTTTTCCGTCGCTATTGCGCAAGGCATTGCGGGTGTACCTGTTTTATCCGGCATGACAGTGCGCATGGGGTTATGGGCTGGCTTTACGTTAATCGGTATCGCTTTCACAATGATCTACGCCGCTCGTGTGAAGTCAAATCCTAAACTTTCTTACAGCCATCGCACAGACCAGTATTTCCGTCAGCAAGAGCTTGGCAATCAAGATTCTCGTTGGAACCTAGGTGACACACTCGTTATCCTTACGGTTATTGCGACCACGGTGTGGGTCGTTTGGGGCGTAGTCGCTAACGCATGGTACATCCCAGAAATCGCTTCTCAATTTTTCACTATGGGCTTTGTTGTCGCGATCATCGGTACGATTTTCCGCCTAAACGGTATGACGCTAAACTGCGCAGCTGATGCATTTAAAGAAGGTGCAGCTATTATGCTTGCACCTGCCCTATTAGTGGGTTGTGCAAAAGGGGTATTGTTGATCCTTGGTGGTGGTACAACTGATGAAGCGAGTGTACTGAACTCAATTCTAAACAGTGCTGGCGGCGTGATCAGTGGGCTTCCTGACGTAGCTGCAGCATGGTTAATGTATGTATTCCAATCTATCTTCAACTTCTTTGTCACTTCAGGCTCAGGACAAGCGGCACTAACGATGCCTCTACTGGCCCCTCTGGCAGACATTGCAGGAGTTACGCGCCAAGTGGCAGTTTTGTCATTCCAACTTGGCGATGGCTTTACTAACGTTATCGTCCCTACTTCGGCATCTCTCATGGCAACGCTTGGTGTCTGCCGTATCGACTGGGGTGACTGGGCAAAATTCTGCTGGCGATTTATTCTATTACTCTTTACCCTATCAAGTATCGTCGTTATCGCAGCTCATATTATGGGTTTTGCGTAAAACGAAGCCAATTGGTAATTAAGGCGAGACATGTTCTCGCCTTATTAATATTCATGGTATGACGACGCTAAGGTTTTAGATTAGCTTATGGTTTTGGAGTGGTAACTTTAATGGCAACACAATTTCTCGATGACGTGATTCAAGGTCATCAAGTGATTCAATCTCTCAATGTAGCAGACCTAAATTCGGGCGAGCATAAGTTTTGGTTTCGCATCGCAACGAATGCTCTCTCTCAGTGGCAACACCTACCTGTGCTAGTGTTCAAAGGTGAAAAACCTGGCAAGAAGATCATGATTACCGCAGGGGTTCATGGTGATGAGTACAATGGTGTGTTAGCAGCGCAGAAAACTGCTCGAGAGCTCATCGGCACTGAAGTCGCTGGTACTGTCACTATTGTTCCAACCATTAACATGCCAGGTATGCTAAACCACAGCCGCGATTTCTATTCCGCAGATCCTGATGCGTCTCCTGCAAACTTAAACCGCTTTTTTCCTGGTGACCAAAACGGCAATGAGGCCCAACGTTACTTATATGCATTGTGGAATGATTTGCTCAAGCCAAATGCTGATTTAGCCATTGACCTTCACACTCAAACCAGTGGTGCGGCCTATCCACTTTACGTGTTTGCAGATTTCCGAATCGAGCAATCATTAGAAATGGCTCGTCTCATTAATCCTGATGCGATTTTAAATGATCCTGGAGATGCTGGCGTCCTTGAAACGGTTTGGAATAACCATGGTGTCCCAAGCATTACAGTTGAAGTAGGTATGGGGCGATACACCGAGCAAGAACTTATCAGTCGAACTGTAACAGGCATTTTTAATGTGCTGAAAAAGCATAGCATTGTTGAAGGTGATATGGACCCTATTACGTCATGCTTGGAAGGAAACGAAATCGTCAGTGTGAAAGCGACACACGGCGGCTTTGTACTGCCTCATGTCAGTTTGATGAATTTTGTCGAGCAAGGCCAACTTCTTGCGATTCAATACGACAGCTTTGGCGCTGAGATTAAACGCTACACCGCCCCAACAAACGGCACAGTACTTAGCCACAATGTTGAATCTATTCGAGCACCAGGTTCCCTGATCGTTCGTTTGATTAAGTAAACCATAACCGTTTGTTGATAGAGCAACCTTTCGACGCTCACTCAAATTTATATAAGCCCCATCACGAGTAATCACAAATGATGGGGCTATGTCCATTTTGACCACATTAAGTTACGCCGTAACAAATTACTGTTAAGCGAAATGACAAACTGAGCTCTTAATTAGGAAGCTTCCCCTCTGTCCGCTTTTTCAGCCACGCTGATGAACTTAAAGCTGTCTTTGTTTCTCTTGTTCAACAAAAATGAGCTCGTCGATAGCGAAACCTTTCTCTTTAGCTACGTACTTAAAGCGCTCCACTACTTTCTCATCAACGTTAGGCGTTCTAGACAATAGCCACAAATAGTCGTGGTTGTAACCGGAAACAAACGCATAGTCATAGTTTTCACCTAGCTCAAAAACAATGTAAGAAGAGTATATTGGCCCAAAAAAGGAAACCTTTAAGTGTCCAACCGTTTTATCTTCAACAAAATAAGCTTTGCCTTCAGCTTCTGACCACTGTCGCTCTTCTTCGGAATATCCACGGTTTATCACCTTAACCCCACCATCCTCGCGAACCTGATACTCAGCGGTAACGTTGGATAAGCCTCGCTCAAATGAATGGTCTAGGCGTGCAATTTCGTACCACTTACCTAGATATGGCTCTAAATCGAAATTATTGACGGGTTCCACCCCATCCGGCTTCGAAGTACAACCAAATAAAGTTGCAAGTGACAAAAGTAAAAATATTTTTATCGATTTCATACAACACCTAAATTTTAATTAGTGATTGATTTTACTCTAGAAGATAACAAATCGATCACTAAGCCGCACCATCGCCCTCATAGGTACACATCACAATTCTTCATCATCAATAGCGCGCTGAACACCGAAACCTCGTCATCTCAGCAAATCGATAACAAGATTGCTCTATTTTTGACTTACAAGCTGACCATGCTTGTACATTTTGTCAGCATTTAACCCTATGCATATAGAAACTTTGCACAACATAGACATTCGTAGGCATATCACCCTCCTATAATACGTTGCGTTATAGACAGAGGTTATTGTTATGAAATTAAAAACAGTGTCAGTTTGTGCACTTTTGGTGTTACTTGCAGGTTGTCAGCAGGAAAAGCCGAGCGAAACGACACAATTAACGACCTCGGCAGATGTATGTAATGCACAAGGAAACATGCCAGGTGGGTGGAATGAGTTTAACGCGACCCCTGATGCACAAAAGGCAATGGCCTTTGTTTTAAAGAAAATGGACACAATAGCGTCGTTTAAACAAATACTGAATGTTCACGCGCAAATCGTTAGCGGCGTCAACTATGCTATTGAGTTTGAATTGGATGATGGCTCTGTTTGGAACACGATTGTTTATCGCAACCTCGATGGCGAATATGCGATTACCCAATCGCCAAAAGAAGGCCACTTTTGCGAACAGTAGCGACTTAGTCAGAAAGCCCCTAACAATAGGGGCTTTTTGATCTAACAGTAATCACTGAATTAGACAGCGAAGCGACATTGAGATTTAATCGACACCGTTGAACCAAGTCTTGATGGTTCAACATCAATCCTCTGCGCCATTTGTTCTTTCAACTCAGAAACGTGAGAAATAACACCGATCATGCGCCCAGTCTGTTGCAGGTCCACTAGCGTTTGAATAGCAAGATCTAAAGACTCTGGGTCTAAACTACCGAAGCCCTCATCAATAAATAAAGTGTCTAAACGAATACCGCCACTATAGGATTGCACAACATCCGACAAACCAAGTGCCAGAGCAAGCGCTGCCATAAATGATTCACCGCCGGAAAGTGTCGCAACATCACGCGTTTTTCCTGTGTAGCCATCTTCAACCATTAAATCTAAGCCGCGACCCGCTGCGCCTTTGAAGCCCTCTGTTTTTCGAGCAAGAATATAGCGCCCTTTACTCATAAGGCTTAAGCGTTGAGAGGCCTGAATCAGCACATCATCCAACAGTACACCAAGAACAAAGCGATGTAGGCTAACCCTGCTGCCTGTTTTACCGCTAGCAACGTCGTACAACGTACCAAAGACTTTGTATTCTTCTTCTAACTTACTATTTTTCTCATGCAACACGGCAATATCTTTACGAACCTTTTCAAGACGTTCAAATATTGAGCGTGTGGTATCAAGTTGATTCCTTACTTCAATATATTGCGCCTGCAGAGTGGTTAACCTGTCGTTAAACGACTCCAAATTAGGCCTTTCAAGATCTTTCAATGCATGATTTAAATCATGTAGTGTTTGCTCAAGCTTGGTTTGTGCCTGTTTGAAACTGTCTATTTCTTGCTGCCAGGCTTGAAGTTCATCATCTCCCACTCGACTACTTAGATAATGGCTTTCATCCTCAAATTTACTCGCCTGTAGTGCCTCATTCCATGCTAATTCTGCTTGGCTAAGTTTTTGCTCTGACTCAGATAACCACTGCTTGTTCGTCGCTAAGTGACTTTCCGCATTTGATTTCTCCAATATCGCTTGCTGCAAAGCGTTTTGCGCCTTTTCTAAGCCTGTGTTCAAACTCAGAATTTGCTCTTTTGTCAGCAAAATTTCACGTTCAAGCAAGTCAGCGGAACTGTATTTTGGGTCAATAAAAGCTTGTAATTGAGCCAATTGTTCTTGGTTCGCTTTAACGGTTGATTCATTTGCCGCCATTTGATTCTGCAGCTCATGAATTTTATTTTCACCCACGACGCAGCGTTGATTAAGCTGTTCAACGTTCCTTTCTAGTTTTTCAATATCAATAGCTTGTAGACGTAGGAGTTGAGCATTAAGCGCTTGCAAATCATTTTGAACCGTCGAGATCTCAGATGTAGCATACTCACCCAACTCCTCTTTCAACTGGTTACACTGATTCTGATACTGACTAATGACAACGTTATGTTGTTCTAGCTGATTGCTTAGTTGGTTCAACAAGGTTTGAGCTTCTCGCTCTTTAGCTCTAGCCGCCTGAACTTGCTCTTTTGTAACGGCTTCTTCAACAAACGTTGCGGGGTTAGGATGCGTTTCGCTACCACACACCGGGCATGCTTCACCTGCTTTTAGTCGCTGCGCTAATACTGCCGCTTGAGCGTTGTGCCACTTAAGCTCTATCGTATCAGCGGCTTGTTGACGCTGCATATAGCGCTGACTGGCTTCGTGTAGTGACTGCTGCTTGCCTACAGTTAGCGCATTGAGTTTAGAGAGCTCTAAAGTAAGATCATGCAGCTTTTGTAGATCCTGTAACAGCCGTTGTTTTTGTTTTATTTCCGCATCGATGCTGCCAATAAGCGCAACATCAACTCGTGCTTTCTCTAGCTCCTTCTGTCCCTGCTGGGCCTGTAACGTTAACTTATCTTTTAGTTCTATGTACTGTTTTAACGTTGCTTCAAATTGTTGTTTTTGTTGATAACCCGCCGTTATTTTACTTTCCAAATTGTCTTTCTCGACCAACTTGTTTTTCATACTTTCAAGTTGATACTGCAGTTGCGTTAACTGCGAGACCTTTGCCGCTGCCTCTTTTGCACTTTGCTGCAAGTTTTCTTGTTCTCTCGCAACGACATTAGCTTTTTCGAGACTCTCTTCCAAAGCTACGATTTTTTGCCTAAGCTCTTGCGTTTGAGCTTTTGCATTTTGTAATGAGATGTAGGGCAACTCTATCTTATTGGCATTTTTAGCGTTTTCTAATTGCTGTTGACGAGCTTTTATCGAATCTGAGTGTTCTAGATGCAGCTTGAGTGCGCTTTCTGCTTGCTCTCGTTTCGAAAACTCTCCATTCAAGGTTTCCGCTTTTTGCAATTCAGATTTAGCAGTATTGAGCTTATCTAACGCTGCTTGCTCATTCTTTTTATCAGACTCTAATTGCTTAGTTACTTGTTCCAGTTGTTGTAATAGTTCTTGTTCAGAACTCGCTTCTGCAACTTGTAAAGCACCTCGAATTTGATTATCAAATTCGCCTTTCGCTTTACTAATTGCACTCGCTTTATCTTTGAGCGCGTACTCAATTTTTTTATATATATCAGTTTGAAAGAGCTGGCCAAAAATTTCTTCACGCTCTTTAGAGCTAGCAAGCAACAGTTCTCGGAATTTTCCTTGAGGCAACACCATAACTTGACGAAATTGAGTTTCATTCAAGCCAATAATATTGCTAACTTCAGTTTTAACCTGAGTCGTCTTGCTGGTGATAAGCGTTTCAGTCTCACCGAGTTCATAAAGAGCCGCAGTGTGCTTTTTAATCGTCATCCCTTCACCACGGGCCTTGGGCGCTTCCTGCTCAGGGGATCGAACAACTCGGTATTGTTTGCCGTGTAACGAAAATTCGAGAACTACTTCGGTTGGTAAGTCTTGCGCGGATAAGTCACACCGCATCTGAATACCTTGTCGCTCATTACCTGTGGTTTCACCATAAAGGGCGAAGCAAATGGCATCTAAGATCGACGTTTTACCGGAACCTGTAGGACCATTAATCAAAAATAGAGGGTTACTGCCAAGCTTCTCAAAATGAATGATTTCAGTTTTTGCAAACGGACCAAAGGCTTGCATGGTTAGTTTAACTGGTTTCATCTTTGGTCCCTATTGCTGTGATAATTGCTTAATAATGTCAGTAACAGCTTGCTCTTGCTCTTTAGACAACTGGCTATCTTGCGCCTCAATAAAAAAATCTCGGAACATATCAATTTCGCTTCGCGCCAACTTTGCTTGCGCCATTTCCTGCTCTACCCCAATTAACATGCCAGGTTTCTCAAGGTGTAAAACGTTTGGATACACTGAACGAAGTTTTTCCATTGGGTTTAAAATCGCATGTTTATCCATCAAACGAACTAACAAATAATCTTCATTCTTGGGGTCTGTTTTCCCTTGCTCAATAACTTTATCCAGCTCGCCCTCTACAATACGCATTTCATGAGGAGCCGTAAGATCAATATGCTTTGCAGAAACGAATCCTTTCTTGTCCAGTTCAACTAACGTGAAACCTTTTCTCTGGTTCTGTTCACCAAAGCTATACTTCATGAGAGAGCCAGAGTAACGGATATGCTCTGCGCCTTTCTTTTGAGGCTGATGCAAATGACCAAGTGCGACGTAGTCAAAATCTAAGAAGTGTTCATGACTCACGCGATCAGAACCACCAATAGATAATGGTCGTTCAGAGTCTGACTCGATAGCCCCATCAACAAAACAGTGACTCACGAGCACGCGCTTTTGCTTAGAGATAAAGCGCTCTTTAATTTGCTCAACAAGCAATTGATGAGCCTCATCATGAGTGGATACCGAGGCTTTGTAGGCAAACCTGACCTGTTCAGGGTCGTTATAAGGCATACCATAAAACGCGACCTCGTCCGCAGAGTCCGTTTTTATGATGATGGGAGTGAGCATCTCTTCAAAGTTGCTAACAATATGGAGACCTGCATTTTTCATTTGCTCTGAGCCGAAACCTAACCTTTCTGCACCATCATGGTTGCCAGATATCAATATCATTGGTGTTTCTAACTCGGTACAAATGCGTTTCACGACTCGATTTAACAGTTCTATTGCAACCGTTGGTGGCACCGAACGGTCATAGATATCTCCCGCCACTACAACTGCATCGACGGGGTTGCGTTCAATATAGTTAATCAGTTGTTCGAGTACTGCTTGTTGATCTTCGAGTAGTGATACGTTGTGGAATTGTCGACCAAGATGCCAATCTGAGGTGTGGATAAACTTCATTCGAATTCACTTTCCGCCAATTCTATGAGTAGGCTTGCTTCTGTCAGAGTCCATGTACCGTTTATAAAAAGGAATGCGTCACGGGTGGGATCTCGAACAAGCCAAAACTCAAGTTATTTAATTTCGGTAAGGATATCTTGAGTCGAACAGCTTTTCATGTGGTTTGTGTTCTATGGCTGGCTATTTAATCAGAAAGCGAGAAGAACACTGTAAAAACGCGGTGAGCAAAGCTATTTTGAAAAGCAAGCTGCGCCTAGTCATTGTCCAAACATCATTAAAGGGCCAGTTTCGAGTCAATCCCCCATAACATTTGCATCACTAAAACCTCAGCTACTACTAGAAGGAAAAGCAATAGCCAGACCTATTAACTACGCCAATTGTATATTACTCCTACCGCATAGCCATCTGACTCGATGTCCGCTTGCAACACGTGAAAGTCTGGGCAGGGGCTGCTTCTTTGAAGCTCATCAATCACTAACGCTTTTAAAACGCCGCCACATGCACCCAATCCGCCAAGTTTGATATCAACAAATTGATACTGAGTTTGATCGGTCACCCACGGAGACAAGAATTGCATTGAGTTTAACCATTGCGGTTCTTCCTTATTAACGGATAAATACAATTGACTGAGTGGATGTTCACAACTTACTCCTAATTGCTTAAACACCTTGTCCACGGCGATGCGTTGTTGTTTGGCATCTAAATCAATTCGAACAACATCAGGCACAAGACCTGAATGTCGAAAAAAACACTTGGTTAAAATGATAGAGCTTTGAGGTTTGACATGCCCTTCTACATCACTCGTAACCTCTATAGCCAGTATCCAAGTCGCTTGCGTTTCATTAACTTCACGATTTATCCGATTTAGTGCCATCAAAAATGCAGCTTGGCCATAAGGATAAAAGTAAATTTCAGTATTGACAGTTTGGCCAACGAAAATAGAAAGCTCGCTTATCAATGCTTTAAGCAAACTTTTGTCCACCGAAGATGGTAAAAGAACACAGAGATTCCCCTTGATATCAGCTTGCTCAAGACTCTCGCGCTCAGAGCGCACGAGGCTTAATATATGCTCATCTATTGATTGAGCAAAGTCAGGGGGTCGGATTTCCTCGGACAATCTAAAAGAATCATCAGCTATCTCGCGAACGGTGTGTGAACGGCCATTAAAGGATAGAAGATGCGTTTGAAATGCGAGTGGCATCTAGCCTCCGATTAAAACCGTAGGCATACCAGATAGAATTTTGCCACCATGAGACGTTGAATCGCCGACTCTCGCGGCTGGTTTACCGTTGATTGTTACGCTAGAAGAACCTGCAGAGATACTATCCGGAGGACCGATACAAATAAGCTTGTCGCCTTGTCTTGCCGCAGGTATCCCGCCAATCGTTACGTTTGGTGAACCAACAACGACGGGACCACCGACATGCGGTATCTTTCCTGTTTTTTTAGGGCAAAGATGAAAGCTGCCCAAAATTGCGGCTGGTTTACCCACTTTAAATCACCTTAGTTCAATGAAATTTGCCCAGCTTTAAGAGCAATAGCTGAGCCGTTAATGGATATTTTATTACCTTTGATATTGATTTCTCCAGAGCTAGACATCTGAATAGAAGCGCCACCTACTTTGATCTCGACGCTCTTTCCTGCATTAAAAGACAGTACTTCACCCGTTTCATTCGAAAAGTTTTTACCTACTTTCAAGCTCGCGTTCTGACCAACCTCTTGATTAACATCATTGGTCACTTTTTCGGTTTTACTGTTTTCAACGGCGATATCAACACAGTCTTCAACTAGCATTTGGAACAGTTTTTCAGCATGAAGATAAATGTGCTCTTCACCAGGCTTATCATCGAAGCGCAACTCATTAAAATTGGATGTACCTTTTTGTACAGAGCGTGATTTATAACCACTCTGAGAACTTTGCTCTGGTAAAGCGTAAGGAGGGAGTTGACTACCGTTATATAGTGACCCCGTAACGATTGGTTGATCAGGGTCTCCGTTAACAAACTCGACGATGACCTCTTGTCCGACTCTAGGGTGAAACACCGACCCCCATCCGTTACCTGCAATATTTTGCGCAACACGAATCCAACATGAACTATTTACATCGTATTTACCAACACGGTCCCAGTGAAACTGAACTTTGATACGGCCATGTTTGTCTATGTAAATTTCACCATCTTTGTTCCCCGTAACTACTGCGGTTTGCAAACCTTTCATCTGAGGTTTCGGGTAGTTAACTGAAGGACGCAGGATTGTCTTTGAGTCAACACAACTAAACGAGACTTTGACACCTTGCGCACCGGTCCCACCTTGACCAGTCTGGTTATAAACAGCAGCAGACAAAAAAACAGAAGACAGTACATATTCTTTGCCGACTCGAGATTTATCTTCATGCTTTTTAAACTTGAAGCACTTGCCCACACTGAATGTTCTGCACGTAGCCTCGCCACGACACAAATATGCATTTTGCTGTAGTGCTTCTATTGCATGCGTGTTTCTCAGTGCGTATTGATCATTGCTCTCCATTTCACCCATGTATTCAAAATACTCGCTTTCAGGCACTGTAAAAAAATCACTTTCACCCTTTGCAGTATTTTTAGGATTCGAAGAAGGCTTGAGCATGTTATAGCCTGACTTTTGACTCGCTTTAGTAGTCAGAATTTGCGTTTCATGCCAAGAAGAAATGTGGCTAGATTTCGCCGTACCTGTATCAAAATCGACTAAAAACTCAGTACCCGGCTTATAAAAACTGATGTCATCAAAAATATTGAGCGTATGGGCGGACTTAGTATGTGTAAAACAAAATGATAGCCCCTCTTCCGATAACAGACGTCGAACAAATTCAAGATCTGATTCTTCATATTGTACTTTGTACGTGTATTTAGGATAGGACTTGGTTAGCTCAAAACTAAAGGCAACACTATGCTCCGATAGTACTTCAGAGATAATTTCCTTTATATCTTTATGCTGAAATATTCTGCAATTTTTTCGATATTCAGCGAAACGTAATTTAGGCTCTATTAATAATTCTATGTTTTTATAATTTTCGCCTTTATGTGTATTAGAAACCCTTTTCCCTTCTAATCTTGCAGCAGAAACGTAACCATGCATATAACGAGGATTTGATGAAACATCCTCATTATTTTCAAGGGTAATGGTAACTTCCTTACCAATAATTTCGTTTAACTCACTTCGTTGATCATTAAAGTAAGCTTTAGCACGCAATGAAAAAAGTTCTGAGATCTCTTCTTTATACTCAAACGAGTTTAGTATGATGGCATCTTTACCGAATGGGGAAGAAATTCGGATGAAATTGTTATCTTGAGTTGCTCTTTTCATTAAATACTTCTTTCAAAAAAATGCGGAGGAATACTCCCCCGCATGAAAATTACATTTGTTGACCTTTAACACCGCTGTAGCCGTATACCAATGGAGCAGAAGTGTTGTTCTTATCGTCAGTAGGAGTCACTGTCATCATCATTTCTGTGTAAGAAATTGTGATAGTTTCAACTGGACGATCGTCTTGGATAGAAACTGAGTAGTTAGAAATCATCGCATCAGTCAGTTCGATCTTCATGATCTCTTCAACCTTCTCACCCTGCTTAGTAATATGGAAAACCGCTGGTTTACCTTTACCAATCGTCGCTTCTTTAAATAAGTCAGGAGAAGAACGGTCTTGAAGTTTAGTGATAGTCAAATCATATAGACGAGTAGCGCTCGCTTCACGGTCCATCGCTGTACCAGTGTATGATGAGATCTCACGACCTACACTCCAATCTACAGATAGTAGTGTAATCAAATCTTTGTATTGCTCGGCTGTTGCCTCACCCTTAATATCTGCGTATTTAAGATACGTATTAGACTGCATGCTAATCTCCTATAGCATTATTAATTGACATATATCGTAGTAATTTAATTATCTGACGTTTGGTGATAATTAGTGATTAATGTATCAAAAACTTCATTTTAAATACGCCCTGTTATATCTTTAAATAAGATTTAATTTAAGCGTTTTTTATAAAAAATAATAGTTAATATGAACCAACTCCCAATTATTATTGAGAGTGTAAAGGATGTTAAACTATTGAGACATCAAGTCCACTAGTTGTACCTTTAACAATAATTTCATCAAACGTCTTATCATTAAGAATTGCATGCAATATTTCATGAGAAATCTTCGGAAGCAATGTATTTTCTATGGTTGTTTGTACCACACGCGCACCACTCCCAGACTCATTGCTATTGTCTACAATATCATTAATTAGTTCCTCATCAAAAAACAGATCAGCGTTATAGTGCTTACGAATACGAGTCGTAATTTTATCCAACTTTAGTTTTGTTATTTCTATCAATACTTTTCTTGATAGAGGCAAATAAGGTAATACATTCACACGCCCTAAAAATGCTGGTTTAAAGTCAACCAACAAATCATCGCGTAAAGCATCTTTTAGTGCTGACGGCTCAGGCGCTAAATCAGGATCAGAATACAAAGACATCGTCGTTTCGGTCCCTGTGTTCGCGGTCATAATAATAATAGTGTTTTTAAAGTCTATATCTCGACCTTCACCGTCTTTAATTGAGCCTTTATCAAATACCTGATAAAAAATATCTTGAACACCAGGGTGCGCTTTTTCCATTTCATCGAGGAGAATTACACTATAAGGTTTACGTCTAACAGCTTCAGTCAGTACACCTCCTTCTCCATAACCGACATAACCAGGAGGAGAACCTAATAGCAATGAGACTTTATGCTCTTCCTTAAATTCCGACATATTGATAGTCGTGACATTTTCTTCACTACCATACACTTTCTCTGCAATCGCCAAAGCCGATTCGGTTTTACCCACTCCGCTTGGTCCGGTTAGGAGAAATACACCATTTGGTCGTGTCTCATCCGTGAGCTGCGCACTCGCAGTTTTTATCACTTCAGACATGAGCTCTAAAGCGTGATCCTGCCCGACAACTCGCTTGCACAAACTTTCTTTCAAACCCAATACTGCTTGGATTTCATCATCCTGAAGTTTACCCAGCGGTATACCGGTCCAATCCGAAATAACTTCTGCGATTAGCGCTTCATTTACATGCGAAAAAACTAAGGGCTGTGAGTTAGCGGAGAGGTTATTTTCAAGCTCTTGTAACTTGTCTCTCGCAGTCTCAGAACCCTCCTGGATTATTTGGGTTCTAAGTGACTTAGCTTCACTTACCCATTCTTTTTCTTTTTCCCAAAGTACTTCTAATTCAATAATGTCATTAGATAGCGCATCAATCTCTTTTCGGACACTTTGCAGCTGCACATCAAGAGATGCTCCTAGCCGATTCTCTTGGCTAAGATGCTCATACTCAGCTTGCTTTGCTTTAAGTTTATTTCTTTTCGCATCTAGACCTCCCGGTGTAGATGACTGACTTAACGCAACTCGAGAGCAGGCCGTATCCAAAACAGAAACCGCTTTATCTGGCAGTTGACGACCATTAATGTATCGAGCTGAGAGTTGGACCGCTGCATTGAGAGCTTGGTTAGTGATATGAACATCGTGGTGTTGTGCCATTACATCAAGTAAGCCTCGTAACATTTCGATCGCGAGTTCAGGGGCAGGCTCATCAACCTTTACGACTTGAAAACGCCTAGTTAAAGCTGCGTCTTTTTCAAAATACTTTTTATACTCTGCCCACGTTGTTGCTGCGATCGTTCTGAGTTCACCTCTCGCTAATGCTGGCTTCAGAATATTCGCCGCATCACCTTGGCCCGCTTGCCCACCACCGCCAATTAGGCCATGAGCTTCATCAATGAACAATATAATAGGCTGTGGAGCGTCGTTTACTTCCTTAACAAGGTTCTTAAGCCTGTTTTCAAACTCACCTTTCATGCCTGCGCCGGCTTGCAGTAACGCCAAATCCAGAGACTTAATTGCCACATTTTGCAAAGCGGGAGGTACATCGCCATCAATGATCTTTTGCGCCAAACCTTCAACAACGGCTGTTTTTCCAACACCAGCTTCTCCCGTAAGAATCGGGTTGTTTTGTCGGCGTCTTAATAAAATATCGATCATTAGGCGAATTTCATTATCTCTACCAATCACCGGATCTATTTTACCTTCCCTAGCTTGCTCAGTAAGGTCTGTTGTAAATTGATTCAAGGCGGAATTCGCGTTTGACTGCGCTAAGTCATTCGATCTTGATTGAGGCGCATTACTTTCTTTAAAGTTCAATAAGCGAGATGGTTCTATCTTGTTTAGTTCAGGACTAATCGAACCAGCCATGTTGACTAACGTATCATCAGACAAGTAGGCAAATAAAAGATGGATGCACCCCAACTGTTCTTGATTGAATTCAATGGTTGCAGATAACAAGGCATTTTGCATAACAGTCACCGTATGAGCTGATAGCCCAGGCACCGACTGGCATCCTGTTTTGTATTTTTCTAATGCCTTTTGAATATCGGTTTCAACCTTGATTTTATCGACATCAAATTCGTCAAAAACTTCAGAGTAAATATCGTCAGGATGGCGGATAATCATCATTAACCAGTGAGACATTTCAATACTGTGATGAGTTCGGGAGCTTGCCATAGCAGCTGCCTGTTCAAGCGTTTCCTTAGCCTGAGGAGACAATCTTTCGACCAACGCTGAAAGTGAGAGTGAAGCCATTACATTTCCTTTAAATAGTAATTGTTATAGTTCGATCTTTTGTACGTTCGTGTTTTTTAAGCACAGAACCAATACCTAACTGCCCCTGCTGTTTCGATAAACAAGCTTGTGGTAGCAAACTATGTTTGGTGGTGAGCTGCCACTTCAGTTGTTTATGTTTTCCAATCAACTCATAAGCAGCGTTCTTAATGATTTCTATATTGGGTTGGTTAGGAAGCAATTTACTAACTAGCTGTTTATCTTTTGGCAGAAATTCTATTGTTGTCCCCGCGTTGATATTCCATGCTTTCGGACCCAAAGAAGCTCCTAAACCAAGTTGAGCAAACTGCCCTTCAGGCATAGTTCGGGATGCAAGGCGTGTTTGCTCTTCTTTCGTAAGGTGTAACCATTGTCCTTGAAATTCATGAACTTTTACTTGGCATCCAGATAAACATTCAAGAATACTTTTTAGTCCACCTTTACTTCTCATTGGTGAAGCAAACACACCACCATAGTGCAGGGACAGTGAACTCCCTTCCCCAGTTAATGCCGATTTACAGCTTTCTAACGGCGAACGCGCGCCCTGCGCATGCGCACGAGATTGAACTGTCAGCTGACTCAGTTGCCAACATCGATAATAAAGAGATAATAAGCGATGATTGAAAATATCGTAGAAGTCCACCATAGCCGTATCGCCTTCTTTTTGGCGATGTAAAGCTAATTCACTATAGTGCTGGGGAAGCACACCTTGCTCACCCGTTAGGCCTATTAAATTGGTCTCAATCTCTAACTTGCTGTCATCTATATTTTTCAGTTCACAAAGCTGAGCATTTTCAAAACCTAATGATGGATTAACCTTTAAGTTTAGCTTTTCATGCTTCGGTAACGCATCTGTTCCTATTTGCGCCTCTGCTTGCAGAACTTCGTGTTCAATAAGATGAATCGCTTCAAACAATGGATGTTGCTTTAATTCTCGATAAAATTGTTCCGCGCTCATAGCAACACCTTATCGCCAGTTAATGCGGGCCATAGGTGGAAAAACTTTCCCGTGGACTTAAGTCTTATTTCTAACTGCGTAAAAATGTTAATTTCAGCATATTGCGAGAAGTAAACAGATAAAACACTACCTAAGAGAAAGATCTGCTCTTTAGGTAAAATTTGATCAGAAACCGTCAAAATAACTTTTATACCGTGCGCAAATCCAACTTTGCCTTTCTGACTAATTCTTCCTGTAGTAGGCTCAAACTCTAACTTAGTTAAAGCATCGATTACCGCTTTCGTTTCTGCTGTCCCAGAAAATGCATAGAGATTAAGGGTCTGCTTCAAAGTTGCTAAACCATCTTCCTCGGTAAAATGGTTTAAAGTTAAAAGCTTAGTTAACTGCCATCGTGTGCTTTCATCCATTTCTGGCCGAATAGTTTCTGATAAAGAAACTAAACAACGAACAGATTCGAAATTGTCATTTACCTCCGGTAAAGATACTTGCGGCAGCCCACCTCCAAATGGAAGTTTCTGCGCTAAGTTGCGGTTACAGCACTCAGCTTCCACGTACATTAACCAGTTTTCCCGGCTATCCGGGCTGAACAATTGATGTTTTTTATCAACAAAAGAAATGTAAGTTTCTCTACCTGGCTCATCATACCCACCAGCCCAGTTCTTATCCTCACGTCTCATCAACCAATAAATCTCACTAGTGTTCGTATAATGCGTGTGCTCACCAGCGTGATAACATGGCAAATTGTGGTACGTTTTGTTCCAGTTTCTCAACGTTACGTCAGAAATTGAGACAACCTCATTACTTTCAGCTTCTTGGTATTGTGGAGACAAGTGGTAATCGTATTCAGTTGGTAGAATACGCTTAGGCTCCATAATACTTTTAAATAAGTTGATCACAGGCACACAGCCTACCATTAAGGTTTCTTCGTCCACTTGCTTTGGAAGCCAGTCATCGTTGGTATCAAAGTAAAAATACAGTTCGACTTGCTCTCTAAGATCTAGCTCTGATAATCCAAGTTCGGTGATATCAAAGAACATAAACTTCTCAGGAAAGTGTAAATACTCAACAAGTAATCTTGCTCCTGAAAAGCTTCTTTTACTGTATGGCACAACTTTCTCATCTTCTGAAAATCCCACTTCAGAAAGATGTCTTTTGGTTAAAGGACGAACTTCTTTGCCATCCACAACAACAGATAAACCAATTAGGTTTTGAAACAGCATTTGGTAGAGCTTAAAAGTCAATTGAGATTGACCGTTTAAATAGAAGCGCAGCCGTTCTACCCCCATTTCACCAAGAGGAGTCTCTTCATCTTGAGCCGTGAGCTGTACTTTCAAAACTGAATGAGCATTGCTTTCCCATCGTGAGCCAACTGGCTTGAAAGGCGCATTTTTAAAAACGCCAGAGGTCACATCAACAGGATACATTCTGACCGGATAACAAGTTCTAAACTCGCACTCATGATATCCAGGAGCACCGATAACAACTCGCTCGCCTTCTTCTACATCAAAATAAGAGGAAGTGGAGTTAGAACAGCTCATTTTAATGACTGACATTGACGGGATTGGGGCGTGAAAATCAGGATATAACTGTCCCATCAAAGACTCTGTAAATTGAGGGTAACTATTGTCTAAGCTTTGTCTAATCCTTGCTGTTAGAAATGCGCAGCCTTCTAACAATCTTTCTACGTGCGGATCGTCAACCTGTTCCTCACTAATACGAAGTCTCGCAGCAATCTTAGGATACTGCTCCCCAAATTCTTGCCCTTTGTGACGCAAATAAGCTAACTCGCGATTATAGTACTTGAGAAACTCTTCACTCATTTTGCTCTACTCAGTTTCATACCTAAATTTACCGGCTCTACTTCAGAATTGAATCGCACTTCATGAATACTGTTATCAATTAAGCAAGTGGCATTTATCTGTAACCTCAATACCCTATCAATAGCGTTTTTCTCGTCTGAAATCTGGACATGAGGGTTCCTTAACCTCGGCTCAAACTCTTTAATTGCATCATGAACGATGTCGCAAAGCTGATTCTGCCCTTCTTGGCTGCTATAGGGCATTGAGGAAAAATCTGGCAGCCCATAATTCAATATTGAATAACGAACCTCTAAAAGATCATCAGGAATGTTTTTCCATCCAATACGACTATTCAGCATCGACTCTAGATCTCTAAGTAAGCTGCTCAACATCTGTTGCTGGCTTGCAGGGAAGTCTTTCTCATCTCGAGTGAGAGGATCACTATCTATCAATTTGTCGAGCAGAGAAACGGTTAAAGACATGATATTTCTACGCTATTTGTTTCTGTTCTAATAATGTAGTCAAATCACAGATTGGAAGCGCTGAATCACCGACTAACCAACATTTTTGACCCAAGCCAACAAAAGATTCTTGCTCACCAATCTGCTTCCAATCCGTTTCTCGACCTAACTTTTGCGCATCGGTCTCTGAGTCAACATATGTCAACGGCATATGGCCTTCGCCTTCACCAAGTCCATCGATATCAAACTCGACAGGTCGCCAAATACTCTCTAACAATGAAGTAGGTGCTTTAACTTCTAGCGTATGGATGCTCGATATGGGTACAAGAAAATAGTTACCTGCTGTAGAAAACAGTTCAATGTAACCACCTAAACGATCATCAATATCTCTAGCATCTTCGTAGTTTGTGCCGTTTACGTTAAACCCTTTAATAGTACGATGCTCTTCAATGCGATGCGATAGACGTGACGCTTCTTCGTACTCTTGATTTCCGAGAGCAAGATTAAATCGAACAAGCTCTTTAGTTAATTCCTCATCACCTATTACTTTGGCACTAGCCGCACCATTGATAAAATCCTTTCTAGCTTGAGCTGCTTTCACTAAATGTCGTAGCTGACTTGCACCAGGCAGATACTCAGGAAACAATTTAATCGATTGCATGAGCTGAGCGTCCGCACGCTCGAAGTCCCCATCAATGCAAAGAAGCTCAATGAAGGAACTTCTCAAGCTCGCATCTTTAGGTGTTGCTTTAATTTCATCAGTTAATTGCTCTAGAGCGTGTTGCAATAGGCCTTGGGACAAAGCATTTTTCCATTGAGTCATTGTTATTTCCTTACACCATGTGCTCTGGTGATAATTCGGTAATTAATTTAATGCTAGATACCATTTGATCGAGTTGAAAATGCGGTCGCAAATGGATAACTGAGTAATAATGTCCAGGAGTTTCTCTTTTCTCTCGAACTGTAATTTTCGCTTCATTTAGGGGATATTTAGCTCGAAGCTCATCAGACGCTTCATCTGATGCGGTAGTGTACTGATGTAACCAGCGTTGAAAGTCACGCTCTAGGCTTTCTGCATCTTGATACCCACCAATTTTGTCACGCCCCATAACCTTGAGATAATGTGCGACTCGCGATACACACAATGTGTATTGCAACATCGATGTCAGTTTTGCATTCGTTGAAATATGCTTTTCTGCGTATTGTTTGGGCTTGTAGAGAGATACATTCGAGGTCATCCCTACCATATCAGTCTCAGGTATTGGAGAAATAGAAATAAAACCGCACTCAGACAATTCTTGTTCTTTTCTCTCAGAGATTTTCAAGTTTAACGGACATCTTTCACGATCATTCTTGCCGTTAACACGCATCTTGCTCCTTGTAGGAGCGACGATAATGCCCTGACTGTAATCGCCTTGTTTAATCCCTCGCATATGCGTGAACCAACCATGTTCCTGAAATGCTCTAATTGATACGGCAGCAAAACAGTACGCACTACTCCCCCATAGCAAATCTCGGTTGGAGTCGTAGATGTGTTCTTGAAAATTGAATTTATCATTCCGCGAGCCATCACTTTTGTATGGCTGACGGAACAAGACGTTAGGTGCAGTCAAACCAATAAATTTAGCGTCATCGTTATCTCTCAAACTACGCCACTTTGCATAATCTTCCTGTTCAAATTGGGCTGCTATATCTCTTATCGCAGAGAGTTGAGCGAAACTATCAACACCAAACATCTCTGGCGATGCAGACATGATAAATGGGCTGAATGCTGCAGCTGCAGACTGAGAGATCTTACTCAACACAGACAGATCTCTATCAAAATAATTTTTACTAGGATCACAGCGAAGCTGATAATCTCCAACCACCACACCAAAGGGTTCTCCCCCTGCCATGCCATATTCATTTTGATAGAGCAACTTAAATAGTGCTGATTGGTCAAACTCGATGGCTTTGAAAGCATCTTTACTGATTTCATTCCATGTCGCCGTTAAAACCTTAACTTTTACAGAGTCCGATGAACGAGAATCAACCTGTTCACATAAATACCTAACTCCAACCCACCCCCTTTCGAGCTGTTGAAACTCAGGATGATGTAATATTTCATTTAGTTGAGATTCTAATAGCTCATCAATGCGGTTAATTGTGTTCATCACACTATGACGAAAGCTGTCCAAATCTCTTGAACGTGTACCTTCTAGCCAAATTCGCGCTGACGCTACAAGATCAGAAGATTCATTGAATCGAGTCAACCACGGGCTATCAAGTTCAGCATAGCCTCCGGTACTGAACTCATGTTTTAGCTTGCTAGGGTCGCGAAAGTTAAGTGACACTGCTAATTCCATCTAGAACATAAAGATTGGTCATGGCTGGCCTTTCGACCAGCCAATTCATTTCTTATCCACCTGACTGAGGGATCTTTGCCACAAGTCGCAAAGATGTGGTCAGTTCTTCCATTTGTAACCAAGGCTTCAGCCATGCTACGGCATTGTAAGAACCAGGTGCGCCAGGAATTTCCTTAACCTGAACACGAGCGTCTGCTAGAGGGTATTTCGCTCTGATCTCTTGACCACCGCCTTCAGAAGCATTGACGTAACCTAGGATCCAGCGGTTCAGCCAAGACTCAACGTCTTCTGCTTCCATAAAGCTACCAATTTTATCTCGGGCCATTACTTTCAAATAATGCGCAAAACGAGATGTTGCCATCATATAAGGTAGGCGGGCAGAAATGGCCGCATTGGCCGTTGCTTCAGGGGATTCATGGTTCGCTGGTTTTTGACAGGTTTGCGCACCAAAGAACACTGCATAGTTGGTGTTTTTGTAGTGACAAAGCGGTAAGAAACCAAGCTTACCAAGCTCCGCCTCACGTCTGTCGGTAATACCAATCTCTGTTGGGCACTTCATATCAGGGTCGCCATCATCACTCATGAAGAAATGCGTTGGCAAGTTATCCACTCGACCGCCGCCTTCTGCACCACGGATGGCAGTACAAAATCCATATTTTGAAAATGCGTCGGTTAACTTAACACCAAGAACATACGAAGAGTTCATCCAACAGTAGTCGTTATGTTCAGCGTTAACAGCAATACCTGAAACAGGATCTACTTCGAACTCTTCAAACCCAAACTCTTCGACTGGAGCGGTAGCTTGTCCGTATGGCAAACGAGCAAGGACTTTTGGCATCGTCAGACTAACGAAGCGCGAATCGGCACTCTCGCGGAACGAACGCCATTGGGCGTATTCTAGTGATTCAAATACCTTATCTAGGTCGCGTGGTTTTGACAACTCAGTCCACTCATCAAAGCCGAATAGTGCTGGTGAAGCTGCGGACAAGAATGGAGAGAAGCCAGAAGCCGCTACATTTGACATTAGGCGTAACGACTCAATATCTTCTGGGTGGTTGGTAAACTCATAGTCTCCAATCAATGCACCATACGGTTCACCACCAGCACTACCAAACTCAGACTCGTAAACCTTTTTAAAGATCTGGCTTTGATCAAACTCAACAGCTTTGCTCAAGTCTTTATGTAGCTCTTTCTTGGTCATGCTCATCATGCGAACTTTCAGAGTAGAGCTGGTCTCTGAATTCATCACTAGATAATTTAAGCCGCGCCAAGAACCTTCGAGTTTCTGTAATTCTGGGTGATGCATTACTTCAGACAACTGATCAGAAATCTGCCTATCGAGCAAATTAATCGCTTCACGAAAAGTTACTGTTAGGTTTTTGTTCCAAGTAACTGTCCCTTTCATTGCTTCTTCAGCGAGCGTTTTAATCAGCTCCTCAGCACGAGAAGCTTCGGTCTGCTTAGTCGCACCAATAGCTTGATCTAAGAATGAAATTGTCTGTTCATTAACAGTTGGATCTAACTGTTTTTCAGCTTCAGTCGTCATTATTCCGCTCCTTCAGTACTGTCTGACTTCGCTTTCTTGCCAAGATCTAACTCGCCTGCAAGTCTTGCCAGATTGTCTGTATTGTTCAAAACATCCTCTAGGATATTTTCAAGCTCTTCTGAGCGGTCAACTTTTGTCATCAAATCACGCAGTTTATTACGCGTTTCCATCAATTGGCGTAGTGGATCAACTTGATTTACGATCGCAGCAGGCTCAAAGTCTTGCATTGATTTAAAGTTTAAATCGACCTCAAACTGTGAATCGTCATTCGCAAGCTTATTCGCAACTTTAAACTTCACCGATGGATTCATTTTTTTGAGTACATCGTCAAAGTTATCTCGATCGATCTGAATAAAACGGCGGTCTTTTAATGGCTTCAACGCTTCTGTGTTTTGACCAGCGAAGTCACCCATTACACCTACAACAAAAGGCAGTTCTTTCTTAAGAGTCGTACCTTCAGTTTCAACATCATAGGTAATGTGGACACGAGGCTTCCGTACTCGTGATAGTTTCGAGTGGATACTCGTCATACCATTCTCCCTTTATTAATTTTCATTTTGTTCTGCTATGCCAACCAAACGGAAGTAGCTTTTCTTTGCATCCCCGTCGGAGATAAGTTCCGCCAGTAACTCCGGCAGAGGCATCCCACACCAACGAATAATCTGTTCGATGGAGTAAGAAACTGGTGAGTGAGGTTCACTCTCTCGGAAGAAATCAGCTACTTGCTGCAATTGTCTAATTGCCTGCTCTCGTGATTTCATGTTTGTCGCTAATAATGCATCACAACTTTGTGAACTTAACGGTTGTTCAGAAGAAGATTCATCAAGATCCTCTAGCTCTTCAAACACGGCTTGTGGTTGATTGAAACGATCTCCTAGAAGGTGCTTTAATGCCGAGTGTATTGATTCAAGTCTTTTTGATATATAAGAGCTAGGAGTCACATCACCGGCCGCTTCGTCTAATCGCTGACTGAATTCATTAAATGATTCTGTAGCGAACTCCAAATCCGTGATTAATTCTTGATAAAACGTATCAGAAGTCGACTTAACCGTAGTTATAATTTCAGATAACTCAACAGCCCCAAGCTCGACTCGATTTCGGCGCTTATCTTCGTCTAAGCGCTCAAGCTCTATAGCTTGCTGATATTCCCAATAGGCATAAGCTTGCTCCACGCCTAAGTCAGTCAATGGTATACAAGCAATTGGAAAAATAAGTGTTCCTTCACTATCGATACCATTGAGGCCAATAATCGCCGATATTCTTGTCTCAATACCATCTTCATCAGGCATTGGGTACAGATCATCCCAAAAGTTCTCAATTAAACTGGTTGCGAGTTTGTAGCCAACGCCCATACCACGAAAACCATACAATCGAGTTAGGGCTTCTATAAGCCAGGCAACAAATTCCAAATCTTTAGACTGATTCGTGAGTATTTCTGGGACATCTTCAATAAATACTCGCCATAAATTACTGTGGGTATAGATACTTTCTTCTTCTATAAGAGCATTACGTTCAGCGTTGCGGGCGGCCATACGCTGATCTTTCAACCGATAGTAAGCAGACTGTGGTGATACATCCTCTCTAGGATCAACACCTGTAGGATTTTCTTGAGATATAGGAGCCAACGCTTGTTCATACCAATCAAACATTTCATTACTCATAAGCTCTCCCTCTTAGAAAGACAGGTATTGTCGCGTCTTCTCTAGTTACTGTTTCGCACTCCGTTTGCGCTTGGCGAACTTTGATCAAAGCACAAGTTACGTTATCACTTGCGCCCCGAACCAAAGCCGAATGCATGAGCGCTAATCCAGCTTGGTTGACTGAGTCTGCATACAATGTCCGATGAATTTCATCACTCGTAAGTTCCTTAGAGAGTCCATCGCTACAGAGTAGAAACTGATCGCCGTCAGCCAACTGCCCTGAAACTTGATCAATAGTGACACTTTCGTCGACCCCAACAGCTCTGGTAATAACATTTGCAAGAGGGTGAGATTCGGCATCTTCAAATGCCAATAAGCCCTGATCCACTAAGTCCATGACTTGACTATGATCACGTGTTTTTTGGACAAAATTACCACTTCTAAGCTGGTAAATTCGGCTATCCCCCACCCAAAGGCAGTGGTAATACCCATCCTGAATAAACAACAAAACAAGTGTTGTTCCCATCGTTTTACCGTCTAAGTGATTTTGTGCGTATTGGTAAATTTCTAAGTTCGCTTCTTGAACCACTCTTCGGATATCATCGATATTAGTATTGGAGACATCCTGCATGTGGCGCGCGACTCTATCCACTAGCATCTGGCTTGCTATATCGCCAGCACTGTGTCCACCCATTCCATCGGCAACCACCCAAATATGCTGCTCTGTCATATCCAACAGAGCATCCTCGTTATAAGGGCGTACTTTTCCTGCGTGCGATTTAGCAAAGGTAAAATAGTTCCAATTCATTCTTCTATCCTACCAATTCCACTTTTTCCAGCCGCCATCAAGCATGGCTGAAAACTGACCAATTGAAGGAAATCCACTAGTAATGAACATGCATGGTTCAACCTTCGTTGAACCTTCAGTCCACCAAAAACATGGTTTACTCAATTTTTCTTTAATGAGGTAATTCAAAAGCGTATTTTGATCAGTATTGCCGTGATCATGAAAAACTGTAGATATTTGGCTTTGATAAAGAAACTCTAGAGGCCTCACTTCACTTGTTACATTCGCAACGAGGTCATTTTTTTCTTGAGTACTCTTATGCCAAACATCAAAGACAAAGTCGTCCTCAAGTACTGAAAGAGCAAGAGCGGCACTGTCCTCTGTCCAAGCTCTGTCACCCCAATATTGCGCAGCTTCACCTTTTACGGCACGAGCTATAGTAAAGAAAAAGTATCTACCGCATGCATCAACACTAGGAATCATGCTACCAATGTAGGTTGAGTCTTCTAAATAGCTAATATCCAAAGCAAAGTGCCACACAGGAGCCGTTAAAAAGTGCTCATTCCAGCTTTCACCCAGTTGTTCCCTGCTGACTGCAATAACCGCCTGTTGCCAATCATGCCAACGCTCCGAGAAATCTTGTGATAAACCATCTTTCACAAAGTCCCCTTTTGCGGGCATTTTACCGATATAGCCCCAGCCTGATGTTATAAGGTTCGTGGACATCTGAACCTCTCCATTTCATTTGACCAAAAAGGATTAATGGCACTAGAAGGAATAAGCTCTAGCTGCACCTTATTTCCCTTTAAATCAATCATAACTATATTGTCTTTACGCGATTCTGGCCTTGCTTTAAGTGATTGATCCAAAAGCTTGAATATGCCCCACTCACCTTCATAGGTATGCGCAATTTCGCGTTTAGATTCAGGTGGTGTGAACACAATTCGAGTCTGATCTTGACCGGCAGGCCAACTCAACGATTTAGCTCTTGCTGGTCCATGCTTATAAACCAAATCTTGTCCACCCAACTCTAAGACAAATCGAGTAATGTGCTGGTCTAGATAAACAGGCTTCATCCCAAACTCTACGCGTAAGGAATTATCAGATTCAAAGAAAGACTGCCTGATACGTTGCGCTCTTTGAAAGACCATTAGTGTTTCTGGGCGAACTCCAATTTCCTTTTCTAATCGCCAACGACTTTTCGAAGTATCCACAAACGGTTCGAGGTATTCTTGGAAGAATGCGTCAAGCGTACCTCCATAACCAAAGAATCGCTTAAAGTCTTTCAATCTAACTTCTCTGCTCGCGTTGGGCTCGAATGGATATCTGCCAGCAATAGTCCGCTGATAAGGGCGGACCACTTGTGTTACCCAAAGTTGATTTAGATGATCCTTCGAACCGCTCTCCGCAAACTTAACCGACTCTTGAGAAAGCTCACCTAGCCATTGATTAAATGGTCTCGGCAAAAGTTCTTTAGCACGAGCAAAGGAAGCTGCGACATCTTGTGTAACGGTTCCATCTAAAATACTTTTGTAGGCAATTTTCTGATTGTTACCAGAGCTTGATAAGTCACTTAAATACGAACGCAAGTTAACCATTGCTTGTTGAATATCATCAAAGTCTTGCTCACCAAGGCGTAAGATCTCTGAAAAATGCGATTCGACTTCTTTACCTGGCAGAGCAACATTGAAACCGTTTTCTTCAGGTAAATACATGTCTAGTCTATCTGCCGTATTTGAAAACTTAACTTTGGCAACATTACCAGCAACTTCAGAAGCGGCTTTTTGATTTTCTGACAATGATACTTTTGATAGAGCAACCTCTTTTTGGATTGCTCTCAACAAAGATTCGATTGGTCTTTCAACTCCAGATAAAACCCTCGCTTGCTCTGTCGCAAGTTCTAGGCTCGGAGCCTGCTTCAATTGAATATCTTCGATCAACGTTTTCCATTCATTAACATAATCTTGATAGTATCGAGACTGAACGCCTTGGATGGCACTATCTTGATCAATTTCATGAGCCTTAAGATCGTCACCATAAACCCAGTTCTCTTCCATTAAGCTTTTTACTGTACGGTTGATCTGAATCTGAAAAATGCTATGAAAACCATTGTACGTGTAGAAACCCGAAATGCCTTGTGATAGCGGTTTTCCACTAGCTCGCTCGAACTGCTCAAGCCCTTTAGGTCCCAATACATCAGTCAAGCGAAATGAAGGTACATGACTCTTAGAAAATTGTATTTTCATTCGCTGATAAGCACGTTCAGGTAGAGACATTTGAGTCAACACTTCTCGAGCACTCGTCACGGCAGCAGTGTTGTAAGTAAAGCCTTGTCCATCGTTGCCTAATAAATATTGAGTGTGCTGTAGCAAACGTCTTCTTAAGTCTGCGTTTAGCTCACCCGGATATTGACGTTCGAAATAAAAGTTAAACCAAGCCAACACTTCATCTTGTTGATATTTGTCTGGATTGAATAACATCAAATACGTTTTTAACGTTTCGTACAAATACTCACGATGCTGTTGATTGCTCTCCATTTCTGACACCAAGCTATCAAGAAGCAGAGGGGCGTAATATTGGGTCAAAGCATCAGAATATGCATTGTTTGCCGCCTGAGACACTTTGTCTCCTTGATAGAGACCAAACCTCTTTACAGAGTCGGCATCACCGTAGTCGCTTTGCTTTCCGAGAGGAAGCGTCATCAACCTATCTAATGTTTCTACAGCTGAAACAATATCCGCTTCAAAATCTAAACTTTGAGCGCCAATCATTGCATCAATATGGCTCGCTTGTTCATTGGTATCGACAATTAACTGTGAGTTCCACTTATAACTCATAAACCAAAGCGCAGAAGCTCCTAGCAGTAGCGTTGTACATCCAATGTAAACACCTCGACGCATCCAACCTGACTGCTTTTGATAGTGACGATTAACTGTTCCTAACAGTTGCTCTTTGAAAATAACCTTGTCAAAAAGATTCTTTACGAAATAACTATGAGAACCAGTCTGACTCTTTGCTAGAGCTAAACGATTTAACCCAAGTCCATTGGTTGATTCATTCATCAGCTTATCGACTGGTAAGCCTTCTTGAACCGAACTCAACATAAACACACCACGAATCAAGGCAGGCTCTTCAAAACTGTTTTGTGCAAAAATTTCAGCTAAAAACTCGTCAAGATTAGCTTGTAGCACTCTTAATTGCTTTGGAAATTCAAAGATAAGCGCGCGTTTATCTAAATCGTCCTCTGTTTCAAGTATTCTAAGCATACGGGCATCAAGGCGCTCCAACATGCCATGAAATTCTTTGTTGAATAGAGAAATAACGCCTCTTTCATCATCCACTTCACGAGGGAACATGAAACCAAATAATTCCTCTCGCTCTTCCTTACTTAAATCGGCAAAAAACTCATTGAAACCGGCAACTAAATCCATTTTGGTGAGCAATACGTAAATCGGAAACTGCATGCCTAACTGGTTTTTCAGTTCTTGAAGTCTCGACTTAATTGCTCGAGCATGAAGACTTCGCTCGGTTCGAGTCTGAGACATCACGCTGGCTAAACTTATCGTAACAATCGCACCATTAATTGGTCTTTGCGTTCTATACTTTTTCAACAATCCTAAGAAACCATGCCACGCTTTAGAGTCGACCTTTTCTTGACTGTCTTGTGTCGTATACCGGCCAGCCGTATCTATAAGAACTGCTTTATTTGCAAACCACCAATCACAGTGGCGAGTGCCACCTACACCGGCAATAGAGTCAGAGCCAAGGCTGTCTCCTAATGGAAACTCTAACCCCGACTGCTTTAATACGGTTGTTTTCCCCGTTCCAGGAGGGCCAATCAACACATACCACGGTAAGTCATACAAGCTTCTCTTGCCTTTGTGTGTTTTCGTCACTACTTTGACAGCTTGCTCAATACGCTCGCGCATTAAGTCAATTTCACTTGCCGCTTCTTTATCTGATAGGCTATCAACCTCAAGCAACGTTTGAATACTTTCGTCTTCTTTCACCTTTTGCTTATGCTGCTTGGTAACGTTAAATATCGCCCAAAGCAACACCAACACTAGAATAGTGACTAGCCGTTGAAAGTCACTCTTTAGGGGCTCATATCCCGCTATCGCAATAAGTGGACCAACAACCCAAATGAAAATAGAACAAGCAGCGACACCTATAAGACCGAGAAACCATCTTTGAGTAAATATTCTGCCAATTTCTTTAATACGCATCTCTATCTACCTATTATTAATTCGCGACAAGAAGGTCGATTTCAATCCGGCGGTTAATAGCTCGGTTTTCATCACTACTGTTTTCAACTAATGGTCTTGCATCCCCCAATCCCTCGGGTATCACTCGCCCTTCTAATGCACTATTCGAGATCAGTTGTTCAGACATAGCAGTGGCTCGAGCTAATGATAGGTGCCAGTTCGAGGGATATTTACTCGTGAAAATAGGCCTATCGTCGGTGTGACCAGTAACAATGATCTTGCCTTGGGTCGACTCCAATGTTCTCGCAAGCTTAGAAATAACGGGTTGGATGTAAGCGACAACATCAGCACTACCTGATTCAAATAGATCTTGAGACTTTAACGAAATTCTTACCCTGTCTTGCAGCGGCTCAACATTGATTAGCCCCTTACCGATCTCAGTTGCTAGATACATTGAAATCTTTTCTGCAATTGGCGCTGATTTTGATTCTGACGTTGCATCTTGGTTAAGTTGTTGCGGTTGAATCAAATTGACTAATTGAGAAAAGGTGCGATTGGATGCCTTATTTAGCTCATAACTAAAATACATATATATGCAGACCAATAGTGCCGCCGTTACAGAACATACAACCCAAAGAGGAGCTCTATCAGAAGCCTTTGAGCCATTCAAAATGTGTTGGTCGATACTATTGCTTAGTTCCTGAGGGACTCCTCTCCCATAAGTCTTAAGAGTAGCAATAACCTGTCTTCTCAATTTCCGGTGCGATTCCAGTCCATTTTTTTCTAAACGGTATTGACCCAGAAACCCGAGAGATAAGCACACATACATTAGTTCAAGCAAATCTAAGTTCACATCTGGTTTCGCCATGCACTTATCAAGATGCTTAAAGAACGCTTCCCCACCTTGACTGCTAGCATAGAAGGAGCTAAGTAATGAATCGTGACTCCAGAATGAATTCCCACCCCAATTGGTGTTAAGGACAACTTCATCTAGTGAACAGCATAAACAATAACGAGCTGTATCAATGGTATCCAAATCAACGTCATGCTGACGTAATCGGTTCTCATAATCTCTAAGCTTTTGTGCCAATGTCTCTTTTAGAAACAACGGATCGGAATGAGTCGCTGTCGAGCGAATTTGACCGATAATAGATAACAGGCCATTCGCCTCTGCTAGTAGAGAGTTATTCCCATAAGCGACCACTGAATCATTGTTCACCAATTCAGGACTTTTTGAGATAACTACGGTATTATCCACAGACTTTTCTGATTGTGGTTTCGATGCGGGTGCTCTTCCACCCGGTGTTGGTTTTACTATCGTTTGTTCCATACAGAGCGCGCCTATTGATTAATACTCCAAAGCTCAAGTTCAGCATTCGGAAAATGCCCTGATAGGTGAAGCGCAATACCGCCACTATCTTTTAGCCTCATCCAAAATGGCCCTTTCTTGACAACTTCGAAATAAACATAGCCCGTTTGGTAAGGAATCTGTCTCGGGACGACACTCAACGGCACTACGTTTATACCGTTGATCTGATTATTAATTAGATCGCGAATCTGTTCTGCCGGGCCAAACTTGAGTTGCGCTGGGACCAGGCGTCTTATTTCATCTGTTGTGGTGTCTGCTTTAATTGCTAGCACAAATTGGCATGACTCAAGCAAGCGTTTATCTGGAAGCGGCGTCACTTGAATACCGTATTGGCGAGGCTCCAACGGAAGTTTGGTCGCAGTTTGGTCAAGGACAACACTGAGGTACTGACTGAGTATCTGATTCAACTCGCTATAGACACTTGATACATCTAAGTGATCATACGCAAGCAAACTTGGGACTCTTTTAGTTTTATTAGAAAAAGTGGCTAACTCACCAATGTAACCTTTAAGTGTCGTCGCTAATTCCAGTGGATGTAACCTATCTAACTCACTGAAATGCTTTAACTTCGCCTCATATCGGTTCAGCATTTGGAGCATGATGAAATCAACAGCAGATGCCGATGCAGATTTACCCTTAATCAAGCGCTGTGCAATAACGTCAGCACGCATCTTTGTCATCGCGATAACGTTACGTAGATAAGCTGACATAACTTTGTCGCTAAGGAGGTTGATAAGCGGAGGAACGTACTCATCGTCTAGTATAACTTCCCCTTCAGGAGTTACCTCTTTGATCCTTAAGATAGGTAACTCCACATAACCCGCTAATTTGTCATTACTCGCTTTCAACTCTAGGTTAAGGGCTGCAACTTGGATGGTTTCTTCATCTTGTCCTGTAAGGTTATCTATCACGTCGATATCTTGAAGTACATAACGAGAGACGATCGATTCGCTTACATCCGAAACGTTTTTACCTGTAACACTTGAAAGAGGGAGAGTTATTTTTACTAACGTATTTTCAGTGTTTTTATCAATAAGTAGAGGCGAAACTGAATCGTTGGATATTAACGTATTAACCAACGTCATATCTGGCAAAACAGCTTCAAGATGCTCAAGTTCAATAAGACCATCTTTTAGCGCGTGTTTTTTTACTCGACATTTCCAAACTCCCCAATTGTAAGCCCCACCTAACTGATGTAAGCCCTTGAATTCTTGAGAGGTTGCGCGTTCTTGTTGTTGGAAGTGCTGGGGACGTAAAAACATTCCTTCGCACCAAGCCGTCTTGGAGTATTGCGTCATTTATAATTAGCCAACTAAACGTTATTTAACGACCAAAGACAGATCTTCTAACAATACTTGATATGTGTTGTAACCGGTCTTATCCACTTTAATGACTTGTCGCCAATTTGAGTTTTCAATATCTCGAAACGCTACGACAATGCCTAAATATTCTGTCTTTGGAGACATACTTGCTTGATATGTTTCTTTCTGACCTGGAGTTAATGAAACTTCATATTTATTCACTAAATCAGGTCCTAAGACTTTTTCACTTTCTTCATAAATAGAAAAAAAGTCCTGGCTTTCGAAAATGGTATTTGACGTTAATTCAAATACATACACCACTACAGGAGAAGGCCTGCCGTTTGAATCAGGATTAATGTTATGACTTGCTGCTATTTCTAAATCTGAGTATGGATCAACAACTAGGTTCGCTGCTGAACACCCAAATAAAGCTATTGAAATTAATAACAAAATATATTGGTAAAACTTTTTCATCACCCTAATTCCTAGCCTTTGTTTTTTAATGCTAATTCATAGTGCTTAGCGAAGTCTTCTAAATAGAACGGAGACTCTTTATTGATAATATCATCGGATAGCTTTTCATGAATATCCTCAAACCTCTTCCAACTTTGAGCATATTTCCTAGCTGGAATAACCTTATTAATAACCGTGTCTTTCGCTAAAGCATCTGAGTATATAGAAGTAGGTTCAACAAGTGACATAACACTCGAAACCGTACCTTCAACACCTTTCATTAAGGCTTGCTCATGACTTTCGATGTCATTAAATGCTTCTTTAATGGCTGCATTTGGCTTTAAGAAGCTAGCGGTTTGACGGTTATATAAGTTATGAATCGCATCTTCTAAGTTTGCAGAAAACTTTAAAGGGTTATTTTCTGACTTACGAAATGCGGTATGACTAAGTCGATTTGTTTGTTTAAACACTGCTCTGTTATGCAGTGTTTCCATTAAACCAACTAGCATCAAAGAAAATGACTCCCCCAGTTGTTCGAACCATTCCTCTCGGTTATCGCTGGGAATCATCATTGGATCTATACCCACCCCTCTAACAAAAGCCGCAAGTTCACCCCCATTGGTATCAAAGTTGGGAGTCGATAGGTGTTCTGATTGTCTGTTAACTTTCGGTAAAGTTTCAGATACGGTGCTCTGTTTTTCGGGCTTTGGGATATCAATAAAATCATCGACTAAACCAATATCTAGCTGAAAATCAGAAGGAACACTTTCGTTTAAGAGTTCACTAGCACTAAGGCCTAGGTCAACAAATTCTGCTTCCGATGGACTTGAGACTACTTCAGGGGGTGCGCTAGAAAGACTTTTACTTGTCTCAAGACTGACTACATCTGTATCTGTTTGAATAGAAACTGAAATTTGATAATCCCCTAAGCTAACCATATCGTCATCGCTTAGTGCTATTTCATTTCCTTGACCCACAGGAGTTACAGCATTATTTACAAAAGTACCATTAGTTGAGAGGTCTTTTATCAAGTATTTGTCACCAAACTTAATCAGTTCTCCGTGGGTTCCGGATACCACTCTTTCAGGATCTGGTAGTGTCCAATCACATTGTTCAGACCTACCAAATGTAACCTTGGCATGTTCATCACTTGATTCAAACACGAACTCACTCTTAATCTCTGGAGTAAATTTGTGAAAACTTGTTATGGTTAAAACCAACTTCATGTAAACCTCGCCAAAGACCTGCTAGATATTATTTTTAATTTTATTATTAACTACTTTCTTATTAACAGTAAGATTAATAAAAATCTTAATACTGCCATTGAAAATCATGCACGGAATAATGAATCATTTTTTTATCAAAGCAATCACGTATTGTTCAACAATTTTAATTATCCAACCAAGTTCAAATTTTTGACACTTAGACTTTCATCAATAAAAAAACGAATGTTAGTTTGGCCGAGAAATTCTAACATAATGACTTTTCATTGAGCAGAAAGGTATATATTCCCCCATCATTTATACGGAGTTCTTGTGATGGAAGACAGTAATAAAAACAATTCTATAAATAACGAAGAAAGCGGAGATAAAACTAAAATTGTAAAGACTCAAAAACGAGACAATGCAATTAAATCAACCAAACTCACTAATAATGAAACCTCCGTTAAAAATAAAAATGAAACAAATACAAAACTGTCTCAAAAAGAAAACACTCCGTTAGTTAATAAGAAAAAAAACAATAAAGATGACTCATTAAATAATAACAAAGATGTTATTAACGAAAGCTTAATAGGAGCGACCGTTAAAAATCGGTATGAAATTGAGTCGGTTATTGGGCATGGTGGGCTTTGCGATGTTTACTTAGCTAAAGATAGGATTCTTGAATCTTCAGGTTCAGAAACACCCTACGTTGCGTTAAAAATATTACAGAAAGAGTTTGCTTCTCAACCAGAGACTGCACGCATGTTAATACGTGAAGCTCAACAAACTCAAAGGTTAAGCCACCCTAATATCATTAGGGTTTTTGATTTTGGTGTTGATGGCGAAATATACTTTTTAGTTATGGAGTATATTAACGGAGAAACATTAGAGAGTTTAATACAGCGTTCTAGGCCCCATGGGCTGAAGTTTAATGCAACTTTATCAATCCTAAATCAGGTACTCGATGCACTCTCATATGCTCACTCTCTTGGTGTAGTGCACGCCGACCTAAAGCCCGCTAATGTGATTTTAACGTCTGAGGGTAACGTTAAGTTGCTTGATTTTGGTGTATCTAAAACTCATCAATTAAAGCAGGATCAATATGCGGCTAAACGTAAATCCGAAAATGTTGAAACGCTTGGTTATACTCCCAACTATGCATCACTCAACCTGTTATCCGGTAAGGAACCGAACTTAAGCGACGATATGTTTGCTCTATTTTGTATTGCTTACGAGCTATTGAGTTGCAAACACCCTTACGCAAGAACTCCAGTTAATGAAGCTCTCAAAAAGAAGATCAAGGTCTCTAAACCAACTAACATGCCTGCATCTAAGTGGCCAATATTTTCAAGCGTATTTTCAACTGGCATCATTCCGAACGAGCTGACCCCTGAGCAGTTGAAACGCAAATTGAATATGCGCTATTGGCCTATCGCTAGCGGCGCGGCAGCGAGTATATTATTAGTTAGCGGCATTGTATTTGGTTATCAGCAGCAACAAGAAACCATCGCCAATTTGGAAACCGTTATTAGCAAGCAAAATGATCAAATTGCCGGACAAGAGTGGCAGCTTGATACGCCAGCAGAAAAAAGTTTGGCACTGATTGATAGTGAAAAAAGCTTACATCCAGTCGTTAAGGCTGGCTTATTACGCTTACACAAGACCTATATTCTCAGCGAGTTTGAATCTGAAATTGATCAGGTTTTGAATTCTGATGCCAACAACTACCCGAATTATGATGAAATTGAGTCCATACTTGATAAAGCAAAAACCTACTACCCTGACTCACATAAAATAGAAGTTCTTGCCTTAGATATTCAGTCAAGCAAGCACTCCACGTTACTTTCGATAGCAAGGCAAATCAACAGTCAACTTGAAAAGTCTCGGTACAGTAAAGAAGACGGCAGTAAATCCATCTATGAGCTCAAGGATGAGTTAAATCAGATTCATCAAGGTTATCCTTTCACGCCAAGTTCGTTATCTAGCGATGTTTTCGGTCAGCACCTCACTGAAGCACTCCAAAAGAAAGACGCAGCTGCACTTGTTGCTCTTATTAAGGTTGGGAACACCTTCTTTTCAAACGTAGAAGAGCATCAAGAGAACTTACAGATAAGTAATGCGATGAAAGATGCAGTGCTGGAAATGAAATTATATGAGACAGCGCTAGATTCCAACAGCCCTCTACCGTTTCCAGAAGATGCCGCTAGAATCCTGTTCCAAAAAGAGTTTGAAAACTTTTATTCTCGCCTAGAAAAGGCAAGGACGACAACTCATCTCGATAACTTGGTGAAGGATGTGGATCTGTTCTCGAAAAACTTTCCTATTGGTTTTCAGGATGTTAACGATTTAAGATTCAAAACTGCTGATAAATACTTACGCTTCTCCGATATATTACTTAATAAGCGAAGGACTTCAAGCGCAAGACGCGCTATGAAGAAAGCCAACGAGCTTATGAAGCAAATAGAACAGGACTCTAAGCAAAGCTAGTAATACAAAAGGGACGCGAGTCCCTTTTTTGCCGCAGATCACTTGCCAATATGCAACTAGATTGCTAATTTATACTTGTACTTAATGAGGAGAGTTAGCCTTGACTGAAGGAATAGTCAAAGTTGGCGAACGTCTGGCGTCCGTATGTAACGATAGCCTTAAACTAGGACTGCAAGACACTTACCGACTCGGCGTTTTACTTGGAAACGTCCCCTTTGCTACTTGTGTTAAAAACACGCGAGTTGAAGTTTTTTCACCCCTACATTTCGACCATTGCCGTTTGGATATAAGTCAAAATATCTTTAACAATGACTTTCTTTTTGTAAGTTTATCTCAAGCGACAAGCAAACTATTTCTGCTCAAATACTGGTTATGCCATTCATACCTTCGGCTAAGCCTTCATTATCCGAAACATTCCTCTACCGCAACGTTTAATAGGGGTATACATGATTAATTTTGATGTTCTCAATACATACATGGATAACGACGTAGATCTGATCGTCACTGTTTTTTCTACATACCTTGAAGATCACACGAATGATATAGAGCGTATAGATGAGCTATATACAAGCAGATGTTGGTCAGAACTCTATCTATTAGCGCATAGTTTAAAGGGCATTCTAGAGAGTTTCGGAGAAGACACCGCGGTCATTGCGTTTCAAAGAATAGAAGAAAAAACCAGAAACGATACAGCGCCAGATAGCTCAGATATAGCTATAGTTACTGAAGAGCTAGCTGCAATTAATCAACAAATCTTCGCTTACTTGAAGAATATGCAATAAAGAAATTCAAGGCTTAACTGGGGGAAATATGGCAATGAATAATAGCAATTTCAGGGAGTTGATTGAGTCTCTCAAAGACCTAACACCAACTCAAAAAAGGTACTTACTTAGCCGTACAAAGATGGCGCTAGATGATGAAAATAATATGTTAAACATCAGTGATATTCTAACACCAGAAGAGTTGGAGGCGTTACTATCACCAGCACCAACAACGAATACAAAATAACAATGATATACAACGCAACCGTCAGATTAACGCTAGGGACCAAGTGAAGCAAATCGACTTTGCTTGGTTGTTAGTTTCTCTCCCAATTCCTTTTCACTACAACAAACGTATTGTTTTCGAAACCTTTTTCCAATTTAAACAGGTCAGATAATTGAGCGACTAACATCAGTCCGCGACCAGAGGAGGACCAACTATCGTCATCCATTAAGTTAGGTGCCTCAATCTGTTTATTTTTATGTTGGATGAACGTCTTCTCATTGATCGGCGCTCCGCAATCAGAGACTCTCAGTTCCACGAAACCGGACACTTGGTCATCCCCAACCCTACACTCCACTTCAATTGGCAGGCCTTCTATTTCACTGTAAGAATGAATATAAGCGTTATTCATGAGCTCAACGACACAAAGCTCCAATGATTGAATTGCATTTAAGGGGATTTGATGACCCATCAAAAACCGAACAACGTCTTTGCTCGCACTTCGTGAGTGAGTAAGGGAGCTCCCGTAAGTTCGTTTAAATTCGCTCTTTGACATTCTTTTCCTTAAAATCGAGCCTCTCACCATGCCATTTTACCTGTAAAAGGCTGGCATCATCATCAAACTCATCTTCGTTGTGCCAAGATTGTACTTTTTTAAAGACGTCTCCCACTTGATCTTCAACTGGCAGCGTGCAAACAGCTTTTATACTCGATGCCAATCGTTGTAGTGAAAACATCTCCTCACCCTGCCTCGCTTCAATCAAACCATCCGAATAAAGCCACAATGCATCGCCCTCATCTAGACTAATTTGGTTACCGCTATATTCTATCGGCTGCATTGCACCAACGATAAAGTTATCGTCACCTATCTGTTCCATCGTGTTCGTACTCGCTCGCCAAACTAAGATCCTGGGGTGGCCAGCCGTGCAATAGCTAAGTCGCCCTGATTTTGTGTTAAGAATGGCGTAAGCCATAGTAAAGTAAAGTTGACTGTTTCTAGTTTGCTGATAACGCCGATTTAGCCGTTCAATCACAGATGCTGGCTCACTTACGCAATAGCAGTCATCTCTCAACTCCATCGTGATCGAATCAGGCCCCTGACTTTGAGATAGTGTCTGTTGAATAGAAAAAGCCATCAAAGCTGAAGAAATACCATGACCAGAAACATCAAATACATAAAACGCAACATGTCGTTCATCGAGCTCCAAATACCCCAACATATCACCACCAATCTGGGAGCATGGTTTGTAGACATAGCTAAAATTTACATTCTGAATAGTTGATTCAGCAGGGAGTAGTTGCTCCATCAGATGACTAGCAGACTGTAGGTCTTGGTGAATTGTTTGATAGGCCGCATCTAGCTCTTTATTTCTCTCAACGAGTTTGTTGTGCAGTTCTAAAGTACGAAACCCCGCACGGATTCTGGCCTGAAGTTCCTCTACAGACGTCTTCTTATCTACGAAATCATCTGCGCCAGCATCAATGCCTTTCACGATCGAACCTTGGTCATTTCTAGAAGACAGTAGAACAAAGAAAATGTAACGTTCGCTAACTTTAGATTTTAATTGGCGACACAATTCAATACCATTAATTCCAGGCATCATTAAATCACTCAGCACAAACTGAATATCAGGGCGGTGGGTTAGCACCTCAAGCGCCGCTCTTCCGTCTTCAACTGCAACCACTTCATAGCCCTGCTTTTCCAATGCACTGCTGATGTAAAGCAGTACTGTTTTACTATCATCGACCAAAAGAATGGGTTTCATCTTCCTCCTTAATTCGGTTGCTTTACTGGCTAACGCAAAACACTAGTCACTGACTGCTCATTTCTAAAACGGCTGTAGTCTTCGGCTAATAATTGGTGTTGATATCGAGTGTAAGACAACGCTTCATTAGAAATTAGTATCTGATGCTCTTTTTCGATTAACTGACTTTGCAGCCTTTCAATCTGTTCATTCTGCTGTATGTAATTGAGGTACAGTGCGAATAGACCAAAAACCGAAACCATTAACAGGGCGATTAGAATATTATTGATAGTTTTCACTTGAATACTCATGACCTCTCCTTGTCTATTATTAGACTTTCCATGATGAAAGAGAGCGTCTACGGACCAAGAGCTCGAGGCTCTAAAACGCAACGAAGCAAATTGAGGTTGTTTTTCCAATTATAGGCGATAGGAGAAAAAATAAGAAAAATCTGAAAAAATTTGAATATCCTGCTGAGTTAAGAATCTGTAAGGTGGTAGCAGCGAGCTATCATCCACTCGCTGCAATACATTAACTCTGAAATGCAGGTCTAGCTAAAATTTGGTTATACCATCGAGCAATGCTTGGCGACGTCGATAGCACATCAATTTCTAGGCCTTTAATTGCGAAACTGATCAAAATAAAGCCTGTTATATCGACGATAGTAAAATGGTCTACGGCGATAAAATCATTATGTTCAAGGCGCTTGTCTAAGACAGGCAGAAATTCGTAGACGCGTTGTTTTGATTCTTCGCCCCATGCTTCAACGCAACGTTCTCTGTCTCCATAAACTCCGGTCATGTTTCGAAACGCCTGAAATGCCGCATTTAGTCCTTGGAACTCCACCACACGATGCCACATTTCCACCTGAGCACGTTCGAGCTGGTTAGCACCAAACAGCGCCAGATCATTTTCAAACGCTTCATCTAGGTAGCGACAAATCGCCACGCTTTCACAGATCGTCGTACCATCATCCAGTTCCAGCAGAGGCACTTTGCCGTTCACGCTTTTCGATTTAAACGGTTCAGATAGGTTATCGCCCTCACGAACGTTCAGCGCAATTCGCTCAACCTCGCCACCGATTTCCTTCAGAAAAATGCTAACTCGCTTACAACTTGGAGTCATTGCGGTTTCATAGAGCTTCATTTCACATCCTTTTATCTTTTTCTAACCGATTGGTTAGGATATACTGTAGCCAGTTTATAAACGATCAGTCAAGAACTTCACTATCAAAAATTTTCAAACAGTTGTGGGTCTGTTTGCTGAGCGAGATTTTTGATGCCGTTTGTGAGTTCACATGAATTTGGAGGCTGATACCCAAGAATAGATGGGTATTCATCATATTGGTTCAGTTCGAACGCTAGAGGTTCTCTGTACCATCCCTCCAAAGCAATTTAATTACCCGATAAGCAGACCCAGGCAGGTAATTTATGGCAAGAAAAGCCAACTTCGACCGAGATGAAAAGCTTCTCGTGGCTATGGATGTGTTTTGGCGCAAGGGCTTTGCGAACACGTCGATCTCGGATCTCACCGACGAGTTAAACATCAACCGCTTCAGTCTTTACAACACCTATGGTGACAAGCAACAGCTCTACTACGAAGCGCTCGATACTTACTTAAAAAAGGTCTCGCTACCGTCACTGAATGATTTGGAAAAAGACGATGCGTCTTTACCTGAGTTGGAATCGTTCCTTAAATCTTTTGCTGAGCTGCAACGCAAACGCAACTGTGGGTGTTTTATCCAAAATGCGTTGATTGAGCACGCTGGTGAAGACGATGATGTACTGCGTAAAGGGCATTTTTTGTTTGACCATCTTATCGACATCATTGCGGATGCGCTGACCAATGCGCAGAAAGAAACCTTAGTGCCGAAAACGCTGAAACCACAAGAGCTTGCTCGTTTTGTTCTCAACAACATGCAAGGCATGCGCGTACTTGGCAAGGCTAAACGTTATGCCGACTTGGATACGGCGCTTTCCTGCTTGCTGGTTTTGATTAGGAAGTGACATGTCGATTGAAGTGATAGCAGTACGTCTTACCAAAGGCATGGACTTAAAGCTGAGCCTAGCGAAATTGGTCGAGCAGCATGGTATCAAAGCAGGCTCGATTGCCTCATGCGTTGGCTGTATCTCTGACCTCAACCTTCGTTTGGCAGGTGCAGAGAGTACGTTAACCAAACAAGAGCCATTTGAAATCGTCTCTGTGATGGGAACACTAACGCCTGAACATCAACACGTTCATATCTCGGTGTCTGATCGTGAAGGACGAGTTTGGGGTGGGCATTTGCTGGAAGACACAGTGATTGATACTACCGCAGAATTGATCATCCATTCATACTCAGAACTTGAGTTCACTAGAGCGATGGACGACTCGACTGGCTATACCGAACTACAAGTGAATTCTTCCAAATAGCAAAAAGCTCCAGAGCCATACTGTGCTGTCTCTGGAGCTTTATTCGCTTGTCTCTTACGCTAAGAATTTACTCATATCGAGCAGGCAAATTTCTAGGATCATTCTTCGACTATATGACAAACCTGATTATCGTCGACCGTTACTTGCCACGTTTTTAGACCGTGCGCTTCGTCTTCCAAACACTGCCCGCTCTTTAAACTGAAGTGCTGTTTATACAGTGGTGATGCAACACACATCTCACCATCGATATCACCGACAATCCCTCGACTCATCACATAAGCCTTACCAATTGGGTCCCAATCTTGAACGGCATAAACACCGCTATCAGGAATGTAGAACAACGCGACATGCTCACCTTCAATCAATACAGTGGCACCGATAAACGGCATTAAGTCATCAAGCTGACACAATTTCACTTTGGTTAAAGCTGCCATTTACACCTCCTGTTTCACCGGAATACGCTGACCGCGCACACGTTGGTACGGCAAGACTTTGCTGCCCGACGTGCTGTTCAAGAAAGGACGGAAGCGTTGCAATTTCTGAGGATTATCCAGCGTACTCTTCCACTCACATTGATAAGTATCTACGACTCGTGCCATTTGTTCATCCAAAGAATCACATAGATTCAGAGAGTCATCCAAAATCACTTGTTTAAGGTAATCTAAGCCCCCTTCCATGTTCTCCATCCACACCGACGTGCGCTGCAAGCGGTCAGCGGTGCTGACGTAGAACATCAAAACCCGGTCGATCATGGTGATCAACTCTGATTTGGATAAGTCGGATGCAAACAAATCCGCATGTCTTGGTCTCATACCGCCATTCCCGCAAACGTATAGATTCCAGCCGTTTTCAGTGGCGATCACCCCAATGTCTTTACTTTGCGCTTCTGCACACTCGCGAGTACAGCCCGATACGGCAAACTTAAGCTTATGGGGCGCTCGCAATCCTTTGTATCGGTTCTCTAACTCAATGGCTAATCCGACCGAGTCATCAACACCATAGCGACACCACGTAGAACCGACGCAAGATTTCACGGTGCGCACCGATTTGCCGTAGGCGTGCCCTGTTTCAAAACCAGCATCGATTAAGGTTTGCCAGATTTCTGGGAGTTGTTCTAACTGCGCGCCAAATAAATCCACGCGCTGACCGCCAGTGATCTTGGTGTATAGATCGTATTGCTGAGCAACTTCGCCTAGCACGATAAGTTTGTCTGGTGTGATTTCGCCGCCCGGAACACGAGGTACAATCGAGTAAGAGCCGTCTTTTTGCAGGTTTGCCATAAAGGCATCATTAGAATCTTGCAGAGATTGATGTTGAGGCTCCATGATGTGTTCATTCCACAAAGAAGCGAACACAGATGCCGCCGTTGGCTTACAGATATCACACCCATGCCCTTTGCCATACAGTGCAATTAAGGTGTCGAAGTCTTTGATTTGTCCCACTTGGCAAATATGGAACATCTCTTGGCGACTAAGCTCAAAGTGCTCACAAAGGTGATTGTTAACCTCTACCCCCATGGTTGCCAATTGAGTATCCAATACCGACTTCACCATATTGCTACAGCCACCACAGCCAGTACCGGCTTTGGTGTTCGCTTTAAGGTCCGTAAGGTTGGTGGTGCCAGCTTGAATCTCGGCAACTAAGTCGCCTTTTGTGACGTTGTGACAAGAACAGATGATGGCGCTGTCTGGCATCTCTCCGTCCAGCATTCCGGTATCAAACAGCAGGTTCGCCGCGTGGTCTGGCAGGACCGTTTTGTTCAAATAACACTGCAAAAGCGCATCGTAGTCACTGTTGTCACCAACGAGAATCGCACCAAGTAATTGGGTGCCGCTCGCATCAACCACCAGCTTTTTGTAGATGCCTGCAACCGCATCTTGCAAGACCATTTCCTGTGCGCCTTCGGTTTGCATTTGTGCATCGCCGATAGACGCCACATCCACCCCAAGCAGCTTGAGTTTGGTGCTCATGTCTGCACCTTTAAAACCTTCGCTTGGCATCCCAGTCAAGACATCGGCAGTGGTTCTCGCCATGGTGTAACCGGGTGCGACTAAACCAAAGATCTTCTGCTCCCAAAGGGCACATTCGCCAATCGCGTATATGTTCTCATCGCTGGTTTGGCATTGGTTATTTATCACAATGCCGCCTCGCTCACCGACTTCTAGCTCGGCCAATCTTGCCAACTCATCTTGAGGGCGAATGCCTGCGGAAAAGACAATCACATCCACTTCGAGAGGATCTTTGTCTTTAAACACCATACGATGCTTAGCCGTTTCACCATCGCAGATTCGCTCCGTACCCGTTGAGGTGTGAACGGTTAGCCCTAGCGCTTCAATCTTCTCTTTTAGCACCAAGCCTGCACCATCATCTAATTGCACGGGCATCAGGCGAGGCGCAAACTCAATGACGTGAGTTTCTAACCCCAATAGTTTGAGTGCGTTTGCCGCTTCTAAACCCAACAAGCCGCCGCCAATCACTGCGCCCGTTCTTGCGCCTTCACATGCTTTTTTGATTTGTGAAAGGTCATCAAGTGTGCGGTAGACAAACACGTTGTCTCGGTCTTTACCTTCAATTGGAGGCACAAATGGGTACGAACCAGTAGCGAGCACAAGTTGGTCGTAACCCAGCACATCTTCACCATCAAGCAGAATGCGCTTTTGCTCTCTGTCGATGCCTGTTACTTGGCTGCCAAGTACGAGTTGGATGCCATGCATGTCGTACCATTCTTGGTTACTCAGCATCAGATCATCATGAGACTTACCCGCAAACAAAGAGGACAACTGTACACGGTCATACGCGATAAAACGCTCTGCACCAATCACGGTAATTCGGTGCTCCAAATGCGCGTTTTTCTGCACTAATTGCTCGACGAGGTGTTGCCCGACCATACCGTTGCCTACCACAACGATGTGGCTCAATGCGTTCTTTACTGGAATCGTTAAAGGACTGTTCATCGCTGCCTCCTTATGCCGTTTGCGCTGCGGTTTTGGGTTTGTCTTCTTTCGAAGCAGGAATCTCGACTTTGGATTGCTTCTCGTAAAGGAACTTCAGCACCGCTTGTCGACACTTCTGATACTGCGCATCATCTGCCAGTGCGACACGCTCGCGAGGACGCGGTAGATTCACTTCCAACACTTCACCAATGGTCGCTGCCGGACCGTTAGTCATCATCACGATTTTGTCGGATAGCAGCACGGCTTCATCCACATCGTGGGTAATCATGATGACAGTATTGTTTAGCTCGGCTTGAATCTTCATCAGTGCATCCTGTAAGTGCGCACGAGTTAACGCATCCAACGCGCCAAATGGTTCATCCATCAGCAAAACCTTTGGTTGAAGTGCCAATGCTCTCGCAATGCCGACTCGCTGCTTCATACCGCCCGAGATTTCATCCGGCTTTTTGTGCGCGGCATGCTGCATTTGAATCAACTCCAAGTAGTGATTCACTTGTTCCTGAATCCACGCTTTGCCCTTTTTGCCGGCAATTTGTTTTACAGCTAGCTCAACGTTTTGATACACGGTTAACCAAGGCAATAATGAATGGTTTTGGAACACCACTGCGCGGTCAGGTCCCGGTCCAGCTACTTCTCGTCCATCGACTATTACGCCGCCGTCTGTTGGCATGTGCAGACCCGCAACTAAGTTCAATACCGTTGATTTACCGCAGCCAGAGTGGCCAATCAGGGATACAAACTCACCTTTATTGATTTGTAAATCGACGTTCTTTAACGCGATGAACTCGCCATCTGGCGTTGGGAATCGCATCCCTAAACGCGTTAGATCTAATAATGCTTTTTCCATGATCTTTTCCCTTATCTCAGCGCTTGTTGTTTATTCCAAGACAGCCACTTTTGAAGTTGCAGCATGCCTCTATCGAGCATCAAACCGATAAAACCAATGGTGATGACTGCCACCATGATGCGCCCCAATGATGCCGAGCTGCCGTTCTGGAATTCATCCCAAACGAACTTGCCTAACCCCGGGTTCTGAGCGAGCATTTCTGCCGCAATCAACACCATCCAAGCGATACCTAAAGAGAGACGTAAACCTGTGAAGATCATTGGAATGGCAGAAGGTAAAACGATAGTGCGAATGTGCTGCCACCACGAAAGTTGAAGCACTTTGCTCACGTTGATTAAGTCTTTATCAACGCTTGTTACACCCACAGCAGTGTTAATCAGCGTCGGCCACAAGCTACATAGCGCTACTGTGATCAGAGAGTTAATGAACGACTTAGCAAACATCGGGTCATCACTCACATAAGTGGCACTTACAACCATGGTAACGATGGGTAGCCAAGCTAAAGGTGATACGGGCTTGAGCAATTGAATGATTGGGTTGAACGCTTGATACAGCCCTTGATTAAGACCAAGCACGATGCCAAGCGGAATCGCGATAACCGTCGCCAGCAAAAAGCCCGCAGTTACGGTCACTAAGCTTGTTATGATTTGGTCGAAGAACGTCGGTTTACCTGTGTAGGGACGAATCTTCACTTCCGCGTCCGGATTCTTGGCTAACTTCGCAGCATTACGTTTTTCCTGACGTTCGATAAACGCTTGTTCCTTTTCTCGCTCTTGCCAATGGTCATCGACAAGGTTGCTGAACTGCTGAAAAGTTTGCACAGGTCCCGGTAGCGTACCTAATGAAGTTTGCACTTCTCTCGCTGCTAAGTGCCACATTGCCAAAAAGATCAGCAAGCCAATGACGGGCAAAAGCACCAGCCGACTTCGGTTCACTACCTGCTTAGCAGGAAACAGGGAAATGACATTACTAGACATACTCACTCCTAAGAAATTTACATCCTTGTTGCCACAAGCGAATTCCCTCGCCTGTGGCGTTTATCGTTATGGTTAAACCTTGTCTTTTCCTTTAAGCCCGATAGAGAACTTCTCTAGATATTTATTTGGCTCGCGACCGTCATAAACGATGTTGTCGATAAAGTGTGTTTGTGGCGCACGGAAACCATCTTCAGCACTAAAATCTGGGAAGTCTTTTTTGCTCAACACACCATCTTCAATTAGCGCTTGAGCTGCTTGTTGGTAGATATCTGGACGGTAAACCTCTTTCGCCACATCCATGTACCAATCATCGGATTTCTCGCTTGAGATTTGTCCCCAACGGCGCATTTGAGTCAGATACCAAATCGCATCGCTGTAATACGGATACGTGGCGTTATGACGGAAGAACACGTTGAAGTCTGGCACGTCTCGTTTGTCGCCTTTCTCATATTCAAATGTGCCCGTCATTGAGTTGGCGATAACTTCGGCATCGGCTCCGACGTATTCGCTTTTTGATAGCATCTTCACTGCCTCTTGGCGGTTGGCATTGTCGTTTTCATCTAACCAATGTGCCGCTCGAATCAAGGCTTTCACTACGCGAATGTGCGTGTTTGGATACTTCTCAGCCCAAGCTTTAGAAACACCAAATACTTTCTCTGGGTTGTTCTTCCAGATCTCGTAATCGGTCACGACTGGTGTACCAATGCCCTTGAACACAGCTTGTTGGTTCCATGGTTCGCCAACGCAGTAGCCTTTGATTGTGCCCGCTTCCATTGTGGCTGGCATTTGTGGTGGCGGTGTAACACTCAAAAGAACGTCAGCATCCAACTGGCCACTGTTATCGCCTGATTCTGGTGCGTAAAAGCCTGGATGAATCCCGCCTGCCGCTAACCAATATCGCAACTCATAGTTGTGCGTCGATACCGGGAACACCATGCCCATGTTGAACGGTTTGCCTTTATCCAGATAGCTGTCGACCACAGGCTTCAGTGCATCCGCTTTGATTGGGTGAACAGGTTTGCCATCTGGTTGTTTTGGAATGTATTGCTTCATCTGCTCCCAAGTATCATTGGAAACCGTGATTGCGTTGCCGTTCAAATCCATACTGAACGCGGTAATCACTTCTGCTTTTGTGCCGACACCAATCGTCGCGCCCAATGGCTGACCAGCAAGCATGTGCGCGCCAGCAAGCTCACCGTCGATGACTCGGTCTAAAAGCACCTTCCAGTTTGCTTGCGCTTCTAAAGTGACGTACAAGCCTTCGTCTTCAAAAAAGCCTTTCTCATAAGCAACCGCCAGCGGTGCCATATCGGTTAACTTAATAAAACCAAACTTCAGGTCTTCAATTTCTGGCTCACCCAACTCTGCCTTTACGCTGACCGTGGTGAATACCGATAACGAAATTGCTGACACTTTCAGCATCGAACTCCATTTCATTGGTTTGCTCCCATAAAAAAAGCGCCACTACTCCGAAGAGCAGTAGCGCCGTTGCTAAGTCTACAATTACCGCCGTTGATAATTGAGATAAGCGATTCAACAATAAACCCAATTCTACTAATCCAATTACTGTGCCAACTTATTTTTCACATTAAATACAATAAGTTAGTATATCTTGCCGTTTGTTATTCCCTGTTATTGCTTGCTGATAGTGCAACACGCACCACGTTAGAAAACGCACTCTAACCCCAAAGTGGTAGAGCAACTAATCAAGCACCTCCAAAGTAGTTATCAAATTCTTGGCAACTTGTGCGAGCGTTTGGCTCGATTGCATGGCTGAATTTCTAAGTGCTTTATAAGCCTGTTCTTCATCAACGCTGTGCATCTTCATCAGCAGACCTTTGGCTTTTTCCACCAGCTTGCGCTCTTCAATCTTATGGGTCAGCGATTCAATTTCCGATTGCATACTTTCGAATTTCGCTCTCACTAATGTCGCATGTTCAATCCAAGGTTGAAGTGCAAACTCACTATCGTGCGGCATAAGAACATAGTCCATTTTTTCTGATAAACGATTGATATCATTGGATGATAATTGCTTTAAGACGATAAGAAGTGGTGCCGATTTTCTGCGGCAGAAATCGACGATCAAACGCAGTTCCGCGGTTGGTTGCTGCCATCCAACCACAACGCTTGCTGACGGTTCTCGTTGCATTAACGTTTCTAGTTGTGCCAATTGGCAACCCATGATGTTGTCGTAATCTTTGCTCAATAAGCCGGACAATCGAGCCTGCTCTTGGAGGCTATCACAGCATACTATGATGGGTGTTTTTGACGCTGATTGAGTCATGCACATTCCTTGTTTATATCTCACTCACTAAGAGAGACGTAACAAGGAATGTGCCAACTAAAGTTGAAGCGTTTTAACTAGAGGCGAGATGTTCTTTGAAGAAGCCGAGTGTGCGTTCCCACGCGAGCGCCGCTTCTTCCGGTGCGTAGCGTGCTGTTGAGTCGTTATGGAAGCCGTGGTTGACATTCTCATACATTAACGCTTGATACTGTGCGTCGGTTGCGATCAATTGCTGCTCATAAGCAGGCCATGTGTCGTTAACACGCTTATCGAGCCCTGCAAAGTGAATCATCAACGGTCCTTTGACTTGCTTTTGGATCTCTTGCGCCGCTGGTGTTCCATAGAATGGCACACCTGCATCGAGTTCTTCTGGCATTACCGCGGCAAGCATGTTGACAATGTATCCACCGAAGCAGAATCCAACCGCGCCCAATTTACCGTTACCACCCTCGTATTGCTTAAGGAAGTTAGTCGCTGCAATAAAGTCTTGTTCTATCTTGGCTCTGTCCATATCTTTCTGCATGGCGCGCCCCTCATCGTCGTTCCCCGGATAGCCGCCGAGTGGATAAAGCGCGTCTGGAGCGAAAGCAATAAAGCCATCTTTTGCAAGTCGTCTTGCGACATCTTTGATATAAGGGTTCAGACCTCGGTTTTCATGAATCACCAACACGGTCGGCGATTTCAAGGTCTTCTTCTGTGGCATCACCAAATAACCACGCCCTTCTCCATGCCCATTTGGAGATGGAAAGGTTTCGTAAGTTGCTTTGATGTCAGGATCGTTAAATGAAACTTGCTCTGCGAGTGCATAATTCGGGGTTAGCGCGTCGACCAGTGCTGTCATGCTAAAGCCAAGCACAGCAAGGCCACCCAGCCTATTTAGAAACTCACGGCGCGAGATTTTTCCGTGGGCGTATTCGTCGTACCAATCGAAGGCTTCTTGCGGGATCGGATGAGAAGCCTTTTCACTAGGAGTGGTATGCTTTAGAACCATTATCCATGTCCTCTGTGTCTTACCATATGGGATTTTCTCATTCTCAAACGCGAAGCTAAGAACGAACGCGATTGAGGCTAAAACTGCGGTTTCACCACTCTGATACGGAGCAAGGTGGTGAAACACATCATTGGCGAGCTAGGATCTTTTACCTTCTTCAAACAATAGATAATGGATTCAGATTCAACAACTTTGCGTCGTTGGTTTTACATTAATTGACAATAGTATCTTATTGCTGGCCGCAATAGGCTTGCCAGTAAGAGAAAGCTCGTTCGAATGCTTTTTCCCTGTCATGCATTTGTGCAAATAGCACCACTGTCATGGTGGCAAGAACCGTATTTGCCATTTGGTTCATGTCATCTTCTGACGTCCCAAACGGGCAGTTCGCAGGCATTGGCACCTCAGACAGCATTTGCTCCGTCCAGTAGTGCGATGTCACGCCGCTTGTTTGGCTTAACCATACGGTTTGACTTACTTTCGGGTTGTATTCTGACTCACCCGATTGTCCTTTGAATGACACAACGGCATGAGCGGTTTTGCCAATCTCGAATTCGACTTCAGCATGAAGTTGTTGGAACCCGGGATGAAAGCTACCACGAATACCAACCGTCGCCTGCCCCGGATTCAATGCTCGAACCACGGTATTAATCGGCGTTCTAAGCCCATAACGATTCTTCCAACCGATCATGGTTTCTGCTTGGGGTGCAAACGAACTCAGCGGCAGATACACGATGTTTTGTGTTTCTAAGACCCGTTTTGCGTCTTCGGCTGATTCCGCTTTCTTGATAGCAAACTTGTCGAGGTAATCTTCGGCATGCAAACGACCAGATTGACGGTCATGATAGCCGTGCATCAGCACTTTATGGCCATTATCCGCGAGGATCTTCGCTGCCAACAGGTGCCACGGTTGACCTGCCGCTTCACGTTTGCCCGCATAACATGGCCAGTCAATGTCTGCACCAATAGCAGGCATGCGGGATTGGAATGCTTTCACAAAGCCAGCGATTTCTTGTTGAGTTTCGTTCTGTACACGGATCAGCATCAATAACATCGCCATCTGATCGTCGTCGCACTCACCGTTTAGATATTCATCCATAACTCGAAACGCTTGGTCAAAGTTCAGTGGTTTTCTACCACGTTCGCCACGACCGACTGTTCTGATACATTCCAAAATGCTGCTCATATTCCCTCGTATTCCGTCACTGACTGTACGGTTTCTATTAGTTGTTCGCGCAGTTTGACAACTTCTCCCATCACAATCAATGCTGGGCTCACGCCTTTAAGTGTAATCGATAAATCATTGAGCTGATTGAGTTGTGTAACGTGCACTTGTTGTTGAGGGCTGCAACCATGAGTGATGATCGCGACAGGGAAATCTGCTCTCAAACCGGAGCCTAATAAACCCGTTTGTATTTGCGATGACTTTTCTAACCCCATATAGAAAACTAACGTTTGTCCGCTTTGCATCAGTTGGTTCCACGCTTCAAATGCGCCTGTTACCACTTGCCCAGTAACAAAGGTAACGCTGCGAGCAACGCCACGATGAGTCAGCGGAATCAAGCTGTTTGCTGAACATCCAATCGCAGCAGTAATACCGGGGATGACTTCGTACGCGACTGAGTTTTTGACGAGCGCTAACGCCTCTTCGCCTCCACGGCCAAATACGAAAGGATCTCCCCCTTTTAAGCGCACAACTCGCTTTCCTTGCTGAGCGAGCGACACCATCAAGTCACAAATTTCTTCCTGACCAATACTGGGTTGTCCGCATCTTTTGCCCACGTAAATCCAATCAGCTTGTGGCGAAGCCAACTCCAAAATATCTTTGTTAACCAAACGGTCGTAAAGCAACACCTCTGCCGACATAATCGCTTTCACAGCCTTTACCGTTAACAAGTCAGGATCGTGCGGCCCTGCTCCGACAATCGAGACAAAACCTTTGTGGTTCACGTCCAGGTCTAGTGAATGGTCTTCTAAAAGTTGGTTCAGTTTGCTTGCTTGATCATGCTTAGAAAAGCGAGACGAGCGTTCTTGTTTCTGACTCGCTTGTCCTTTCTTAAACCAAGACTTTTGATAAGGCGCTTCCATGTGCTTATCCTCTTTATGACTTACTTTATTTGAATAGCCAAACTTTGCTGGTTCGCTTGCTGTTTGCCCTTTTGATGCTGATGGCTGTCGACCATTTGTTTGATTTGAGAAACGCACGAGCCACAGTTAGTGCCGCATTTGAGTTTGTTTTGAAGTTGAGTCAGTGAAGTGCAGTCTTGCTTCTCCATCGCGTCATGTATTTGTTTATCAGTAACCCGGAAACAACTACAAACCAGTTTGGCACTGCTTTGCGATTGAGTGATGGTAAGCAGTTGCGATAGCTCCATCGGTTTGCCAATCAAGCCGGTAAAGTTGGTGTAGTCGGTTTGAATCGGTTCACTAGACACCACCAAAACAGAGCGAATGATACGAACGTCTCCAACAAGGTCGTAATCCGCGGCTAGCCAACCTTGGGCAATATCTATCGTAATTCTGCGGCTCTTTTCCGTTCGACAAAAACTCTGCTTCTTTGGTCGCTTATCGTGTGCAAAGCGCCAAATGCCCAAATTGCTTTCTGCTTGAAATGCGCTGTAGAGAAATTTACCGGAATCAAACTGTGTACCAATGAACATACCGTAGGTTTTTACCGCCGCATCTTGCACTTCAACATAAGACGACTTAAACGCAGGCTGTCCGGAAATAGGGTCTTTTGCGCTGTTTACTATCGCGTTAACACTGCTTTCACCGCCATATCGACCCGCCCAGTGCATTGACATAAACAGCTCCTGAAAACCCAAACCTTCATCAATGGCAACTTTGGCATATATAACGGTGTTTGAAGTAGGCTGAAACAGCTTGGTGAGTTGTCCTGCTTTTAAGCAATTTTGAGTGGCAGAGAGTGTGTTCATGTACACGGTTGGTTCTAACTCAGAGGCGGCAAGGTGTACGATATGCCCTGTGCGCGTCATGGTATGCCATTGGTCGCGTTGCCTACCCGTATTGAGCCACCAGCCTTTTGTTCTCTCTAAACGTGTTGGAGATTCACTGGTCACGACAAAACGCGCTTTTCCATCTGGGTGCGAATAGATTCCATCAGAAAAAGGACGCTCTCCTCCCCATTGTGTCGGTACCCACTCTTCGTATTCTTGCTCGGTTAAGTTCGCGTATTGAGAAAGATCTAGCTTCAAAGGTGAATCTGCATTCATGCCTGTCATAGCCGCATATTCCCTGAATACCGCCCGCTCAGAAGTAAATGCAAAACCATTTTGTGTCTTTTCCAATGCACACAGAGCTTGTCCGACTTGGCTTATCGCCCACCAATCTGATTTTGCTTCACCCGGAGGCGTTTGAAACTGGCGCTGCCTTGAAAGTCGACGCTCAGAGTTGGTCACCATGCCTTGCTTCTCCCCCCAACCAGCGGCGGGCAGCAATAGGTCCGCGTAATGCGCAACATCCGAATCCGCTGTGATATCGGAAACAATCACAAACGGACAAATCTCTAGTGCTCGTTTTACCAATTGGTTATCTGGCAAAGAGACAACAGGATTGGTTGCCATGATCCACAGAACTTTAATCTCATCACGTTCTACCGCCTCAAACAGTTCAACGGCTTTTAAACCGGGCTGAGTGGCAATTTCTGGTGAATCCCAGAACGCCTGCACTTGCTTGATAGACTCTGCGTCAAAAGCACGATGAACCGCTAACTGATTGGCCAATCCACCGACTTCTCGCCCACCCATCGCATTCGGCTGACCTGTAATAGAAAACGGACCACAACCTGACTTAGCAATTTTACCTGTCGCCAAATGTGCATTAATAATGGCATTGCCTTTATCGACACCATTTTCGGCTTGGTTAACCCCTTGGCAAAACAACGTGATTGCGGTTGGGCTTTGTGCAAACCATTGGAAGAATGTCGTGAGTTTTTCTTCTGAAATCCCAATGGAAGACGTTAGATTAGTGACATCGTAACGCAAATCAGAAGCTTCTTCTGCAAGCGCATCAAACCCGTCGGTATAGGAATTTATGTATTGAGAATCAACGCATTGCTGCTCAATAAGAAACTTAAGCAGCCCATTAAAAAGTGATACATCCCCATCGTTTTTAATCGGTAGATGCAAATCGGCTTGCTGCGCGGTGACCGTTTCACGCGGGTCAATGACCACCAGCTTGAGGTTAGGATTGCTTTCTCTCGCTTGTTGAATACGTCGGAATAAAACAGGATGCGTCCAAGCGGTATTAGCACCGCAAATTATCAATAGCTCAGTCTTATCAATATCGTCGTAATTGACGGGAACGACATCTTCACCAAATGCTCGTACATGAGCCGCAACCGCCGAAGACATACACAAACGGGAGTTCGTATCGATGTTTGCGCTGCCAACATAGCCTTTCATGAGTTTGTTGGCGACATAGTAGTCTTCCGTCAACAACTGGCCTGACACGTACATCGCGACGGATTCCGGTCCAAACTCTGCTTTCGCTTGATGAATCTTTTCTGCAATCAGATCCGTGGCTTGTTGCCATTGCACTTCTTGCCCTTGAGGTCGCTGCTTGGTGACAAGCTTTGGATACAGCAAGCGCGAAGGCATATTCAAGCTCTCTGCCAACGCGACACCCTTTACGCACAGTGAGCCCGCATTTGCAGGATGACACGCATCCCCAACGATTCCTTTCGCATTGACCTCGACACCACATCCAACACCACAATAGGGACAAGTGGTTTTTTTGCATCCTTGCGACATAACACCTCCAGTGCGATTCAGCCCAACTTACTAGCAAAAAAAAGCCTCTCCCGAATCGAGAGAGGCAGCAATGCCTTTAACGCTGTTAGTACATTTTCAAAAAGTAATACCCTATACCGCTCTCGCCTGCTATTGAGAGCGGCGCATCGAGTTATCGATGAACGTTTATGTAAAGCAAGTGAGGTGCCAAGATTAAAAACCTTTACTATACAAAAGGTTAGCTTAAAACCAATTATAGCAACGTAATGCTACGCACTGATTGTGTGCAAATTTCGGTCATTATCGTGCAGAATTACTTTACTAATTCCATGACTAACCTGGATTCTTCGTCACCAAAATAATGCGCTTCTTCTTCTAACGTTTTAAAGCCAAGGGAGAGGTATAAAGACAATGCAGGTTGGTTCTTAGGATCGACAGTCAATTTCACGCTTGAGCCTAACTTCAACGGCGCAATAACGTTTTCTAGGAGGGAACGCGCAATACCTTTACCTCTATGTTGAATATCGACGGCCAATGACATGATCCAATATTGATGTGCATTTGTGCTAGTCGTTAGCAATATATACCCTGCGACCTGCTCTCCCTCTTTTGCTACCAGTAAACTCTCTCCCCAACAATCAAAAGCTTGCCGAAAGAAAAATTGAGGATAGGCGTGTTCTCCAAATAAAGTATTTTCGAGCTTATATATGGCAAATAAGTCCTCTTTTTGCGCAGACAAGATGTCCATTCAATGACTCCTTCTTTAACATGAATGGCAGCAGTATACCTAAATCTCATCTAAATGACGGGACACAAACATCTCAATTAAGTGCTTAAGAAATGTAATATTCTTCCTGAAAATTAGGCCTAACTCACTTAGAACATACATCCGTGATTAAGTTTTAACCGCAAAATCAAAAACCACACAAGATGAAAATTTCAACACATACAACCATTAAACACATTAAATTTAAGAACTTTATTCTGGTTTATTGAAAAATTCATAGTTGGATAATTTACAACCACCCCAAATTCACAGCATTATTCACCAAGCTTCGCGTGTGATAATAAACACTAAAACCTTTACCATTTTCAGCATTATTATTTTTATAAAAGCGAGTTTTAAAGTGAAAGAATCTCGAAATGCCTTAAATCCTAGTGAAATAAACACAACCACAGCTTGGTCAAAACATGATACACATTGGGTTCTTAGCCTATTTGGAACAGCCGTTGGCGCAGGCATCCTGTTTCTGCCAATTAACCTTGGGATTGGTGGTTTTTGGCCTTTAGTCGCGATGGCAGTACTTGCTTTTCCAATGACCTATCTTGCGCACCGTGGCTTAGCTCGTTTTGTACTATCTTCTAAGATCAAAAACGCAGACTTCACTGATGTAGTGGAAGAGCACTTCGGCGCAAAAGCAGGCCGTTCTATTTCACTGCTGTATTTTCTTTCGATCTTCCCGATCCTGTTGATATATGGTGTTGGAATAACAAACACAGTAGATAGCTTCATGGTAAATCAGGCTGATATGGCTTCTTTACCTAGACCTTTGCTTTCTGGCGTACTAGTGTTTGCACTAATTGCTATTATGATGGCGGGTGAAAAAGTAATGCTACGGGCCTTTGCTATTATGGTGTTCCCACTTGTTGCCATTCTTGCCTTTCTATCATTTTACTTAATACCGAACTGGACCATGCCTGTCATGGATGTGCCAGAAGCGTCAGCTTTTGCTAGCACTATGTGGTTAGCAGTTCCTGTAGTGATTTTCTCGTTTAGTCACGCAGCTGCAATTTCAAGCTTTGCAAATGTACAACGTCGCCATTATGGTAAGCAGGCAGATGCCAAATCCGAAGTTATTCTTCGTCGCACTAGCATCATGCTTATTGCCTTTGTTCTTATTTTTGTATTTTCCTGTGTGCTAACACTGTCACCTGAACAATTGGCTCAAGCAAAAGAACAAAACGTATCCGTATTGTCTTACTTAGCGAACGCAACCGATAATCCATTTATTGCAACACTTGGTCCTTTAGTAGCGTTTGTTGCTATCACTTCATCTTTCCTTGGGCATTTTTTAGGTGCGCGTGAAAGCTTAAATGGTTTAATTACCAAGCATTTTAACCTATCTGAGAAGCGTGTTGATCGTATCAGCGTGGCAGCACTGTTCTTCTCAATCTGGGCGGCGGCGATCATGAACCCAAGTATTCTTGGTATGATGGAAGCATTGTCAGGGCCTGTTATTGCAATGATCTTATTTATTATGCCAATGTTAGCGGTGTATAAAATCGAGGCGATGAAACAATATCGAGGAAATGTCTCTACTTACTTTGTTCTAGCAGCAGGCATTGTGGCGGTAAGTGCATTGATTTTTAGCTTCTTCAGCTAATAACTAAAGACTAGCTTGGATTTTCAGGGGAATACCTTACACAAGGTTAAGGTGATTCCCTGAATTTTCTTACTCTTTAAAAGGTAATCATCGTTACCCTTGACTCTTAAATAAGAGCGAAAACACCCGCAATCATAAGTACTGAAGCGATGCAGGTCCGGCCGATAATACCGAAGTGCGAAGGTTGAATCATTTCATTATGCATAGTTAATCTCCTATTTATTATAAAAGCCATTTTTTATTGGCTTAATAACACTATGTCTAATATCCAGTTTTTTAACAACCCATACAAACATTAAATATTTATGACAGAAACGTAATTTTTTACACTTCGCCATGATTTTGAGCGATGAATCCGCGGCTTGAATCATTAGATTGAGTCCACCCAATATGCTCGCCTACCTGTCATCGTTACCTTGTCTATACCATCGTCTAATCATTGCATAAGTTTTCAATAGATTTTGTTTTATAAATCATAATATTATAGAGAGCCTTCTCGTCTCTCACTCCCAAAACACTTTACCACTGGGAATCCATCCGCACTTAACCAACAAGAAATGGTAGACTTAACTGGTATTCGGCTAAGAGATCACATTTTATTAATACGCTCATGCACTTCTCAATTAAAAAACTGGCTTGCGCACTTTGTACTGCACTTGGACTTTTCTTGCATCCGACCAACGTACTGGCGAGTACCGAAAAGCAAGCTTATCTGGAAGAACACATTTCAGCAGAAAGCAAGCCCATGTTAAAACTCTACTTTCGCTCGATGGGTAAGCCGCGATCAATTCAAAAAGATGAGTTAAATACGCCACAGAATGCATCAGCAGAGTCTCTTGCTCTGTATTACTTTGCACGAAAGTACCTTAAGCGTTACGAAGGTGTTCCATTACCGAAAGATATGCCCGATTTAATCGAATTCGGTAAAAAGCACCATTTGGAATGGGTCGTCGCTGAAGCACAGCTCAATAAGGCTGTAACAATGATTGAGCAAGACGATAACTGGAACGCAGAATTGTTACTCCATGACGTTGTTTCTACAGCCCGTGATCTTGGTTATCTAGCATTAGAAGGCCGTGCTTACCGCTGGTTAGGCAATCTAGAAGTATCTCGAAATCAACTACGCAGTGGCCTAAAATATTATCGCAATGCCTATGAGTTATTAGAAAAAACAGTGTTTGAAATACAAGTCGCGATGACACTGAACAACATTGGGACGGTCTACATCGACGCATCAGATTGGGCTCGGGCCAACAGTTACCTAACGCAAGCTCTCGACACTTACCTAGAGAGCGAATATCAATACGATAATAGCTTTTTTATGGGGGTTATCTACGCAAACCTTAGCATCGTTCACTCGAGCCTCGGAGATAACAAAAAAGCGGAATATTATTTCAATGAAGCCATTCGACTTTCAATGCAAACGGGGTCTGACACAGTCAAGCACCACTCTTTATCCAGCTTTTCACAAATGTTGAGCTCGGTAGGAAAAATTGATGATGCATTAATGGTCGCACAGCGTTGCGTTGACCTGCCCATTCCAAAAAATCTAGAAATGCTAAAAACGTCTTGTTACGAGGCATTTGCAGAGGCTTACCTCGCAAACAAACAATACGATAAAGCTATTACAACAGCACTTAACGTTCTAGAACAAACCAAATCAACCAGTGAATTAGAGCTGCGTCAGCGTATTGATATGCTTTCGGTACTGGTAAACGCTCATCAAATTCTTAATGACTATGAAGCGGCTTTTCATTATTTAACCCAATTAAGAGAGCTAGAGGCTGAGTTTTCTCATCATATTCATGGTGAAGAGATGATTAACATTAAGTTTGACCTCGAAGCTAAGTTAGCCCAGAAAGAACTCAAATTGCTAGAAACAAAAAATGCGCTACAAGCCTCTGAGCTGCGTTCACAGCGCTATCGAGAAATGTTCTACTTTATCGCTATTGCGGCAATTGGAGTCGTTGGTTTTCGTTACGTACTGCGCGTTAGACGTATTAATAAAGCACTCACTCAAGAAAATACTACCGATCCATTAACTCAACTGCATAACCGTCGCTATCTTCACATTTGGTTGGACAAAATGGCTCGTAGAAGCCCAGATAGAACATTTGCCTTAGCAGTTTTAGATGTTGATCATTTTAAAACCTTTAATGATCAATATGGACACGATATTGGCGATAAAATGCTGACTCATATTGCCACGCTATTTAATGAATCCACTCGCTCTGGTGACCTACTCATTCGTTGGGGTGGAGAAGAGTTTGTCCTATTATTCGAAGTACAGCGAGTTGAAGATTGCGCTAAGTTTTTGGAGCGATTGAGATATACTGTTGAAAACACGCCATTGGTGGTTGACTCTAAACCATTAAGCGCGACAATTTCCCTTGGAGCAGTGGACAAACTGTCGGCACAAATAATTAAACAAGAATGGGATCAGTGGTTTTTCTTGGCAGACCAAGCTTTGTATGATGCGAAGCAAGCTGGCAGAAACCAGTTCATCATTCACCCTACATCATAAAAAAGCACACATGAAAAAAAATCTAATCATTATTACTTTTGCGCCTCTATTTCTTATGGCGTGCAGTAATCAGCAAGCATCTCAACTGGGAATGCGCAGCAGCAGTGTCAATGTATATGCCCAGCAAATGAGTAACACTCAACTATGTGAAACTCTCTACTACAACCGTGCAACCAACCAAACCAAAGTGGCGATTGGTGCTGAGTTCAATCGACGTGGATTAAACAAAAAGTGGTGTGATAAAGAATTCGATAAGTTGTACATTAAAAAGTGGATTGATAACGTGCTGCCTAAAGAAAAAGCCGAACCTAAGAAACCAATAGCAACTATTCAACCCGCTTCAACTAAATAACTCCCCTCTTGAAGCAGACGGTACACTCGTATTTTCTGCTTTTCACTTTTCATGCATGCTCGATGCGACATATAAAAACCTCATGGTTTCAGTAAATTAACAAAGACTTATGTTGTCCATCGAACTTTTAATGTAAACAAGTTGTAAATGGTTTTCGTCCTTATTCTTTGTCGTTAGCTTTGTTTGTTCCTGTTAGCGGAATATGAAACAGGAACTAAAAAATTCCAAACAAAGACATGAGGTCAAAAATGGAAATACGCATTAATCGCCTATTTGCTGCTATGTTGGCAGTAGGCATTGCACCTGCCGTCTCGGCGTTTGATCCACTCTATTCTGAACAATGGCACTTAGACAACACGGGGCAAACTGCGTTTGCGGCTAATCCTGCTGTTGCTGGGAACGACTTAAACACTAAGCTCACTCAGGCAATGGGGATTGCAGGTGTTGGTGTGAAAGTTGCCGTTATTGATTCTGGAGTGCAGATCGATCACCCCGACCTTGCAGGTAATATAGTTACAGGTAGCAGAAACTTCGTCGAAGACTCTTCATTCCCACCAAGTTATCCGGTTGATACTAATGGTCATGGCACTGCTGTAGCCGGTTTGATTAGCGCCGTCGGCAACAACGGTGAAGGCGGACGCGGTGTCGCTTCTCACTCTTCCCTCATCGGTTTTAACTGGTTAGCCAACCAGACATTAGAAGGCTGGTTAATCTCCCATGGCATGGACCCAGCAACACGCGATGTTCGCGTATTTAACCAAAGTTACGGTTTCAGCCCTATAAACCCGATTACTTTTGATGAAAGCGACCCTCAGCTAAAACTTGAAATGGACGTGATGAAAAACGTCAGCAACAGTAACGCCTGGGGTCGAGGTGCTGTATTTGTAAAGTCAGCAGGTAATGGTTACCGCTATTTCAATGCAGGGCGATTCTTCGTATTGCCAAGTAACTTCTTTGCTGGTGGAGACAATCAAGGCTTACCGATGCACAACTCTGCTCAGTCTTATGATAACGCCAATTACTTCAATTTAGTCACTAGTGCACTACGAGCGGATGGTACGCGAGCGAGTTACTCATCGGTGGGTTCGAACGTGTGGGTTGCAGCACCAGCAGGTGAATATGGGCAAGATTTCCCTGCTATGGTCACCACTGATTTAATGGGTTGTGAAGAAGGGCAAAATACCAGTGAAGGCCTTGGCATTAATGGGTTACACGGCGGAACGGAGCTCGATCCGAACTGTAACTATACCAGTACGATGAACGGAACCTCATCGGCTGCGCCAAACACATCGGGTGCCATCGCGGCAATCATGTCAACCAACCACGCACTTTCTGCTCGTGATGTACGTGCTTTACTAGCGGAGACAGCAAAAGTAACGGATAAAGCGCATCCAGGCGTACAGCTTGAATTTACTAACCATAAAGGTGAACAGGTTAGCTACGAGGCCATTGCCCCTTGGCAAAAAAACGCAGCAGGCGTAGATTTCCATACTTTTTATGGCTTCGGCGCTGTAGATTTAGATGAAGCGATGCAACGTGCTCGCATGACGAATCGTGTTTTACCAGCTCAAAGCATTACGCCATGGGTTCATAACGCTACAGAAGTAAGTGTACCCGATGCAAGTCTAGTTGGTGGTTCTTCAAGTATCGCCATTGCCGATGAGCTGACAGTAGAATCCGTTCAGGTGACATTGACATTGGACCACGCTCGTCTGCCCGACTTAGCTATCGAGCTCATTTCGCCATCAGGGACTCGTTCCGTTTTGCAAACACCGCGCAATGGTCTTGTTGGTCAATCTCTTGATCCAACGATTACAGGCTACAAAGATCAATTAATGTTGTCTAACCAATTTTATGGCGAAGATGCAAAAGGCGAATGGACGTTGCGAGCAATAGATACGAACGGCGATGAAGTCTATTCTTACATTGCATATTTCAACTCTTCCACCATCTATGACGTTCCGATGGCAAACAACGCTCAGCCCGGTGTTATTAAGAACTGGTCGATGCGCATATTTGGACACTAAGGAGTCAATAACATGAAATACAAATCATTTTCTATGCTGGCTCTCGTTATCATGACGTCGAGTGTATACGCTGAGCAACAGCTCTCTCAACAACCTGCACCAGAACTGTTTGTGCCATCAGAAGCGGTTGAGATTAATGGCCAAGATTATCGAAAAGTGCAAACTGGCACTGTTAGAACCCTATCTGAAGACGTAAAACTTCAAGCGGGTGATGAGGTGTTTAAGAATGCGTTTAGTAACGTATCCAAAGCCACAGGACTAGTTTATATCACCGTAAACAATCCTAACGAAGCGAAAGCAGTCGCCAAAGAGTTAAAATTAGAAGTTATCTTCGCAGAGGGGGAATCAGCGGTGTTAAAAGCATCTCAAGATCAAGATCTGCTAAGTATTAGCGACTACCTAAACGCAGACAGCCGGGTAAAAGCGTCTAAAATTGAACTAAACAGCGGTAAATACCGTGCACAATAATTCTCTAACAAGAGAAGTTGGCCTGTAAAACCATGCCTCAGCGATTGCTGAGGCATTTTTATGGGTAGGAACAGATGGGCTATTATTCTTTAATAACATTTCGCATAACCAGTATGATACCTAAACACCCTACTCGCCTGCGCCTGTCATTTCTTAAACAAAATAATTTCCGTTCTTAGCTCTTCTTCCGTGGTTTCCTTCGGGCTATTCAGATAGCGTTCGATTCCTAAAGGACTGGTTTTGACTTTCATACCACTCTGACGAACCAAGTTCATCGCTAAAGCCCATGCATTTCCCAAAAACTGATATTCACCTCGGTGTTCAACGACAAATATTTCACTCTCAGGAATGGTACCGGTAACCGCCCCTTGAGGCGCTGGTACTGAGTTATGAAGAGGAAAGCAAGTGATAAACTCGAATGTACCTTTCTGCATATCCATCGACTGGTAATAACAAAACAATTCACCATTCACGGATAGGGTTTCGTCACTAATTAACTGTTCTAGTTGCTGAACATGCTTCTCAATTACCGAACCTAATTCCTGCAAGCTAGCCACACCCTTGATCCCAATGTAATGAATTTGAGGCAACGTTCGGTTACCAATTTCGGCTAAGTCTGAATGCACTCGTCCGGTTTCAAGCTTACTTTTAAGCATGCGTAACCCACGTTGATAATCCATCTCTATCATCGACTTAAACATACTTTTCAGAAAGAACAGATACCAAGGGACGCGAGATTGCATTTGCCATTCGACTAAACAGCCATTTTGTGACGGCGTCACGATTAGAGTCACCTTTCCATGGCTCTTGATTGGGCGAAAGAAATGCAGCTCCATATCTAATCGATGCTCTTGAGTACTTTCCAGTACAATCGCGCCAGTCCCAATACGCTGACCATTCCATTGATAACCAGCTCCAACGTGGCCCTGATTATCACTGAATGTCAGCTCGCAGCTTGGTTCAAGAATGATCCATGGTGACCAGCTGGGCCAGTTATTGAAGTTCTTGAGATAGCCAATAATTTCACTTTGATTCTTATTAATTTCAATACTTCGGCTGACCTGATAAGAGAGCATAACGGTTCCTCGAGTTTCCGCTTCACTAACTTCAGTCTAATTCAAATTCCAGTTTTTTCTTGTTTGACTACGGGTTAGATGCGTACGACAAGAAAAATCCAGAGCGTTAATTCTCACTTGAATCAATACGCGCAAAGCTAAGAGCAGAACTCCACTTTTGCACTAAATCGAACACCATCATCGTCCAGTACTAACGCCCATCCCATCCGTTCACATATTCGTTGTACGATAACAAGCCCACAACCATAACCAGCGTTGTACGTCTCGTTGCCATCGTGACGATTTAGGATCTTAAGCGCATGACCTTTCAACTCAATTTCAATATCTCCCACACTATAGCTAAAGGCGTTTTTAATCAGATTGTTGATAACAATGGCCACAAAACTCTCTGGTGCCTTCACTACACCACTATGTTGTTCGTGCAAAGCGTAATTCGAATCTTGCTTGGCAAATAAAGGAGCTAGCTCTTCCAACTGTTTTTGTAAACAAGTGAGAAGCTGATGCTCTCCGTAATGCTGAGGCTCTATTTTCTCTTTACCAAGTAAGAGAAACGCTTCTGTCAGTACACGCATCTCGTCACAAGCTGACTGCATCCTCGTGATGGCTTTTTGCGCAATTCGAGGTTGATCAGGAATACGCGTCAGAATGTCTGTTGAGCCTTTTATCACCATAATTGGCGTTCTCAACTCATGTGATGCAAAACGACTAAATTCTTGTTCTCGTTTGAAATAGCCCGCGATATCGTTCTTATTATCCAGCAAAGTCTGCTCTATCTGGCGTGTTTCGCTGAACTTAGTTTCAACTTGGAAAGCGGGTTGATCCGGTGACATTTGGCTAATTTTGTCTTCAATTTGCGCTAATGGCCGAGACAATATTCGAACCATGTAAATGCCATACCCAACCATGACAAATGAAAACAAACCACCGAGCAGCAGCGTAAACTGATGCAGCGAGCTTTCGTATTCGTCCAAGTAATCATCGGAGTCATCTTGAAATACAATGTACATAAGCCCCTTCCCTGAGGGGTGGTTCAATACAACAAAGTGTTTGTCTTCTTCACCAAGCAGGTATTCGTAAAAACCAGGTGAAGTAAAAGAGAGCAACCAATCGGGTGTCGGTGCTTCACTCCAATATGAGTTGAATTCCAATACGTTTGGCAATGGCGCATCCCAGCCCTGTTTCTCGAAATTCTCACTATAAAGCGCAGCTTCAGTATCTAGCCAGTGATGTAAACTCAGCACTTCCAGTTTGTTTTCTGCCACATAAATCAGCGACCAAAAAAGAGTAAACATCACAAACGTCATGACCCCAAAACCCCAACGGATCTTGCGATAAATGCTTGGATATTCGTTATGCTTTAAGTCGGTAACCTTGTCCATGAATAGTCTCTAATCGTGATTCTTCAAAACCTTTGTCTAGCGCGGTTCTTAAACCGTAAATATGGCTACGAAGTGCATCACTTCCGGGTGGTTCGTCTCCCCACACACTATCGATCACTTCTGTGCGCGAGACCGCTGCTGGAGCACGTTGGAGGAGCAATTTTAAAATTTTAGTTTGAATTCGACTCAGCTTAATTTCTTTGTCTTTTCTCGTTACTTTTCCTGTCCGCGCATCTAAACAAATATCTGCAAATTTGAGCGTTCCGATATCTTGTCTTGGACCACGATTAGCCAAAGCATGAACACGCAAACTGAGCTCTTCCATCGCAAATGGCTTCATTAAATAATCATCTCCCCCCGCTTTAAAAGCCGCGATTTTGTCCTCTAGCGTATCTTTTGCCGTTAGGAAGAGAATTGGCGTTCCACATAACTTATCTTGTCGAAGCTTCTGTACCGTACTGATGCCATCGAGCTTCGGCATCATGATATCCATGATGATTACATCGTAATGATTTTCCTCGATTAACTTAATCGCAGCCTCTCCATGAAACGCACAATCGATAATCATGCCTTCTAGCTCAAGATAGTCTGCAATCGTCTCCGAGACGTTATGGTTGTCATCTACAATTAAAATTTTCATAAAATCACATTTCTTCACGATCTCTTCACGATATGCCCAATAAGATACAGGCAATTTCCTAAACTCGCTCGTAAATTGAGGTTAATACAATGAAAAAACTCGCTCTTATTTCTGTAGTAGGTTTGGCATTGTCTGGTTGTGGTGGTTCAGGCGGTGGCAGCAATAGCGATAGCACATCAACTCAACCAGCAGTGAAACCAAGTGTAGCGATTGGCTCTGTTGAAGCGGTCAACGCTGAAGAAAGCACGTTAACCGTCAATGGACATACGTATCGTGTGTCTGAGGTGGTTTATGACGACACACAAGTGCAACTGGCCGATGTAAAACCAAAAATGGTGGTTCGCGTGGGTTCAGATATTCGGCAAACTTCGGACAATGGCGTCCGAGTCATACTTGAACCAACCATTACTGGACGTGTGACAGCAATTGATCATGTGAAGAAAAAATTCACGGTAAACGGCGTAGAGCTGCAGTTTGACGATTTAAGTGATGATATAGAGGTCAACGACTGGGTGATGGTGTCATCATTGCCAACTGCTGATGCGGGTTATCGAGTGTTGTCTGTGGTCGAGCTCGACGTAGATAACGATTACCCAGCACTTGATAACGACTACGAACTGGAAGGCCGTATTACCAGTATCGATGCAAATGCTGGAACATTTAAGTTAGGTGGAAAAGTAACGGTGACATATAACAACGTTAACCAGCTTAGCATTGGTCAATGGATTGAAGCCGAAGGTGAAATGCAAAACGGTATCTTCATGGCACATGAGGTAGAAGTTGAAGGCTACGACGTCATAAGCAATGACAGCGATGTGGAAGGCATCGTCACTTGGGTTGCAAATGACTACAGTGAGTTCTCACTAAACTACCGAGGTGCATTCTTCATCGATAACGCAACACGATTTGAAGATGGCAGCAAAGCGAACCTAAAACAAGGCCAAGAAGTGGAAGTAACGTCTGTCATGAAAAATGGCAAACGCATCGCTACCGTTATTGAGTTTGAGCAACCAGACTTTGACGATAACAACCAATGGCAAGGTAAAGAATTTGAATGTGAAGGATACGTATCAAACTACGATGCTGAAGCAAGAACATTTGAAATCGAGCATTGTGAGAATGATGCTGATCAAGTACTAACTAACACCACCGTTGTGATTGATGCACAAACACGCTTCCAAGGCATTGAAGAACTTAACCTAAATGGTGCTCGTGTCGAAGTCGAAGGTGTGATCATTAACGAGCAAAATATTGCCCGTGAAGTGGAGTTAGACGTTTACGACAACTAATCCCTTCTACGCTTAAGAAAAAGTGTCACTTCGGTGGCACTTGTTCTTTTCACCTTACTTTGCTTCCCAAGCTCAAACCAACAAATTCTCAGTCAAAGCCTTTTCTCTCCGTTACACTTTACCTATGTTTCACAACATTGGTGACGAATATGAAAAAACGCAACCTCATTTTGTTAATCTTGTTTTTTGGTTCAGCCACGAGCTTAGCTAGCGTTATGGATCCTGACTGCGATGCAGAAAAGGCAGCTAAAGCCGCTGCGACAAAAGCCGTGGTTGGTGTTGGTGGTCGCTGTACGCCTAAAGAGGCACTGAAAGATACCGCAGTTGATGCAGGAAAAGACAAATTGCCAGATGAAGGGGTGGCGGGTAAAGCTGTTGATGCAATTACACCGGAAAAAGAGAAGAAAACGGTGAAAGACGTAACCAAAAAGCTCAATAAAGATTGATACGCTTTCTTGTAGTTAACTTTAATAGCGAAACTCCCCCCTCCCCAAAAAAAGAGCGCCGATTGACGCTCTTTCCGAACTCTAATAGATAACCAATTATGCGGTTTCTGCTTCACCTATCCAATGATAATGGTGGTTAGCTTTTTTCCCCACTAAACCGAGCTCTGCCAATTCTTCAAATACCTTGTCTACCTCTTCCGCAGACAGCCTAAACTGTTTAGCAACGGCTTTTTTGGTGCACGTAATTTGATGCGTTTTAAGTGCATCGCTAACTTGCTCTAACAAGGTTTTCGGTTCCTTTGGTTCTTCTGGCTCCGGCGCTACTGGTATTTCTTGCTCTTCTTCCTCTTTTATATGAGGAAGATAACCCGCAGGCGCTGGGTCTATATCGCGAACTGTTTTCAATATCATGCCCTCATTTCTGCGATAGAAATATCGGAACCGTTGCTCTTCACCAATCAAGCCAACAAAAAATGCAGCAAAGAAGTCCAAAAGAATCGAAAGAAATACAACCAAGCCAAGCTGAGCTTGCTGAGAGGTGGTACCAAATGCGTTGGCTAGGCTATCAATCAAACCAATCACTGAGCCTTGCGTAACCGGCGGTAAACTATCACGCTCCATAGCCAAGCGTTGCTGCTCTTCACGTAAGGTTTTGTTTTGATCCTGAATGCGAGTTACACCAGTCGCGATACGCTCCATCTCGATGTATTTCTGCGCTGCCATATTGTTGAGCTCAATCTGCTTATCGATTGCCGCAATCTGACGATTAAACGCTTCCACTTTCGCCTGCTCTACCGAAATATGACTTTGTGCACTATTGGTTGCACTATTAATGCCACCAATACTACCGCCAATGGAAATCGCAGCTAAGACTAAATAAAACACGAGAGCGGTTGCTGCTCCTGTGTAGTTGCGATGGGCTCGGCGCTCACCGTATTCATACCAAGCGTAAAATTTACCCGCTTCAAAAATGATCGCTAAACCACCAAATAAGGTTTGCATCATCGGATTTTCGTCGATAGACAAAAATAGCAATAGAGAAAAAATAGTCGATGCTAAAATCGCAGCACCAGTGAATGCGTATACACTCACCATGGCAAATCGACCTTTAGGGTATCGATATCCAATCTGTTGTTCGTATTTCATTTGAGAAATTTCTTAAGATTAATCGCCCCTCCTACTAAGTAGGACGGACGTTTCTGGCATGTACAAAGGAGCGCAGAATACCGTATCCTTTATTAAATTACTGTCATAATTCCGTTAATGGAAAACAAGTGAAGATTCGGTGGGCATTTTGAATCGATATCAGCCAAATCTAGCACGTAAAAACACCACCACGACACCCACTAACCGAAGCTTCAGTGGCATATAAGAGAGATTAATTCGGTATCTTCAAAAGCGACTAGGCAAGACTGACAAGTTGAATTGGAGGTTGTGAATGTCTGCCGAATCAAAACATTAAAGCGTTAAAAATAGGCAATAAAACAAATAATGCACACTTGCATCACCTTTTAGTAAACTGATAATTACATTGTTTGGTTAATTTGTTAGTATCCCGCGCCGAAGAAGATAAGCACTTAATTGTATGGAAAACACTCTAATACAGCACAAACACCATCGCTTGCACGCTATTGCGGTTATTATCGCGGTGTTGTTTCAGTTGTATTTAGCGTCCACAGCCGCTCTTAACCCTACACAAGTTCACAGCACAACTTGGCTCAACAAAGTCCAAAGTGAAAAGGTTTTACTGTGTACCGCAGATGGTTTCAAATGGGTGGATATCAATACGTTGATTGAGGCTAACGCTCAATCTTCTTCTAAGCTCATCCAAGATCTTAACTTACACGACGGCTTTCAGTTTGAATGTCCGCTTCTTCAAGCTGTTCAATTCTTTCTTCTGGTTGCGATTGGGCTTTACCTGACAACCATCCATTGGCTGCGCCGAGTAAAGTATGCACTGACGACTTATCACTTTTCTAAATGCGATAAGCTCGTTTACAAACACATCGCGCCTAAGCACTCTCCGCCGAGTGTTTTTCCTGCCTAACAGGCATCTAATCATTGACAACTTTATTCAAAAATAACGATGACTCTGTTTGTTGTCCATTCAGAGAAGCTATTAATTCAAAAGGAAAAACACATGCTTAAATCATTAAAAACCGCCGCTATCGCGCTTATTGCTGTCATCGCTAGCCCACTGAGTTTAGCGCACGATTATGAAGCAGGAAAAATTCATATCGACCATCCATGGAGCCGCGAAGCGCCACCAAACGCACCTGTTATCGGTGGTTTTTTTCAATTAACCAACCACGGTGACAGTGAAGATGCATTGATCGCAGCAGAAAGCCCAATCGCAGGGCATGTCGAAATTCACACGCATAAGAAAGAAGATGGTGTGATGAAAATGATTAAGATTGACGAAGTGCGCGTTCCAGCCAATGACTCAGTGTTGTTTAAGCCAGGCAGCTTCCATTTAATGATTTTCAATCCAACACAAACTCTTAAAGAGGGTGACCGCTTCCCTATGACATTAACCTTTAAAAACGCAGGTAAGGTTGAAGTGGAAATGGCGGTTGAGAAACAAGGCCACATGGAAAAACACATGCATCATTAATGACGCAAACAAAAGTGCCCGCTGATTTAGCGGGCATTTTTATCTCAGCTTAGTCAAAATCATTATCCAACAGGTCCTAACTCGACTCTTCAGAACAATGGTGATAAATAACGCTCGGCGAAACGGGGTCACATATCATAACAGCGTGCTCGGGCAAGAGATTCTAAATCACGCTCGTCCCTCACTATTCAGAATGACCTTGAAAGACTTAAGATCCTTAAAGGTTCCCTACCCGCTTAAAACTCAACCTCTCGACAAAGTTCTCCAACCATCACTTGGCAAGCCTAAATGAAATCATAAGTTTGGCAACAAAGACCCACGGTTAATCAGCTTTCTTTCTACTTGAAACAAACCTCAGCCCAACGAGCTAAGCCGGCAGCTATATGCTCAATTGTTTATATATCCCGATTCTCCTGACTAGATACAAATCATGCACGACCGTAAAAGTCGATATATGCCACTGGATGAGTCAGCATCTCAAAAAAGTACGTGATCGACTTCTCATTGTTGGTGTTTCTCTGTTTATTAAAACCATTTGTATTACAATAATACTCTATGTTAAATAAAAAATCCTTTCCAACTCTACAAACATGAGAGAACACCATTATGTCTACTAAAATTGCATTTATTTCTGGTGCTACTGGCGGTATCGGCTTCCAAGTAGCAAAGCGCCTTGGTCAGGATGGATACACGGTCATTCTAAACGGCATTGAAGATGAAAAAGGTTCGGAGTGTGTCTCCAAACTACATAACGCAGGAATTGAGGCTGAATACTACGGTTTTGACGTTACAGATGAACATGCCGTCGATGAAAACATCAATGCTATTGGTGAAAAATACGGCAAAATCGATGTTGTCGTTAATAACGCAGGTGGTCTTGGTGGTCGTAGTCCTATTGAAGGTATGGAAACTGCTTTTTTCCGTAAAGTCATGGCTTTAAACCTCGATAGTGCATTCTTCGTATCACGCGCAGCGATTCCATTTCTAAAAAAGTCTGATAACGCATCAATTATCAACTTCACTTCAAACGCTGCTTGGAATGCAGGTGGTCCAGGTGCAGGTATTTACGGTACATCAAAAGCCGCCGTTCATACATTAACTCGCGCTTTAGCTAAAGAGTTAGCTCCGGCTGGAATTCGTGTCAATGCAGTATCTCCTGGCACTATCGATACACCATTCCATGCTCAAATCAAAGCAACCAAGCCTGAAGTATTTGCTTCTTGGGCAGACAGTATTATGCTTGGACGCCTAGGCCAGCCAGAGGAAGTCGCCTCTGCTATCTCTTTTCTGGTAAGTAAAGATGCATCATTCATTACCGCAGAAACACTGCAAATTGGTGGTGGTCAAGCTTTAGGCATTTAGTACCAATAAGTCTTTTTACCTATCAGTAAGTGCGCTTTAGTACTGATTTGATAACGGCCGCAGTATGTTTGTACTGCGGCTTATCCTTATACCACCTCGCCTTTCACCCCATCTGTAACGTTTCACCCATTTTTTTGGTATGGACAGTATTCCTCTAGCTGAAACAAAATCACTTGTATTACAATAAATTTTATTTTTACGTTATTTAAGCCTCCTAAAGGCTTTGTTCACGATAAAAATGGAAGCGTGAGGAATCCGCTTTTCTTATATACTCTGATGAATAAAACCCTCACAAACCTTACTTACATCTCACTTTTAGAAAAAATCCATCCCAAGCCCGCTATGCTCACAATTTTCAATTGCAAAAGCCACAATAGTCATTATGATTAACAAAAGCAATATAATCATACAATAGTATTTTTGGAGTTAAAATGACTAAACCTATCATTGGTTTCATCGGCCTAGGCTTGATGGGCGGAAACATGGTTGAAAACCTACAGAAACGTGGTTACGAAGTTGCTGTAATGGACCTCAATAAAGATGCTGTTGACGCAGTACTAGCTCGTGGAAACGCTTCTGAAGCTTCTTCAGGTAAAGAGCTAGCAGAGAAAAGTCATATCGTGATGCTGTGCCTAACAACATCTGAAGTTGTCGAAAAAGTTGTTTACGGAGACACTGGTGTTCTAGCTGGCATGTCAGAAGGTAAAACACTCATCGACTTCGGTACATCTATTCCAGCTTCAACGAAGAAGATTGGCGCTGACCTTGCTAAGAAAGGGGCTGGTATGATTGATGCGCCTCTAGGTCGTACACCTGCCCACGCAAAAGATGGTTTACTGAACATCATGGCCGCAGGCGACGTCGAAACATTCAATAAGGTTAAGCCAGTGCTGGACGATCAAGGTGAAAACGTATTCCACCTTGGCGCACTGGGCTCTGGTCACGTAACTAAGCTTGTGAATAACTTTATGGGTATGACAACCGTAGCAACCATGTCTCAGGCATTTGCTGTTGCTAAACGTGCTGGTGTTGATGGTCAACAATTATTCGACATCATGTCTGCAGGACCATCAAACTCACCATTTATGCAATTCTGTAAGTTTTACGCCGTAGATGGCGAAGAAAAACTAGGCTTCTCTGTTGCAAACGCAAACAAAGACCTCGGTTACTTCCTTGCTCTATGCGAAGAGCTTGGTACAACTTCCCTGATTGCAGAGGGCACTTCTAAGAGTCTACAAGCGGCAGTTGATAAAGGCCTTGGTCAAAATGACGTTCCAGTCATCTTCGACTACTTTGCAGAGCTAGAAGCTTAGTCACACTCAGTTGCAACTATAAGCCCAGCAACCAATGTGGCTGGGCTTTTTTGTTTTTCCTCTTCCCCAGACGCTCATCACTCCTTGATACCCTAGCCACTCCTTTAAAGTTTTGCAGGGCAGCCTCTTCCAATTCTCTTATATATTTTCCACTCACACTTCAAAACCTCTCTCCTATTTCTGGCGTACGCCTCATTAAAGCTACGTCTGATTTAATGCTTTTTCTTTGCTAAGAAGGCACACATATTTATTTAAATAGACAAAGCATCAGGTTTGGGGTGTAAAGTGTAAACACGGCATGCAAAGAAAGTTAGATTGCTTTTTCGCTTTAGGCTGACGACTCTAATGTGAATATAGTCGCACCTTATTGGGAGTTCCCCAATACAACGAATAACAACAAACGATGCGCCACGCTTTCTCAGTCAGCTTGATCAAAAAATCCCACGGCTTTAACACCGCGGGATTTTTCATTGAGAGTCTTTAACTTTGGTTAGCTTTTCGCGTTAGCTAACTTTGGGCTTTTAGGCCCTCGGGCTGCGTTCACCAATAGAACACCCACCGAGAGAACAATCGCACCACACAAGATAAACAGTAGTCGACCAGATGGTTCATTTGGAATTAGAGCCATAGCTAGGATACCGAAGCCCGCTACGCTGATAAGCTTACCAAGCATGCCGCGCTGTTTTGTATCTAGGTTCTGCTGCTCTTCGCTGTCAGCCACAAGTGGCGTATTCCAGTTCTCGAACAATTGCTCCACTTCTTTCTCACGTTCAGGTGATAGACCTTTGTAGAAGCGCGTTGTCAGCAAGAAGAAACCACCGGTGAAGATAACGTGTGCCGCTAAGCTCAAGCCAACTTTCAGATCTGCCCACTCACGTCCTGTAAACGCTTGCTCTAGACCGAATAGGCGCTCTACATCTTCTGCTTGTAGTGAGATACCGAAGATGTAAGAAACAAAGCCACCAACAACCAGTGTTGCCCAACCAGCCCAATCCGGCGTCTTACGAATCCACATACCAAGTAGTACAGGAATCAGCATTGGGAAGCCAATTAATGCACCGACGTTCAGTACGATATCGAACAGGCTCAAGTGACGTAGTGAGTTAATGAATAGACCGATACCAATGATGATGAAGCCCATCACGATAGTCGTTGCTTTACTCACGATAACCAGTTCTTTTTGCGACGCTTGTGGACGCACAATCGGGCTGTAGAAGTTCATCACAAAGATGCCCGCGTTACGGTTAAGACCAGAGTCCATTGAAGACATGGTCGCCGCAAACATTGCTGACATCAGAAGACCCACCATACCTGCTGGCATTACGTTTTGTACGAATGCTAGGTATGCTGCATCACCACCTACTGAGCCGTATTGCTCTGCGAAATCAGGCATAAATGCCGCAACGTACCAAGGTGGTAGGAACCAGATGATAGGACCAACAATCATCAGCACACATGCAAGACCTGCAGCTTTACGTGCGTTTTCACTGTCTTTTGCACATAAGTAGCGGTAAGCGTTGATGCTGTTGTTCATGACACCGAACTGTTTAACAAAGATGAAGACAACCCAAAGGATAAAGATACTGAAGTAGTTCAGGTTGTTACCCAGCATGAAGTCGCCGTGGAAGTTCGACACGATGTTGCCAATACCGCCACCATGGAAGTATGCCGCCACCGCGCAAGTGATCGTCACTGCCATGATAACCAGCATCTGCATAAAGTCAGATGCAACAACCGCCCAAGAGCCGCCTGTTACCGCCATTAGCATTAGCACTAAGCCCGTAACGATGATGGTCGCTTCCATAGGAATGTTGAAGACCGCTGCCACGAAAATCGCAAGACCATTCAACCAAATACCGGCCGAGATCAAGCTGTCTGGCATACCAGCCCAAGTGAAGAACTGCTCTGAAGTCTTACCAAAACGTTGACGAATTGCTTCAATCGCCGTCACTACACGTAGTTGGCGGAACTTTGGAGCAAAATAGAGGTAGTTCATAAAGTAGCCAAATGCGTTGGCTAAGAATAGGATTACAACAACGAAACCGTCGTTGAACGCGCGTCCTGCGGCACCTGTAAACGTCCATGCTGAAAATTGCGTCATGAAGGCGGTAGCACCTACCATCCACCATAACATCTTACCGCCCCCTCGGAAGTAGTCACTGGTCGAGGTAGTGAACTTACGGAACATCCAACCAATTGCAACTAAGAAGAAGAAGTAGGCAAGAACAACAAGAGTATCAATAGTCATTTTTTCAGCCTTTCAAGTTTGATCATTTTCTAACGTCTAGACTACTCTCTTCACAACTCTATTTGTACTACAATAAGTTTTAATTGTGATCTAAAGCATAAGTTATTCAACGAAAAAAATACGTAAAACCCCTTAATTTCTTAGACCAATGGCTTTCTAGGAGATAATTGCCATTCAGAACACCTCAATATATTGTAATACAAATTGTCTAATTGAAATTTATTAGAGTATGGAATATTTTTCTTCTTCGCGCTTTGTCTGAAGATCAAAAATGCGCGGCATTTCTTTAAAGGAAACGTAATGAGATGTTTCGAAAAAATTTGATAGAAAGTAGGATTTATATGAATGCGATTCTTAACTCTCGCCTCTTTCAAACTTTCAAACACAAAAAAGCGAGCACTGAGGCTCGCTTTTCATTCTTTCGCTAGTTTTATCGGGGTGTTACGACACTTATGCTACGTGAGCTACTGCGTCGCGAACCAGTGTACCCAGTTCATCCCACTTACCTTCATCGATAAGTTTTGTTGGCACCATCCAAGTACCGCCACATGCCAGTACTGAAGGGATAGACAAGTATTCGTCTACGTTACCTAGGCTCACGCCACCTGTTGGCATGAATTTCACTGGGTAAACCGCCGTTAATGCTTTAAGCATACCAACGCCGCCAGATGGCTCAGCAGGGAAGAACTTAAGTGTACGCAAACCCATTTCCATCGCTTGCTCAACTAGGCTTGGGTTGTTTACGCCAGGTACGATAGCCACGCCTTTGTCTAGGCAGTATTGAACCGTGCGAGGGTTAAAGCCAGGGCTTACGATAAAGTCCACACCAGCTTCGATTGCTTGGTCAACTTGCTCGTTAGTTAGGATAGTACCTGCACCGATCAGCATTTCTGGGAACTCAGCGCGCATAGCACGAATCGCTTCTGCAGCACACTCTGTGCGGAACGTGATTTCAGCGCAAGGCATACCGTTTTCAACCAAAGTGCGGCCTAGAGGAATCGCATCTTCTGCTTTGTTGATGGCAATAACAGGAATTACTTTTAGGTTTGCTAATTGTTCGTTTAATGTCGTCATAAGAGTGTACTCGTCGTCGTTAACTTGAGTTCAATAAATCACTGCGGAGCGCCGATTACTCAGCGATCCGCAAAAGAATTACAAAGGAAGATCTGGCATCACTTCACGTGGAATGATGGCACCTTTATGTTGAATTACCGCGCCAGCCATACAGTGGCCAGAGTAAGCCGATTCCGCTGCATTGCCGCCAGTCAAACGCTTCGCCAAGAAGCCCGCACTGAAAGAATCACCAGCCGCTGTTGTATCAATCACGTTGTCGACTTTGTTTGGCGCCACGTATTGTGCTTCGCCATTCGCCACAACCAAGCAATCTTTGCTACCACGTTTGATGATGATTTCATCCACGCCCAGTGCAGAGGTTCTCTCGATACACTGTTCTAGATGCTCGTCACCGTAAAGCATTTGCTCATCTTCAAATGTGAGCAGTGCGATATCTGTGTGCTTAAGGATCTTAAGATACCAAGACATGGCATTCTCGCGGCTTTCCCACAATTTAGGACGGTAGTTGTTATCGAAAATAACCTTACCACCTTGTGCCTTGAAGCGCTCAAGGAAGCCAAACAGTTGCGTCTTACCTTCTTCAGTAAGGATCGCTAGTGTAATACCGCTCAAGTAAACCGCATCGTACGAGTAAAGTTTGTCGACTAATAGCGGAGACTCGTTTTGTTCGAATAGGAATTTAGCGGCCGCCTCGTTACGCCAGTAGTGGAAGTAACGCTCGCCAGTTTCATCGGTTTCGATGTAGTAGATACCTGGTTGCTTTTCTTTAACGGAAAGAACCAGACTAGTATCGATGCCCTCTTCTTGCCATGCTGATAGCATTTCTTGGCTAAAAGGATCGTTACCCAGAGCCGTTACATAGCTGGTTTTAATATCGTGAGCTTTGGTCAAACGAGATAAATACAGTGCGGTATTCAACGTATCACCACCGAATGACTGCTTTAGCTGACCTTCCTTTTTCTGTAGCTCAACCATACATTCGCCAATGACCGCGATGTTTAATGATTTCATGTTGTCACCTTAGCAACTGAGGTTGCGCTATAGATTATTTTAAGAAGTCTTCACGAGCTGGGTTGAAGATGTCTAGAAGAATGCTGTTTTGCTCTAGTGCAACCGCACCGTGCATCATGTGCTTACGAGCAAAGTATGCGTCGCCTTCTTTTAGTACTTTCTTCTCGCCTTCGATTTCCGCTTCAAAGCTGCCACGTACTACGTAACCGATTTGATCGTGGATTTCGTGAGTATGCGGAGCGCCAATCGCGCCTTTATCAAAACATAGGTGAACCGCCATTAGGTCATCTGTGTAAGCAACAATTTTACGTTTGATACCGCCGCCTAGCTCTTCCCACGGGTTCTCATCTAATACAAAGAAAGAATTCATCGTCATACTCCTAAAAAGTCTCTATTAAAGCGAACCCTACGGCACTTCATTCTTAACCATGCTTTTATTAAAAGGTTCTTTAAAAAAGCGTCGTATTGATAAAAGTGAAACGCGAAGCGAAAGGGTCTGCTGTCGAATTGGTAACGAGCATATCCGATCTATTTTAATTGTCATACAATATATCTAAAAATATGTGATATTCATCAAATGGTGCTCGCTAAAGCATTCCACTTAACGATTGATAACGCCGAAACATCAGTCACAACAAGGATTACCACAACAATATAAATCAATGGGTTAGCTAAATTCGCGTGATTTCACTCTCCCTTTTTGCCACAAAAACTACACCCAAACTTAATATTGTATTACTTTATAGAGAGTTTAAGAAAACAACACACTTCATCTGAGGGTGGTAAAGAAATGACTACACAACCGATTTTGTTGACTGAAGCAGAAGTCGAACTACTAAGAAAGGAAGTCGGAAAGCCGAGCTTGATGGGCAAATCCATTGAAGCGAATCGCAAGGAACTTGAAGCCTTTATGCGTCTGCCTCTAGACGTACCAGGTCACGGCGAAGCGGGTGGCTACGAGCACAACCGCCACAAACAAAACTATACCTACATGAACTTAGCGGGTCGTTTGTTCTTGATCACTCAAGAAGAAAAGTACGCGCAGTTCGTTAAAGATCTTCTCGCTATTTACGCAGAGAAGTACCTCACTTTTGATTTCCACGTACAGAAAAACACTAACCCTACAGGTCGTCTTTTCCACCAGATCCTTAATGAACACTGTTGGTTAATGTTTACTAGCCTTGCTTACTCTTGCGTGGCATCAGTGATGACAGAAGAAGAGCGCACAGCCGTTGTTGAGCGCATTTTCGAACCAATGCTAGACATGTTCACAGTGAAATACGCGCACGATTTCGACCGTATTCACAACCACGGTATCTGGGCAGTGGCGGCTGTTGGTATTTGTGGCCTAGCCATTGGCAAACCTGAATATCTAGAGATGTCGGTATACGGTCAAGACCGTGATGATACCGGTGGCTTCCTAGCGCAAATCTCGCAACTGTTCGCCCCTTCTGGTTACTACATGGAAGGTCCGTACTACCATCGTTATGCGATTCGTCCAACTTGTGTATTTGCAGAAGTAGTACACCGTCACATGCCTGAAGTAGACATCTACAACTACAAAGACAAAGTGATTGGCAACACAGTACAAGCGATGCTGGCAACGGCTTACCCGAATGGTGAGTTCCCTGCCCTAAACGATGCATCTCGTACCATGAGCATTACCGACATGGGTGTTCAAGTTGCAGTAAGCGTTTACAGCAAACACTACGGTATGGATGACAACATTCTAGGCATGGCGAAGATTCAAAACGCCGTTTGGATGCACCCATGTGGTCTAGAGCTTTCTCAAGCTTACGATAAAGCTATCGCAGACCGTGAAATCGGTATGCCTTTCTGGCCAAGTGTGGAACTAAACGAAGGTCCAACTGGTAACAACGGTGCACAAGGCTTTATCCGTATGCAGGATAAAACCGGTGATGTGTCACAGCTTGTAATGAACTACGGTCAACACGGCATGGGACATGGTAACTTCGATACGCTTGGCATTACCTTCTTCAACCGTGGTCAAGAAGTGCTGCGTGAATACGGCTTCTGTCGCTGGGTAAACGTAGAGCCTAAATTCGGCGGTCGTTACCTAGACGAAAACAAATCGTACGCACGTCAAACTATCGCGCACAACGCGGTAACGATTGATGAGCAATGTCAGAACGGTTTCGATGTAGACCGCGCTGATTCAGTGCACGGTTTGCCTCACTTCTTCAAAGTAGAAGGCACTGAAATCAACGGTATGAGTGCGTTTGCGAACGACCACTACCCGAATACAGACATGCAGCGCAGTGTGTTCATGCTTAACCTCGATGAGCTTGAAGCACCGCTATTGTTAGACCTTTACCGCATTGAAGGTGAAGGCGAACATCAGTACGACTACTCTCATCAATACGATGGTCAAATCGTACGTACTAACTTCGATTACCAAAGCTTTGGTGAACTGAGCACGCTTGGCGATGACTTCGGTTACCAACACCTTTGGAAAGTAGCAAGCGGCAAAGTGCAAGATACCGCGCTGGTTAGCTGGCTACAAAACAACACCTACTACACTTGGTTAGGCACAAGCAGCAGCGCGAAGCAAAACGGTGATAATGAAGTAATCTTCACTCGCACTGGCGCCAATGACCCAAGCTTTAACCTACGTAGCGAACCGGCATTCATTCTACGCAGCAAGGGCGAATCGACGCTATTTGCTTCTGTGCTAGAAACACACGGCTACTTCAACGAAGAGTTTGAGCAGTCGGTGAATGCACGTGGTCAGGTGAAAGATATCCGCGTCGTGGGTTACAACGCCGTTGGCAGCATCGTAGAAATCACAACTGAAAAATCACTGGTTACTGTGATGATCAGCAATGTGCTAGGCGCTGACGACCAAACCCCACACCAAGTAGAAATGAACGGTAAAACCTACAGCTGGAATGGCTTCTACTCTCTAGAAGTGAACGCATTCGGGCAGGAGAAATAATAATGAGCTACCAAACCCAGTCTTACCAACCGCTATTAATGAACTTTGAAGAAGCGGCAGAACTAAGCAGAGCACTTGGCACGGATAGCCTATTAGGAAATGCACTAGCACGTGACATCAAACAAACTGACGCTTACATGGCTGAGGTCGGTATTGAAGTTCCAGGTCACGGCGAAGGCGGCGGTTACGAGCATAACCGTCACAAGCAAAACTACATCCACATTGATCTAGCGGGTCGCCTATTCCTTATCACTGGCGAACAGAAATACCGCGATTACATCGTGGACATGCTAACGGCTTACGCGAAGGTTTACCCGACGCTAGAAAGCAACACCAGCCGTGACTCTAACCCTCCGGGTAAGATCTTCCACCAAACTCTGAACGAGAACATGTGGATGCTATACGCCTCTTGTGCGTACAGCTGCATTTACCACACGTTGGAAGAAGAGCAAAAAACACTGATTGAAAACGACCTGTTCAAACAAATGATTGAGCTGTTTGTAGTCACTTACGGTCACGACTTCGACATCGTACACAACCACGGTCTGTGGGCGGTAGCAGCAGTAGGTATCTGTGGTTACGCAATCAACGATCAAGATGCAGTAGACAAAGCGCTTTACGGCTTGAAACTGGACAAAGTGAGCGGCGGCTTCCTAGCTCAGTTGGACCAACTGTTCTCGCCAGACGGCTACTACATGGAAGGTCCTTACTACCACCGTTTCTCGCTGCGTCCAATCTACCTATTCGCAGAAGCGATTGAACGTCGTCAGCCTGAGCTTGGTATTTACGAGTTCAACGATTCAGTCATCAAGACCACGTCTTACGCAGTATTTAAGACCGCATTCCCAGATGGTACTTTGCCAGCACTGAACGATTCATCGAAGACAATTTCGATCAACGATGAAGGCGTAATCATGGCAACGTCAGTATGTTTCCACCGTTACGAGCAGTCTGAAACGCTACTTGGCATGGCAGACCACCAGCAAGACGTTTGGGTTCATATCTCAGGTAAAACATTGTCTGACGCGGTTGCAGCAGCAGACAACATCAAACCGTTCAACTGGGGTAGCCTATTCGTAACAGACGGCCCAGAAGGCGAAAAAGGCGGCGTAAGCATTCTTCGTCACCGTGACGAGCAAGACGACGATACGATGGCGCTTATCTGGTTTGGTCAACACGGCAGCGATCACCAGTACCACTCAGCGCTAGACCACGGTCACTACGATGGTCTGCACCTGAGCGTATTTAACCGCGGTCATGAAGTGCTGCACGATTACGGCTTTGGTCGCTGGGTAAACGTTGAGCCTAAATTTGGCGGTCGTTACATCCCAGAGAACAAGTCTTACTGTAAGCAGACGATCGCGCACAACACAGTAACGGTTGACCAAAAGACGCAAAACAACTTCGACACAGCGCTAGCAGAAACCAAGTTCGGTTCTAAGCACTTCTTCAAAGCTGATGACGAAAAACTGCAAGGCATGAGCGGTCGTATTTCTGGTTACTACAATGGTGTAGACATGCAACGCAGCATTATTCTTGCTGAATTGCCAGAATTCGAAAAACCACTTGTGATTGATGTTTACCGCATCGAAGCAGATCAAGAGCACCAATACGACCTGCCAGTGCACTACTCTGGTCAAATCATCCGTACGGATTTTGAATACGATGTAGAAAGCACGCTACGCCCAATGGGCGAAGACAACGGCTACCAACATCTATGGAGTGTGGGTTCAGGCCAAGTTCAAGGCAGCTCACTGGTAAGTTGGTTGCACGACAACAGCTACTACTCGCTAATCACAAGCGCAACAAACGGCGGCAAAGTGTTCTTCACTCGCACTGGCGCAAATGATCCAGACTTCAACTTGAAGAGCGAACCAGCACTGATCCTACGTCAATCGGGTCAGAAACACGTGTTTGCCTCAGTGCTAGAGACACACGGTTACTTCAACGAGTCTATTGAAGCATCGGTTGGCGCTCGTGGCCTAGTAGAGTCAGTAACCGTCGTTGGTAACAACGAAGTGGGTACCGTGATTCGTCTGCAAACCACAACAGGCAACGCTTACCACTTCGCAATCTGCAACCTAGACGAAGACAAACAGAACGCGGCACATCGCGTTGAGTTCGACGGTGTGACTTACACTTGGGAAGGCGCATTCGCACAAATTTAATCTTTAGCTAGTCACTAAAAATTAATGTAAAAATCGGGAACTAATTCAAAGCCGGACGTCATGTTCGGCTTTTTTTGATTGTTTACATGACTCTAGATGAGCTTATCAATTAGCGTTTAATCATAGTAAAACCGTTAATAACTCTTAGGAAAAACAGACATAACTTAACCTTACGCCTTATCAAAGACACCACTTATAGATATAGAACTCTTCTGAGATTTAATTAACACTTTTACTATTTAACTTATGACTAAACTACTCCCCAACAACACTAAAATGATATTGTATTACAAATATTAAATAGTGTAAGAGGCTTACTACTGTGTTTATAAAATCAACTAAATTGCTTCTAATAAGCTTCTCTGGGCTTGGATTAATAGGTTGTGGAGGAAATACCGCCACTACAAGCCAAGATGATAAACCAAATATTCCGCACCAAGAGCATGTAGCACCATACTCAATAGCAAAATTTCAAAACATATTGAGAAATTCAGATTTACAAGTATCAGATCCCGATGGGAAGGAGGGAAATAAAACCAGTGACGTCAAAAATGGAGCATTCTCGGATTATAAGAGTGACCACTTTTACGCAGAAAAGGATTCCAATTACCTTGTCTTTAAAATGTCGAACTACAAAATGCGCTCAGAAGTTCGTGAGCGAGAAAACTTCAACATTTCAGAACAAGGCGTCTCTAGAACTTTGTATGCAGATGTTCGATTACCAGAGATTAACCTTGCAATGGCTAGCTCCCCTGCAAACCATGATGAAGTCACTTTCCTGCAAATTCATAACAAAGGCACAGATACTTCTGGTACAGGTGCTATCCCACACCCTTTGTTACGAATCGTTTGGGAACAAGAACGAAACAGTATCACTGGTCATTACTGGGCGGTAGTAAAGAACAATGCCATAGATTGCAGTCTACCTTCTAGCGCATCAGATTGTTATGCAACATCATATGATCGTTATGACTTAGGAAAAGCCGATCTCAACGCATTCACGCGATTCGAAGTAAAAATCGGAGAAAACACATTAACCATTAAAGTGAACGATGAACAAAAGGTAAATGTAGATGTATCCTACTGGCAGCACCTCCTGAGCTACTTTAAAGCCGGAGTTTACAACCAGTTTGAAAACGGTGAAGCAAAGGTACAATTTAAGCAGTTAGGACTAACCAAAACTGACCATACTGATTCAATAGCCTGGAATATTGACGATTGGAAATTAACCATTCCTGCAAGCAAAAATGATTGGTATGGTTTTGGCGGTGACAGCGCGGCTGAATTAGAGCCTGAGCGTTGTAATTCAAGTAAAGATCCTCTGTCTAACGAAGAGAGCGTTTACCAACGCGAGATTGATTTATCATACTTCAATGTTATTGACGGTAGCATGCATTTCCGCGCCGATATGGGTTACGGCACGTCAACGGCCAACTCCAGTTACATCCGTTCAGAGTTGCGAGAGCTCTACATCAGTACTAACTCCCCGGATTGCAGCACCAGCGATGAAGAGACAAGTTGGTATATTGAAGATAGTCGTACCGGTGCAACTTCGCATACTCTAAACGCAACACTAAGAATCAACGAATACCCTAAAATCGACGGTCAATTACCAAAAGTCGTGGTAGGCCAGATACATGGTTGGAAAATCAGCCAAGCACTCGTGAAGCTACTTTGGGAAGGTGACAATAAGCCAGTCCGAGTTATTCTGAACGATAACTACAAACTTGATAACAACAAAGACTGTACTGATTGCAACGCATTCAGCGTTAAGCTTGGTACCTACGCGGTAAACGAAGACTGGCAATATACGATCCGTGCCGATAAGGAAGGACTGTTTTTAGCCACCTACGATGCAGATGGCAGTAATATGGTCTCGCACACACTGAAGTGGGGAGAAGCATACTCAGACACCGCTAACAACAAGTCCTATACTCTTACTGAAAGATGGGCGTCGCCTGATATTGCGTTTTACTTCAAAGCCGGAATTTACCCTCAGTTTAAACCTGATAATGCATATCGAGGAGAAATCTTTGATGTGAGCTTTAGTGCTTTGAGCACTCTTCATCGATAGTCATTTCAATCTCTTAGCAATAGGCTTGCTACTTTGCTCTAAAGCAACGAACAAAGCTCATACCGCCGCCACGGGAAATTTATTTTCTCGTGGCCTCTTCTTTTAGAACACCACAATTCAACTCGCTTCACGCATAGTGTTTCCTTCTACGATAAATATATAAATCAACCTCCACTTAGGCAGCTTAAAAACAGCTTCTATAGTTTCATGAGATATTTATCTACCCTAACGCTGAGCTATTTTAAATTTAACCAATTAAACTACTCTAATATACATTCGCACTTAAAAATAAACATTGTCAGAAGATAAAAGCAATCAATAATTATTACCTATCTATGGTGATAAATTTTTAAATTAATTTATCTATGTCAATTAAAATAATATTTGAGCTGTTTTATTCTTCTACAGAAAGAAAAAGCCCTCAGCTACAAAGCCGAGGGCAAAGGACTTCAATCAACTAAAAGTGATAGAACTAGCCTTGGTACTTACCAAAAGATTGTTTTAATTTATAGAAAGTAGCTTGTGCGTAATCATCTGGATTACCGTACATATTCTGGTTATAGACACCGGCTTTAAAGTACATATATCTGCCACCTTCGTCATAGCCACTGTCACTCATATCTACGACTTGAACAACATCATCTTTACCATCACGTTTTACCGTAACTGTCATTGTGTTGCCTTTCACATCAATGATGTAGCTGAATTTTTCACCTAGCGCGATGCCATCGTCACCAATTTCACCAGTCATATCACCCACTAAGCTGTAGTAATCCTCTGTTCCAGTTTTGGTTTTTTCGTGAGCAAAGTAAACTGTACCTGTTGGTTGGTCTGGTAGCTTACGATAATAAAGACGAATTGGCTCATCATCTTTGTCATGAATCTGGCCGATAATAAAGCGGCCAACTTCATGCGACTGACCAGTTGTGGTTGCGTGGTCAATCTTCAGAGTCGCTTCAAGCGTACCGTCTACACCACCCGCTTCTTTTTGATCTTCAACTGGTGCAGAACTGAATACCCAGTTATTAGGATTTACACCTTTTGTGCTGTAAGACTTATCACCAGCACGAAGCATGGTACGTAACTCAGTTCGCGCGTATTTAGTGTTTTCAGAAGTTCGAGCGCCTTTCACATAGCTCTTGAATACCATTCCGCCATCATCTGCTGTGTAGAATATATCAGAGTGTTGGAAGCCGTTAGCCAAGTCCCACTCATCAATATCATCAGCACGACCATCTTTGTCATGGTCGAAAGGTGTCGTCAGTTTCCAACGTGTTAAGTCAAAGTTTTCACCCGGTGCATTTGTAGCGAGTGGCTCTTTCGGTAACGTAGGGTAAGGCATTGCTTTAGAAAGATCACACGTCACAGTCGTTTCACAAGGACGGACGATTGGTGCTCCAAAGTCGCCTTTACGATTCTTTTTGAGTAAATCCTTTTGTGCCTTTTGCTCCGCTTTCATTTGCGCAATCATAGCCGCTTCAGCGTTAACGACGTCATCAGTAATGATGTGACTTGCCGGACAGGCATTAATTCCGCAATTAACTGCCGCTAACTCAGTAACTGAGCTCCATTGGTTTTTGCTATTACCGTGGCCAACGTAACGAACATAGCGTGCTTTTACTGCAGGCTCAAACTGGAAGCGCTCTAAGCCAAGTGCGCGACCAGAGCTTTGCGCACCCTCAATAACCGTCACCCAGTTTTCACCATCAGTACTAAACTGAACATCAAATTTGCTGACGCGTTCGTTACCTTTGCTGAACGAGGCTTGAATTGCGTCGAACTCATAAACCGAGCCGTAATCCAACATCGCCCACTCACCATCACCATTTGCTGACCAGCGTGTCATAATATCTTGGTCAAACAACTGCTCTGGAACATTACCATCATGACTACTCGCCGTTATCGTAACGGGAGTCAGAATATCAGCACCAGTTTCTTGGTTGTTTGGAAATGGATCTACCATGGTCGCCGTACTATTACAGCCCACAGCAAGTAAAATAGAAGAAGCTAACAAGCTTTTGAAGAAAATATGCTTCATGTAATCTAACACCTACAATATAAAAATGAATTAACAGCTCTTTTGCTGTAACAACAATTAGGCAATAACACTCGGGTTAAAAGCTGTATTTAAGGCCAAGGCGTGTTCTCAATTGGCGGTCATCCGTGGTTGAACCATCCTTACCTTTGACATTCCACAATTCAAAGTAAGGACGGAAATCTCCCATTTGGTAACCAACAATTAAGCCAGCATCCCACTCAGAATCTTTCCAATCAGATAAACGCACTTCGTCATAGTTTTTGTTGTAGTTGATCTCATAGCTCAGCTTGACGTTATCAAGGTACTCGTTATCAAACTGACGCATATCGTAAGAGCCTGTCAGTGTCCACTTACCTTGTTCAACTGTTTTCCCAGCAACGCTTACCGAAGTACCATCCGTTAGTGTTTTGTTACCTGCACCATCTGAATAAACTTGAAATTCGTGTCGGTAACGTAAAGCGGTACTTAAGCCAAAAGAGGATTTGTAACCAACACGAACTTGTGGTTTATAAGTGGTTTTTTCGTCATCATCGCCAAAAGTAATAGGCATCCCTGGTTGGATAAACCATTGTTTATTTATTTGGTAGCGAACTCCCCAATCAAACTCAGAATCACCAGCAACGAGTTGATCCCAAAAATGCGAGTTGTCGTAACTATGGAATTTTTGTTCAACACCAAAGTTCAGTTTGGTCTGATCGTTAATTTTAGAACTACCACTAATTTTGATACGTTGGGCATAAGTTTCACTCTCATGCTTATATTCTGCGCGATAGTCTAAAGTTGCTGCGGAAACCGCTCCCGCCATTAATGTGGAAGCAACGAATAGGGACATTGTTGTAACTGCTTTCATGATTATATCTCTCTGTATATATTTTTTGGGATACCACTTAAATCCCTGGATTTGATTCAACACTATTGAATTAATGTATGACAAATACTAGTTAATTCATCATGAGAGTTCTGTGATATTAATCATGTAAGTGCCCCTCAACTGACAATTTGTATTATTATATATTCAAAAGTGTTAGCTATGTCTGATTCTAAAACGACCTTTGTAGACATCACTTACAGAGAAATGTTTTAACTCGTTTCATATGATAAAGAAGAAGGTTAAAAAAATATAAAAAACAATAAATTCAATGGTTTAAAATCAAAAATCTTGATGTGAAATCAAATTTCTTTCCTAAATCACCTTTAGTTTTTGCTGTTTCTCTATAAAGAAAGCCCTCAACCTCATAAAGGTTCAGCTCTTATTGATGTTGATATTCAACTATTTTGTGTGACTTATTCATCACTTCAGTGAGCAATCATTGTATCTAGTGTGAGTCGGATCATTCTATTGATAAAACCATCTAGATGACAGAAATTATTTGTCTAACAATATTACATAAATAAAAACACATAGAAGTGAGTACCTACCATGCAAGTAACAAAAATTGCAGCAGCAATTGCTATTTCCACAGGTTTGTTAACCGGATGTAACACTGATTTAAGGGATGCACCATCGGCTCCCCCACCAACAGAAACTGAGTCTGAGTTGAGCCAAGGTATGTGGGATATTTCAACACCAGCCACTGTGGCGAAATCCGATGATGAGCACGACCTGCCAAACGTCTATGTCTTTGAAGACGGTACGCAAAAGTATTATAACGATGATGATAACTTCGGTACTTACACAATCTACACTTCAACTTATACCGAAGATAAAGATACAGAGACGCTTACATTCAACCTTTATGACGAGAGCGATCTAGGTAACCCTACCGAGTTAACAGGGACTTATGAAGTTTCAAACGGCATGTTAACCATCTCAGGAACAAATGACGGAAACTTCACCGGTAACGATGAATCAGAAAACGATGCGGTGAAAGATGCAGTTGCAGCGGCAAATAATGACGCTGGCGATAACAACGTCGTACAAATTTTGGATACCAATAAAGGTGGAACAGAAGAAGACACCGGTGAGTTACGAATCAAGCTGTCTGATTCAACGAGTGTTTCAGAAATTTCAACAGGCCGACTAACTGTAGATCTAACTTACCAGCATCATGAAGAAACAGAACAGGAAGCCGACGGTTCTGGTGACAATGCTTACATCTCATTTTATGCAGCAAAAACCTCGAATTCCAACTTGCATGGCGAAGTGGCATTTGAAAACGGCAAAATCAAATACCGCGATGCAAGTGGAAACTTGACGGAAACAGGCGACACGTTTGAGTTAGGTGAAAACCTCGCGATAGAAGTCAGTTGGATAGAAAACTTCTTCTCTTTTTCGGTTAACGGTAAACAAATAGGTGAAATGTTACCTGTCGCTGATGGCACCGCTGTAACCTATGTATCACTGAGACTAGGTGATAATGGCAACACTACAAACTTTGAATTAAATGCAGACAACTTGAAGATTTACTCTAGTGATTCGGGCTCTGAAGTGTTGGTTCTAGAAGAGGATTTTGACAACTACATTCCAGGCTTAGACCTCGCGACAATTTACAACAGTGCATCAAGCGAAGCGGTTGTCATTTCAGACGGAAGTTCTAATCCTGATAAACCGTCAGAAGACGTGAGTGAAAACTTTGACTCATACCCAGTAGGAACAAATATCAGTTCAGCAAACTCTAGTTGGAAAGAATACAATACGGTTGCTGATGACTCCTCCACCTTGACGTCCGTGGCTGTAGTAAGTGATGACGTATCAAAGAGCGGCGCTAACTCTCTGCTAATATCCGACACAGATACGACCAACAAACCATACGTTACGCGCGAGTTTTCAAACGGAGCAACATCAAACGGTAGCGTGTCATTCGATGTTTACATTCCGTCAGACAACGAAAAAACTACATACATTAATGTTGGCTCAGGTAAAAACAACTCAGATCGTTACTACGAATTGAGAATTTCGGGCAGTGGTAAAGTTGAAGCCGAAGCAGGATCAGATGACGTAGAAATAGGCACTATTACGACTGACGCTTGGAACTCAATGTCCCTAGCTTGGGATGGTGATGAGATTAACGTTTCTATTAATGGAAAAACGGTTGATGCGCCAAGCCAGTCCGAAACAGGCTTAGACGCAACGAATACACCATCACAGCTAACTATTTACGTAGGGGACACAAGTGGTGCTTCAACAAAAGCATATTTCGATAACATCGATTCAAAGCAACTCTAGTGTTATTTTGTAGCACTTGATACTAGGCCAGGCTTTCGAGCCTGGCTTTATTTTTTTACCTCTTAAGAAGAACAAAATTCAACACAATACTCTAAATTCAAGCCAGTCCCAGTGATTGCTTGCTCTATCTTGTTTCTTACCTTTTAAAGAATTCCACTGAAAACAAAAGCCTCATCAAATCGATGAGGCTTAAGTAGAAATCGAGTAGCTCTTAGTTTTCTATTAGTTTCAATTTTGATTTAGCTTGAGCTTAGAAAATGTCACGCTGTTATAGTCACCGTTTTTCTTGTCGACTGAAAAATCACCGGTGCCCGCACATCCTGTACCCCACACAGGGTGAGACTCACTGACGCTACATTGACCATAAGCTCCTGCTTTAAAATAGAACATGTCTTCTGCGTAGCCATGCTCAAAGTCCTTACTATCAATCCCCTTACTGAGATCTATGGAATAAGTCACTGTCTCGTGGCGTTCTGTTTCAAACGTCAAGTTCATCATAGTTCCTTGAACTTCTATCTTGTAGCTGAACTCTTCACCAAGAGCGATACCTGCTTGGCCTGGTTCTTCAAGGTTATCCCAAGTATTTCCCCATACTGGATATGCAATATCAATACGATTTGGATCTTCCTTCGCTAGGTTACGCTCGTAGTTCCAAAATACAGAGCCCATTTTGTGTTCTGGGAATTTTTTATAGAAGATTTTAATGGGTTCATTTCCATGTCCATAACCTTTACCCTCTTTTATTCTTGCATCAATTTTTTTCGCGTGGATTTGACCGACAACAACAGAATGAGCAGGCCCTTTTTCTGGAAATTTGGCGTGTTCAGAAACATGGTTCACTTTCAAGGTCGCTTCCAACGTTCCACCTACGCGACTGTGTTTAGCAGCCTGAGGGTGGCTCGATAAAGCCCAATGGTTTGCTAAATCATCGGTTTGAATAGAAAAGTCAGCGCCACGAGGCATTTCACGTAGTTCAGAGCGAGCATTCTTCGAGTTTTTTGTCGTTACCGCTTTATTCTGCACTTCAAACACCAAGTTGCCTTCTTCGTTCAAGAAGAAGAAGTCTTTGTGTGAATAACTCAGCATCGCCACACCCTCGATTTCGTCCACTTTTCCGTCTTCATTGATATCGGAAGGAATAGTGATCTTCCAGTTTCGCATATCAAATTTATCGGCAGGGACTGGATAATCAACGCCATTATTTAAATCAGAAGCGATAGCAAGAGTTGGTAAGGTAACAGCCATTGCGGCTACGAGTAGATTGAGTTTCATGTTCAAACCTTATTATATGTAATATTGTCATACATATAATAAGGTTTGCAACGGAATGATTCGAGGAAAGAAGTTATGATGTGCTCTATTGATCACAATTTATAAACTCGATAAACCCCAAAATGATAAGCTAGACATACTCCTCTTTAGTCCATAGCATCTACGAATATTTTCGACCTAATCCAATAGTCATAGAATCAATCGTACATTAGCTTGTCTGCCTTATTAATATCGAAATCTTTCAGAGACTTACGTGCTAAATGCCTAAATGGCCATGCCTTAACAATTTCTTCAAACGGCATGATTGCAAACACCCAAAACACTGAAAGGTCCAAGTATAAAATCATCAAAGCACATAACGGTATTGAGATTACCCACTGACCGGTAAAGTTAATCTTAAACACCTCCGTTGTTTTACCTAACGCTCTCAAAATATGACCATGAACGGTGTTATAGCCACGTACTATCGGTAGCAGTATGTAAAGTGGAGCAATCGCGGATAACGCTTTGTAAGTACTCGGGTCTAAGTCGGGATACAAATCAGGAAGAACGAAACTAAGTGCAAAAAAGAAAAATGCTGAAACGAACGAGATCATCACGGCCATATCAATACTAATATCGACATTGTTACGCAGCTCATCCATTTTTCTTGATCCAATTGCTTGGCTAATCGTGATTGCCGATGAATGCGCCCAAGCAGTAATGAACTGAGTACCCGCTTTGATCCAAGGCATCACGATAGTCATAGCGACATAAGCATTTAAGGTCAGTTGCGAGTACAGCAACATGTATATCGTTGCGCCAGTTTGTAACATTGTGACGTTCGCCGCGACGGGGAAAATCTCTTTAAAATGCTTATGTATATTGCTTTTCAATGACGCATCAAGCTTCTTAATAGACAAGATGATAGAATCATCAAGCTTAATGCACATGGTTAAATATAACAGCCGAATACTAATAGCAACCAAACTACCCGCCGCGGCACCTTGAACGCCAATACCTTCAAAATTAGTCAGGCCGTGAATCAGAACATAAGACATCGCCACGTTGACTGGCAATTCAATCAAATAGCCTTTAAATGGAACTTTGGTCCGTCCAAGCGCATTGAACACCGCAATCATAACCTGAGTAATGGCATTGAATATGACGATGAACTTAGCAATTGCAAGGTAGCATTTTGTCTCCGCATAGAGATCAACGTTATCCGTCAACTTACTGATTAACGCTTCATCAAAGACAGTAATCAACAGCCAGAATAAGGATGCGACTAGAACGTTGATAACTAAAGCTGCCCAGAAACCTTTATTTAACGATAGATAATGACCAGAGCCTACGGCACGGCTAAGTACCAATTGAGACCCATTTGCTAGAGCCATTTGGATACCTAAAACAAAAGAAACTATTGTTGTAGCAATCCCCATAGCAGCAAGTGAAACTTCACCTAATGGCGTAACAAGCAGCGTATCAATCATAAGCATTGATTGCATCAACAAAGCATTAAGAGCAAGCGGCCAAGCAAGAGATAAGTTTTTCTTTATATATGGTTGGGAAAACATTAGTAAACCTTTGTAATGAGGTTAAACGTTTAAACTAAAGAGCTCTGTCATTAGGCAAAGTTCATGACAAAAAGAAACGACAGAAAACTCTTTTTAGTCAATAAAAATGTACGCAAGCTCTTAACTATTCACGGCGCCGGAAAGCCTCTGATTCTCATCATTTAACAGCGTTTGAGAGGCTAAACGAGCTTGAAATGAGTTTCCGACCATAATTGCATCATAAATTGCACGGTGCTCATTAAGGCAGAACCTCCCTCCTTCAACTGACTTGTCAATAAACACCTTAAATATGGTCGAAAGTATATTGCTGAAGGGAACGTAGAATTGATTATCGGTACAAAGGAATATCGTTTGATGAAACAAATGATCGTTAGCAATCCACTCATCATAATCGTGACATCGTGCTGCCATCGTCATTCTTTGAAATACAATTGACAACAGCTTTCTTTGCTCAGCATTGGCATTTTGGGCTGCCAGCGCACACGCCTCTGGTTCTATGGCTTTACGCAATCCTAAAAACTGAGATAGAAACGGCTTAGTATCTTCTAAATCTTGGATCCACTCTAAGAGTTGAGGATCAAGAAAATGCCAATAGTTTCTTGGTAGTACCGTAGTTCCAACTTTTGGTTTAGAGATAATTAAGCCTTTAGCAGACAGCAACTTCGTCGACTCTCGTAGTGCTGTCCGACTAACACCAAACAACTTACACAGTTCTATTTCACTCGGGAGCTTCTCATTTTGACTTAATTCTCCTGACAATATTTTGCGAGAAATCTGTCTTGCTACTTGTACATGTATCTTGTGATTTGAATTCCCGAGAAGTGAAAACTCTGCCATCTATATTCCTCATTGCCAGCAGCCTAAACGACTTGTTTAGCTAATAATTAGAAAGGGCCAAATGAAACACGCTTTGAAGGCGGAGACTTTCTGTGTAAATGTAAAGCACTGTTATTTGGCGTCTAAAATCTAACGATCTTATGAATATGATTTTTACTCGCGAGGTATATTGGCCAAACTCAATATTGAATGGTCGAGTAGTAACATCATGCACACCGATCTTTAGTATATAATAATACAATATCACTTTATTTAACAAGAAACCTGACCTTCTATTCAAATTGTGTGCTGTGTATTGAAAATCAGTGAGTACAATAAGTAGGCGCGACTAGAGTTAACTAACATATTGAGCTAACAAATAAATAAGGAATGATGTAAGAATCGGTGGCCTCATCTGTTATACGCTAAGTATCATAATCATGAAGGCTTCATAAAGCAGTCGGAGATTCAAAATGGATTTGTGAAGACAACTGTTATTACGTAAACATCTTCTTGGTGAGCTACACTTTGGATGATATAGTCCAAGCTTAAATAATACAATTTTAACGATAAGTGATTTTATGTCTGGTGAATTTCATTCTATCTCCGGTTCCAAGCGCAGCTTACATGTACAAGTAGCTCGCGAAATTGCTCGTAGCATTTTGTCAGGCAAGATCCCTCAAGGGTCCATTCTTCCAGGAGAAATGTCCCTGTGTGAACAGTTTGGTATCAGTCGCACAGCTTTGCGTGAAGCCGTAAAACTTTTAACATCAAAAGGTTTACTCGAGTCACGTCCAAAAGTTGGTACTCGAGTCATCAACCGAGCGTACTGGAACTTTTTAGACCCACAATTAATTGAATGGATGGACGGTCTAACAGAGATAGATCAGTTTTGTCATCAATTTTTGGGGTTACGACGCGCGATAGAGCCTGAAGCTTGTGCACTCGCAGCGAAAAATGCCACTGCGGAACAGCGAATTCAGCTATCAGAAGCATTCCAAGATATGTTGGAAGTCGCTAAAGCAGACGAACTGGACAAAGCGCGCTGGATGGATGTAGATATTCGTTTCCATAGCATTATTTTTAACTCAACCGGAAACGACTTTTTCTTACCGTTTGGGCATGTTCTGACTACAATGTTCATTAACTTTATTGCTCACTCATCTGAGGAAGGCAATACGTGCATCGAAGAACATCGTGAGATTTATGAAGCAATAATGGCAGGCAATGCTGAAAAAGCACGTCAAGCTTCGGCTAACCACTTGTTGGAGTCAAAACATCGCTTACCCGAAGCCAGTTAAGCTTAGGGCTTGGGCGATCTAATAACTAGGCAAAAGCACGCATCTCGCGTGCTTTTTTAATTTCGTTTCCTCCAATTCTTTATGGCACACCATCAATATTTTGATATATAGTAATACAAATGTATTTTAAGAATGTTGTGTTATGACCGACTCGCTACTGCCAAATATCATACAGTTTATCAGCCAGATTGATCCGTTTGACAAGGTACCTAAAGGTGCACTTCGCGAGCTTGCTTCATCTGTTAAGATCACTTATTTAAGCAAGGGGGATGTTGTTGATCAGTATTCTTCTAAGAACGAAAAGTCACTTTATATTATTAGAACTGGCTCTATCGAACAGCGTAAATCTGATGGCATATTGAGAGCTAAACTTGGTCCGGAAGATTTGTTTGGCTTCACTTTTCTTGGTAACGAAGTCGAAAGCGGAAAAGAATACAAAGCAATTGCAATCGAAAATTCATTAGTTTATGTAATTCCAAATGCTGCGCTGAAAAAGTTGTGCACTTCTCATCCTGAATGTGCTGAACATTTTGCATCACAAGCTCAGGTACGGCTAAAGTCAGCATTAGATGTCGTGTGGTCTAACAAAGAAAAAGGGTTGTTTATTCGGCGTGTAGAGGAAGTTGCTAGTGGTCGAGTTGCAATTGTAACCGCTGAGCAATCCATTCAGTCAGTCGCCAACGAGATGATCGATAAGTGCTCTCCCTGCGCTGTCGTTTATCGTGATAATAAAATAGTTGGACTGATTACCGACCGAGATATGACAAAGCGAGTCATCGCTAAAGGATTAAGCATCTCAACACCAGTCGTCGAAGTCATGTCGCCTGATCCTAAAACAATTCATCCTGACGATTTAGTTCTGCATGCTGCCTCCATTATGATGCAGCACAACATAAGAAATTTACCCCTAGTCAAAGACAATAACGTCGTTGGCGTTTTGACAACAACGCACTTGGTTCAAAACCATCGAGTCCAAGCAATATTTTTAATTGAAAAGATCAAATATGCTGGCAGTGTCAAAGCGTTGTCTAGTTTTACGTCTGAGCGCCAAGCTATTTTTGAAGCATTAGTCGAAGGACGGGTTTCACCAGAAATCATTGGTAAAGTGATGACCATGATTATGGATGCGTACACTCGTAGGTTAATACAAATAGCCATTGATAAGTTGGGAACACCTCCCTGTGACTTCTCTTGGATTGTGGCAGGCTCTCATGCTCGCCAAGAAGTACATATGCTGTCAGATCAAGATAGCGCCATCGTATTAGATGATTCGGCAACAGATAACGACCGTATCTACTTCAAACATTTAGCAATGATAGTAAGTAATGGTCTGAATAAATGTAACTATCCATTGTGTCCAGGGAAATTTATGGCAGCGACCCCTAAATGGTGCCAGCCTCTCTCTGTTTGGAAAAAGTACTATAAGAAATGGGTGGCAAATCCTGAATACGAGCGCCTCCTCAATATCAGTGTCTTTTTAGAAATCCGAACCGTTTATGGAAACAAAGACTTTGAACAGATACTTCGCGATGAGCTTCACTCTAACATCAACGCTAATAGAGAATTCCTTACGATGTTAGTTAACGATGCGGTGAAAACAAACCCACCGCTAGGAATATTCAATAGCCTAGTATTACAAAAATCGGGAGAGAACAAGAAAACGCTCGACGTAAAAAAATACGCGATTAATCTAATCATTGATCTTGCAAGGATTTATGGTCTTGCAGTTGAATGTGACCTCACTGCAACTGATGAGCGTTTTAAAGCAGCCAACGAAAAAGGGCTGCTCAGCCATGACGCGTACAAAAATATAATAAACGCATATCAATTCATCTTGTCGTTTCGATTTGCCCATCAATTAGAAGCACTAAAAAGTGGAGATGAGCCAAATAACCACATTGACCCCAATACGTTCGGTAGTTTTGAACGTCAACATTTAAAAGACGCGTTCCGCATCATTGCAGATCTACAAGAAGTCGCCAAACTCCGTTTTGGGAGCCGATAATGAAGCGCTTACTTGAGTACTTTCATCCATTGACACGAAAAAATCGTCAGAGACAAAAGCACTGTAAAAAGAAGCACATCCCTCTTTATCTTAAAAAGCTGCTTCGCTCGCCAAATCTGGACGTAAATCAACGAGCTTTTGACACTGAGTTCATCGTTCTTGATCTTGAAACAACTGGCTTAGACAGTGAGGAAGAAGTCATTCTTTCCATGGGCTGGGTAGAGATTCGACAAGGCCATATTGACTTAGCAACAAGCCAACACCTTTATGTACATAGCGACTCAAAAATCAAGCCCGAAACCATAGTTGTTAACCATATTACCCAACAAATGCTGACTGATGGAATCTCTATTCATGAAGCAATGCGGACATTCTTTAAAGCAGCAGAAAACAAAGTTATTGTTGCGCACGGATGTATAGTCGAAACTAGCTTTATTAATCAATATTTACAGCGAGTTTTCAACATAAAAGAGTTGCCGCTCATTTGGATAGACACCTTGCGAATAGAAAAAAGGTTACAAAGAGCTATCAATGCTTCCGATGAATCAGATGTGACTCTAGCAGCGACAAGGGAACGTTACGGGTTACCCGCTTACAACGGCCATAATGCACTTGCAGATGCAATTGCAACTGCAGAGTTACTATTAGTTCAACAAACCCGTATCGCACCTCAGACAAAAGCGACAGTCGGGCCCCTTTACCGGCTTAGCCTGTAATCATCCAGATCACAGGCCTATTTGCTAAACATGTTCTCTGTCACAATTTGGTATCATCAGCATTTACCTTAATTAATAATACAATACCATTAATGGAGTCGGCGTTAGCAAAATGCAGCGAATAGCCATTGTCACTTGCCAATATCAGAGCGAGTGTAAACTGATTAGTTGCTCCATATCATAACTACATTTTAGAGAGCTTGGCATTGCATGTACGCAATGATTGTCGAAGATCTAGCAGCGTTACATAAACAACCGAATTCAGGTGATGTCCCCTCGAACGTCATCTGCAGTGGTTAGTAATCATGTAAAGCCGCTGTTGCGAACTTCAGCCGACAGCTCGCGGTACTAGTACCGTTTGGCCCATGCAGTACAGGCTTGCATGGGCTTTTTTTTAACAATCCTACATCAATCGATGTTATATCCCTCTGCCAGATATGCATAAATCCGCGTCCATTCTTATTAGAGGACTTAAGATTCTTTATAAGTATATTCATAGAACCCATGCCTAAACTCGACACTTTTAGCAGCTTCAGAGAAAAGCAATATCTGACACCGATCACTTGTATGATTAATTAAAGGGTTTATTACGCCTTACTGGTCACGGTTTTGAGTTATTGTACTACAAATAAGAGGGGCGAACGTTACTATTACTTAGGACAATAAACTACTTCAAAGGTCTAAAGATGGAACTCAATACTCTCATTGTGGGCATCTATTTTCTATTCTTAATCGCAATAGGTTGGATGTTCAGAACTTTTACTAGTACTACAAGCGACTACTTCCGAGGTGGCGGCAACATGCTTTGGTGGATGGTTGGAGCAACGGCGTTTATGACTCAATTCTCTGCTTGGACATTTACTGGCGCCGCTGGTAAAGCCTACAATGATGGTTTTGCTGTCGCCATTATTTTCCTTGCAAACGCGTTTGGTTACTTCATGAACTTCGCTTACTTTGCACCGAAATTTCGTCAGTTACGCGTCGTAACTGTCATAGAAGCCATTCGTATGCGTTTTGGTACAACAAACGAACAAGTATTTACTTGGTCTTCGATGCCAAACAGTGTTGTCTCTGCAGGTGTATGGCTTAACGCCCTTGCTATTATAGCTTCAGGTATTTTTGGTTTTGATATGACAGCAACCATCTGGATTACCGGTTTAGTTGTACTTGCGATGTCGGTAACTGGCGGCTCTTGGGCGGTTATCGCCTCCGATTTCATGCAAATGGTCATCATCATGGCGGTAACGATCACATGTGCAGCCGTTGCTATTGTTCAAGGTGGTGGCGTTACTGAAATTATCTCTAACTTCCCAGTCGCAGAAAGTGGGAGCTTTGTTGCAGGTAACAACCTGAACTACTTAAGCATCTTTAGTATTTGGGCGTTCTTTATCTTCGTTAAGCAGTTCTCTATTACAAACAATATGTTGAACTCTTACCGTTACCTAGCTGCAAAAGACTCTAAAAATGCAAAAAAAGCAGCTTTGCTAGCATGTATATTGATGCTGGGTGGAGTTTTCATTTGGTTCATGCCTTCTTGGTATATTGCAGGCCAAGGTGTTGATTTAGCGGCAGCTTATCCAGATGCTGGTAACAAAGCAGGCGACTTCGCGTACCTATACTTCGTTCAAGAATACATGCCAGCAGGTATGGTTGGACTTCTGGTCGCTGCAATGTTTGCTGCTACGATGTCCTCTATGGACTCTGGTCTTAACCGCAATTCAGGTATTTTCGTAAAGAACTTTTATGAACCGATCGTTCGTAAAGGCCAAGCATCAGAGAAAGAGCTAGTCGCAGTTTCTAAAGCAACATCGGCGGTATTTGGCGTTGCAATTATTCTAATCGCGCAGTTTATAAACTCTCTAAAAGGTCTGAGTCTATTCGACACTATGATGTACGTTGGTGCGCTCATCGGGTTCCCAATGACAATTCCAGCGTTTTTAGGCTTCTTTATCAAGAAAACTCCAGACTGGGCCGGTTGGGGAACTCTAGTCGTGGGTGGCATCGTTTCCTACCTTGTTGGGTTTGTTATCACAGCTGATATGGTGTCATCGGCGTTTGGCCTTGAGGAGTTGACTAGCCGAGAATGGTCTGATGTGAAAGTAGCAATAGGTCTAATCGGACACATGACGCTAACTGGTGGCTTCTTCATGTTGTCGACTCTATTCTACAAGCCTCTAACTGACAAACGCCAAGCAGATGTCGATAAGTTCTTTGAAAACCTATCAACGCCTCTTGTAGCGGAATCAGTGGCACAGAGAAAACTCGATAACAAGCAACGTCAAATGCTGGGTAAACTTATCGCGGTCGCAGGTATAGGTGTCATGTTTATGGCTCTGCTACCTAACCCAGTATGGGGGCGCTTAGTGTTTATTCTATGTGGTGCCATCGTCGGAGGTGTTGGTCTACTACTTGTAAAAGCTGTGGATTCAAGCGCTGAACAAGCCTCTGAACCTGTGACAGAAAGTTAAATCTCTTATTCTAATAAACGCGGCTATTCTTTGGCCGCGTTTTTTAATTCTAAGTTCCCAGTACGAACACTTCACCCTTTTACGAAGACATATCATCTTGTCTAGGGTTATCGAATTGCAGCTTTATTTTGTCATTCGATAAGGCTAAACCAGAACGTGATAATCTGATCGAGTTAAAAGTGCAGCCTACCTTGCTTAAGTAAACGCCCCAAAGCCATCCAAATATCTGATGAAGTAAAGATCTCGGCTCGTATACTTTGTTGCCGCTTCGTGATTTAGACTCGCTAGTCCTTTACATCACCACCTAGTCTACAAGCCAAACTATTCCCGCTGAACAAACCATCTCGGGATTACTTAGGTACACTATTTTCTCTTTTTGCAGATGGCACAACAACCGCTACCAATAAAGCTAACAACAGGAACACGGGGCTAAGCATTAATCCATGCCAGATTGAATACCCATCATGGAACAGCCAGAATATACCAAGCGTCAGTAGGTACGAAAAGTAGCTGCAAAACACCAAGCTAATCGCGACAAAGCGCTTTTGATTAATAATAAGAATCCGCACTAGATACTGGCTAAGAATACCAGAGCAGCGCATGGCAAGTTGCCAATTAATGATAAAGAAAGCAAGCGCAATAAACCCAGCTACGACCAGTGCATCATGCGTGCTTAAAATGAAGTAGCTACCAAATCGGCTTATGATGACCGGATAATCGCCTTCGTATATCGTTGACCAAGATATTGCGTTCGCTGCTGCTACGTAATTGGCAAAATAAGCAATGGCGTAGAAAGTCGTTTGAGAACTGAACGGCTGAAATACATCCGTACAAAATCCTCGCCACTCTTCTTTGTTGGCGGTAGGCCCAACCCAGTCACGTTTTTTTTGAGCGGTACGCCCGGCAAACGCAGGCCCGTTGCGAAACAACAGCCAAAATATATAGAGTGCAAGTATAACCAAGAGTATTGAAAACATACCCTTCCCCCTCATAAATTATCGGCGCCACTGCCAATGGCGTTGGGGTCGTAAACTGCACTTCCCTGCTATACCTATTTGATTTATCAAAGACTTATTATTTTATTACCACCAAAATTCATTTAATGGCATGCTAAACAGCAACATTTTCACGCTTTGTGCGTGAAGTTCGAAAGCCTACTTTTAGGTTTAGCACAAAAATAACTACAGCAAAGCGTAAGAGAGGGATTCCGCACCCATCAATGAAGATGAGGCGTTAAGCAGAAGCTGCGACCGCAATGAGAAGAGAAGGATTCAAAGCGGTCATGCATGGGCGAGAAGAGCAACTATTTCTCTAACTTTTCTTCAAATACACCAATCTCTCTGCCCAACCAAATCGCGCGTTCTGTGTGATCGAGCAACTCTTCTTCGCTTACTGGGTGAATAAGCACAGAAAAATCGCCTCGAATCGTATCAAGCCACGCCAAGAACTCTTCACTCAATGATTCTAGGTGAATTTCAAACATCGGCATCTTGTGTGGGCCAACTAACCTTCCAACTAATGGAAACACACGCAGCACATCTTGACGCTCTTGACGGATGATCTCGTTCAAGGCTTGCGCTTTATCTTGTTCTCTTAAGGGAAAATAAACATGAGCGTGGTACATAACTTCTCCATAATCACTTCCACTTGAGCACCACCTACTTTGGATAAGCTCAAGGACTGCCGAGGGTATACATTTGTAATGCCGTCACCCTACCTTGATTCCACTCTGTTGGGAAGAAGTTATGCATTCTCATAAGGTCGAGGCTTCGAGCACAACAAAAATTTGCAATTCATCATATAGCAACTGTTTGAGTTGATTCATTAATAATGACTCACTTTGTCAAATTTTACAGCCAAATTTTGTTGCAAATATGTTTCATTAACCAGTAATTAAATTCGAGTTTAAAAATACCACCAACAAAATATCAGCATATTACTCTGCAAAATCAGGGTGTAAGCAAAACTTTACTACTGAGCGAAAGTCAAAATGAAGCATAATTTAACAATTTGTTTACACTTATTGTATCTGGCTATACCACGATTTAGTTAGAGGGTTAGATACAGAAAAGCCTTTCTCTGTATCTTGCGGTGAAATGGTCGCAGCGATGTTATCGACAAATAGTTTAAGGGACGAACAGATGCCTACCGCTATCGAAAGCACACGCAACCTTAGGTATGGCCTTTGCGCTGATATCAGAGTTTGAGTACCCATACAAACTCTGGTTTTGTATGAACAGCTGCAGTCCAAAAGACCCGCAGCGTCAAAAGGAGCTTGAGATGAACGTTCAGGCATTACCCATGCATCGGTTTATCGACCATCGTGGGGACCTAGTCGGCCAACTACCCAACTGGGCTGACACTGAAACATTGGTCAGGTTTTACCGAGATATGGTATTAACTCGCACTTACGACAACAAAGCAGTTGCCTTGCAACGCACCGGTAAGCTAGGGACCTATCCCTCACACTTAGGCGCGGAAGCCATAGGCATTGCGGTCGGCAGAGCACTTAAAGCCGATGATGTGTTTGTTCCTTACTACCGCGATATGCCTGCGATGTGGTGTCGTGGCATTGGCATGGAAAAGAACCTTCAATACTGGGGTGGCGATGAGCGCGGGAGTGATTTTGCTCCTGAAGGCAGTCCGGTTCCTAGCCGAGACCTTCCCTACTGTGTACCCATAGCGACGCAATGTACGCATGCTGTCGGGGTGGCTTCCGCGCTAAAAATTCAAGGTAACCATGAAGCTGCGCTAGTGATGTGCGGCGATGGTGGTACATCCAAAGGGGACTTTCTAGAGTCAATAAACTGCGCAGGTACTTGGAATATTCCACTTGTTTTCGTCGTAAACAATAACCAGTGGGCAATTTCAGTTCCGCGTAGTCTCCAATGTGCCGCCGATTTCTTATCAGAAAAAGCGCAAGGTGCAGGTATACCGGGTATTACTGTCGATGGTAACGATGTCGTCGCCGTTTATGATGCAACTAAAACCGCCCTTGAGAGAGCAAGAAAAGGGAAAGGTGCAACACTCATCGAAGCGGTGAGTTACCGACTGAGTGACCACACTACGGCCGATGATGCGACTCGTTATCGTAAAGAAGATGATGTTCAAACTGCATGGCAATACGAACCTATCGCACGTCTTAAAACGTACCTCCTTAATCAAGGCGCTTGGAGCGACGAACAAGAACAGCAATGGCTAGATTACTGTAAAGAGCAAGTAGAGTTAGCTGTTGAACGCTATCTGAGCTTACCGCCACAAGCACCAGAAACCGGTTTCGATTATTTGTATGAATCGCTACCTCAAGAGCTTCATGCACAAAGAGATGAACTCATCAACAAGGCAATGAGAATGCAGGGAGGCAGACATGGCTGAGCTAACGTTGGTTGAAGCAGTAAACCTTGCCCTGCACCACGAAATGCAACAAGACCCCAATGTTGTCGTACTAGGTGAAGACGTGGGCGATAATGGTGGTGTATTTCGTGCCACTGTTGGACTCAAGCAAGAGTTTGGTCTTAAACGAGTCATCGATACGCCACTCGCTGAAGCCTTAATCGGCGGGGTTGCGGTCGGTATGGCAACGCAAGGATTACGACCTGTCGCCGAATTTCAGTTTCAAGGTTTCGTTTTTCCTGCGATGGAGCACTTAATGTGCCACGCAGCTCGAATGCGTAACAGAACTCGCGGTCGGCTCACTTGTCCCGCGGTTTTTCGTGCGCCATTTGGCGGCGGTATCCACGCTCCGGAACACCACTCAGAAAGCGTGGAAGCGCTATTTGCTCACACTGCTGGATTTAAAGTGGTGATTCCTTCTTCTCCACAACGCGCATACGGCTTACTTCTCGCTGCAATTAGAAGCAATGATCCCGTCATGTTCTTCGAACCGAAGCGCATATATCGCACCGTTAAATCTGAAGTCGTTGATAACGGCGAAGCACTCCCACTCGACACATGCTTCACCTTACGTAAGGGGCGAGATATCACGCTCGTTACTTGGGGCGCATGCGTCGTAGAGTCACTTCAGGCCGCGCAAACCTTGTCTAGTCAGGGAATTGAAGTCGAGGTGATTGATTTGGCGAGTATTAAGCCAATTGATACCGCGACGATTTTCAGCTCACTAGAAAAAACTGGACGTTTACTCGTTGTTCATGAAGCGAGTAAAACTTGTGGTGTGGGCTCTGAGCTATTAGCTCGAACCGCTGAACACGCCATGTGCTTACTTAAAGCCCCACCTAAACGAGTAACTGGAATGGACACCATTATGCCTTATTACCGTAACGAAGATTATTTCATGGTTCAGGAAGAAGACATTGTGACCGCGGCGCGCGAACTCGTGGAGGATTGGAAATGAAGACGTTTAATTTACCCGATCTCGGTGAAGGTCTCGCTGAGTCAGAAATTGTCAAATGGCACGTTAATGTCGGAGACATGGTTAAATTAGATCAAGTGATCTTAACCGTAGAGACAGCAAAAGCAACGGTAGACGTCCCTGCCCCCTATTCGGGCCGTGTGGTCAGCCGTCATGGTGAGGAAGGTGAAATCGTCAATATTGGTGCATTACTGCTAGAGATTGATGAAACAGGTGCCGGGAGAGAAGTAACGGCAGAGAAAAAAGCCACTGCTGACGCCGCAACCGTCGTCGGCAGCGTTTCTCACCAAGCGCATCATGTAAACGTTGATGATTTCTGGATTGGTGGCAACCACAACACGACAGAAAGTAACCTCGTTACCGCCCTGCCTTCGGCTCGCTTGTTGGCACAAAAACTTGGGGTAGATCTTAACCTCGTGTCAGGTAGTGGCCCGAACGGACTTATCGTTGATGCCGATATTTACGACGAAGCCGGAAAACAGCGTCCAGGCACCGAAGTTTTGAAAGGCGCTCGACGTACCATGGTGTCGTCTATGACCGAATCGCACGAACATGTTGCCGCCGTAACCATTACGGAAGAAGCGTTGTTGGAAGATTGGCTGCCAAACGAAGATATCAGTATCCGCCTTGTTCAAGCGATTGTTCATGCGTGTCAAGAAGAGCCCGCTTTAAACGCTTGGTTTGATGCCGAAACCATGACACGCTGTGTACACACAACGGTCAATGTAGGAATTGCAGTAGATAGCCGTCATGGATTGTACGTGCCAGTCTTGCGCCACGCAGATGAATACGAACCACAAGATGTTCGTCGTTGGCTCGATCAAACCGTTGAAGGGATCAGAGAGAGAAAAATCGGTCGTGAGCAACTGCAGCACGCGACGATTACGCTTTCCAACTTCGGCGCGATTGCCGGTATTTACGCAACACCTGTCGTCACACCGCCACAAGTCGCTATTGTCGGCGCGGGCCGAATACTCGACCGAGTTGTGATAAGAAATGGTCAAGCAATTTCGGTGAAAGCAATGCCGCTATCCGTAACGTTTGATCATCGCGCTTGTACTGGTGGTGAAGCTGCAAGGTTTACGAAAGTACTTGCAGAGCACCTGCAACGTCCGAGCGAAAAGTAACTTATAAAAATCAAATGATAAAGGCTTCCAGTCCGGAAGCCTTTTGTTTTAGGAAGCAAGACTATATCTACAGCTTCTCTAACAGCTCAGGCATTACCACAAACAAATCGTCGACCAATCCATAATCTGCAATGTCAAAAATAGGCGCATCAGGATCGCTATTAATTGCAACAATCACCTTGGAATCTTTCATTCCCGCCAAATGCTGGATCGCGCCAGAAATTCCGACTGCAATGTATAACTCCGGTGCAACAATTTTGCCGGTTTGCCCGACTTGATGGTCATTAGACACATAGCCCGCATCGACCGCCGCTCGTGACGCCCCTACCGCTCCACCTAGCTTGTCAGCCAATTGTTCTACTAAAACAAACTTCTCTTTACTCCCGAATGCACGACCACCCGACACCACTACTCTAGCCGCTGGCAACTCTGGTCGCTCACTTTCTGGCGTTTGTTGCGAAACAAACTCACTAAGTTTATTGATAATCACCGTGTCGACTTGAGTAAGCTTAGGGACAACTGGCGTGTCAGATAGCTCTGCGGCATCAAAAGCCGTACTTCTTATTGTCATCACTTTATAGGGATCATTCGACGTGACTCTCGCCAATGCATTTCCAGCATAAATTGGACGAATCACCGTATCGATAGACTCGATTGTCATCACGTCAGAAAGTTGACCAACATTAAGCAACGCCGCCACACGAGGCATCACATTCTTACCAAATGTACTGGCAGGAGAAAGAATGTGTGAGTAGTTTTTGGCTACTTGTGAGATCAAAGGTGCGATATTTTCCGCTAATCCATGTTCATATCCCTTCGCATCAACCCAGATAATTTCTGCAACATCCTGAACACAATTCAACTCATCCAAAACTGATTGGAACTGATAACCAATAAGCAACACAGAAACAGGAAGCGATTTATCATCATCCTTAATCTCAAATGCCGCTTTAATTGCACACAGCGTCCCTACAGCCAACGATTGGTTGTCATGCTCTGCGAGCACAAGTGTTGCTAATGGTCGGTCTTCCATGGTCATGCCTCATATAACACGTCAGATCCATTACTTGAGCTTAGTCCACTTCACGTTAACGTCAACTGAGCTATAGTTTTCTGTATAGAAACCAAAAACCTGTCACGCAGATGACGATAATAGAAAGGAAGCATAAAGATGGAACGAGAATGCATGGAGTTTGATGTCGTGATCGTGGGGGCCGGACCTGCGGGCTTAAGTGCAGCTTGTCGGCTAGCTCAACTCAAACAAGACAGTGAAGATGACGCACTTTCAATTTGCGTTGTAGAAAAAGGCTCAGAAGTGGGCGCGCATATTTTATCTGGCGCTGTTTTTGAAACTAGTGCCTTAGATGAGCTTTTCCCCGATTGGAAAGAAATGGAGGCCCCGCTAGCAGCCTCGGTTCAACGAGATGATTTCCTTTATCTTACTACTGAACAAAACCATATTCGAGTTCCTCACATCCTTACACCGCGTCCAATGATAAATGGCGAGAATAATTACGTAATTAGCCTTGCCAACCTTTGCCGTTGGCTCGCTAACCAAGCAGAAAATCTTGGGGTGGAAGTTTTTCCGGGCTTTGCCGCTGCAAGCATCAATTATGATCAGACTGGCGCCGTGACAGGCATTAACACGAGCGATATGGGACTAGACAAGAACGGCCAGGCCAAACCTAACTTTGAACCAGGTATCGAGCTAAGGGCAAAATACACCCTTTTTGCTGAAGGTTGTCGCGGACATCTGGGTAAAGAACTTATTCAAAGGTTCGACCTAGACGCAGGAAAGCAACCACAGCACTACGCGCTTGGCCTAAAAGAGATATGGGAGTTACCCACTGACAGCAAGGATGTATCTGGCAGTGTTATCCACTCCGCTGGCTGGCCCTTGAGTGAAACAAATACCACAGGCGGCGGTTTTCTCTATCACATGGAGAACAACCAAATCGCCGTCGGGCTTATTGTCGACTTGAATTACAGCAATCCTTACTTGAGTCCGTTTGACGAATTTCAACGCTTTAAGCACCATCCTGCTATTGAACCACATTTGAAAGGTGCTCAGCGCATCGCTTACGGCGCAAGAGCCATTGCGAAAGGTGGACTTTCCTCTCTGCCGAGACAGCAATTCCCTGGCGGTTTATTGATTGGTTGTGATGCGGGGACTTTGAACGTTGCTAAAATTAAAGGCAGCCACACAGCAATGAAATCCGGAATCATTGCAGCAGAAGCGGTACATACGGCCCGACAAACTGGAGCTTCTGAGCCAGACTACCAGTCGTTGTTCGAATCATCATGGTTGTATGACGAACTCGCCGAAACGCGTAACTTTGGCGCGAACATTCATAAGTTTGGCAGCATACTTGGCGGTGCTCTTTCGACTTTTGAACACAACCTGTGGCAACCACTGGTTAAGAAGCCGTTACCTTGGTCTATCAAGGACTATTCACACGATCATGAGCAGTTAAAACCTAAACAAGAGTGCCACCCAATTGCATACCCAAAACCAGATGGTGAAATCAGTTTTGATAAGCCTTCGTCGGTATTTTTGTCGGGAACACAGCACGAAGAGAATCAACCTTGTCACCTTGTTCTGACTTACCCTCACATTCCAATTGATGTGAATTTAGGTATGTATGACGAACCGAGTCAGCGCTATTGCCCCGCTGGGGTTTACGAAGTGGTGGAAGTGGACAATAAGTTGAAGTTTCAGATAAATGCCGCCAACTGCGTGCATTGCAAAACCTGTGACATCAAAGATCCTTCGCAAAACATCACGTGGAAAGCACCAGAAGGTGGCGGAGGACCGAGCTATCAAAACATGTAGATACGTTAGTATGTTGACGATCTAACAAATGGATAAACAAACCGATTGGCAGAGCCTCATTACTCCTGCCAATCGACAAAATGATCAAGCAAGAAGTCGATAGCCAATCGCGCTCGTAGTGGTAGAAAGTGACGATTCTGATAAACAATCCAGCTGCTGTTGCCGCTTCCCCAATACGGCTCTAGTATTGGCACCAAACGACCAGACGAAATAGCATCGTTGAAACTACTCTTCGGTAAGTACGCCACACCTAATCCTTCTGCACAGGCTTGCAAGACCGTGTGTGCGTTATTGCTCTTCCATCTGCCCTGCACTTTTACGCCATCTAAAGGCTTGCCGTCTTTTTCAAACAACCAAACGTCCTTATTGGCAATAATGCAGCTATGACGCTTGAGTTGCTCTGGGTGCGTTGGTAAACCATGTTCATCGAGATAACGCTGACTGGCTGCCGCTGCCATGGGACGATCCACCAGCTTTCTCGCAACCAAACCTGAATCACTCAACCTACCGTAACGAATGGCAAAATCGAAACCATCTTCAATAAAGTTGACCATGCTGGTGTTGAAGTTAATTTCAACCGTGAGATTAGGATGTTGCTTGGCAAACGCCATCAAGGCAGGCGCTACATGGTTCTCAGAAAACGCACCAGCGGCACTCACGCGTAACGTACCACTCAACTGAGTTTGCTGCGTGGTGAGCTGTTCATTGGCTTGCTGAAGCCCAATCACCAATTCTTTACACTGCTGATAATACGCTTGCCCCGCTTCCGTTAGACTCACCATTCTTGTCGAACGGGCTAACAAAGCGACACCTAATCGCTCTTCTAATCTTGTGACTTGGCGACTGACATGACTGGTACTGCAACCTAACTGTTTTGCCGCTGCAGAAAACCCTAAGCTCTCAGCAACCGTAACAAACTCATTGATGCCTTCAAAACTGTCCATACTTACCTTTGCTATATAGCAATAATGTTTTGCCAATTAATCGTATTATCACTTATTTGTTTAGCAATTAGTATGAAGGTGTTCAACAAATACACGTAAGCCAAAAAGGAAACCATCATGAAAAAAGTACTCATCATTGTGACGAACCATGCGACCCTTGGTGAAACTGACCAAGCAAACGGAACTTACGCGCCAGAGCTCACTCATGCGCTTAGCGAGCTACTAGGTGCAGGCTTCGATTACGACATTGCCTCTATCAAAGGCGGGCAAGCACCACTGTACGGAACCGACATCGAAGGCGACGCAGTCAACGAGAAAATCTTAGCGGATGATGATTTCCAGAACCGCATCAACAACACGATTCCAGTATCACAAATCAACGGTGACAACTACGATGCGATCTTCTATCCGGGTGGCTTTGGTCTTCTTTCAGACCTAGCGAGCAACGAAGATTTTGCGAAGATTTCTGCAAAACACTATGAAGATGGCGGTATTGTGGCAGCAGTTTGTCATGGTCCAGGCGCTCTTCTCCCTATCACGCTTAGCAATGGCGAAAAGCTGCTTGCGTCTAAATCAGTAACAGGTTTCACTCGCGAAGAAGAGATCGACTTCGGCACCATCAACGACATCCCATTCCTATTGGAAGAGTCTCTTGCTCGTGGCGCAGCGCGCTACTCTAAAGTGCAACCATGGCAAGAGTTTGTAATTGTGGATGATCGTGTCATCACAGGTCAAAACCCAACGAGCGCACACGGCGTAGGCAGAGCGATTGTTGAACACCTAGCTTAAACGCGCCGGAAACGACAACCATCCTAGAAGAGGAAAGCGTGCTTTGTCATGCTTTCCCTTGCTACAGGCGATCGCAAGATGCGCTTATACTTCTACCCCTGCTTCATCTTCTTCTACGATATCCGTTTCTTGGTTCGCCTCTTCCAACCATTGCTGTAAAGATTCACTTGCTAGCACCTTCTGTTGGTAAGCTTTAGCACCTTCCGATAGCTCGATGCCGTAAGTTTGGAAACGCAATGCCACAGGTGCATACATGGCATCTGCAATCGACCATTCTCCAAATAACCAGCCGTTGGGATGCAGTTCTGCTTGCTCTGCCCAAATAGCGTCAATACGTGCAATATCTTTACGTGCACCTTCAGTTAAATCGACTTTTCTGCGCGCGCGGATATTCATTGGGAGTTCGTTTCTTAAATCAAAGAAACCCGAGTGCATTTCTGAAGCGATGGCGCGTGCTTTAGCCCGTTCTGCGGAGTTGCTTGGCCATGCTTTACCTTGCAGGTATTGCTCGTTTACGTATTCCAAAATCGCTAATGAATCCCACACGGTTGCATCGCCATCCACCAAGGTCGGTACTTTCGCGGTTGGTGTAATACCTTCCAAGGTCTTGTAAAAATCCTCCGTGAATAACGTCAGCTTAGTGACTTCCACATCCAATTTGAATTGAGAAAAGATCAGCCATGCGCGAAGTGACCAGCTTGAGTAGTTTTGGTTAGCAATAAACAGTTTCATGACGCCTCCATGCGGTTCGTGTTTTGAGTACCCATTCACAATATCTGATTGTATTTAAGGGGACTAACGGATAGTTTTGATGGAACACTTCAACAAAAACGATGGATGAGTTTTAGATATGGATATCGATGCGTTACGCAGCTTTCTTGCTTTTGTAGAAACGGGCAGTTTCACTCGAGCAGCCAAGCAGATCAATCGCACCCAATCAGCGTTCAGTGCACAAATGCGTAAGCTGGAAGACGAACTCAGCGTCAGCTTGTTTAAAAAAGAAGGTCGCAACCTAGTATTGAGTGAAGCTGGGCTGGCACTGCGCTCTCACGCCGAGCAATTGGTCAGCTTGCACAATCAAGCACTGAAACAAGTGAAACGCTATGAAAATAAGCGCCCTCTTCGCTTGGGTTGCCCCGAGGATTACAACGATAATATCCTGCCTAAAGTCATCCGCGTATTACAGCAATCTGAGCCAACATGTTCGATTCAAGTCTTCAGTGAGCCAAGCATCACCTTGAGAGAAAAACTTGATGAAGGAAAGCTAGACGCCGCTATTGTGACAAGAGCACCGGACAGTGAGGAAGGTTACTGGCTAGCAAGCGACAAAGGTGTGTGGATTGCTCACCCTGATTTTGACATCGAGAACGCCCAACCTCTCCCTCTCGCCCTATTCCAAACCGACTGCAAATACCACGCAGCAGCGGTAGACGGATTAACCAAACGTGGCACTCCTTATCAACTACTGGCATGTTGCAATACGGCCTCTGCACAACGAGCGATTGTACGTTCAGGCATGGCTATCGGTGCGATGGGCAGTATTAGCGTTAGCGAGGATCTTAAGCTCTTAGACGATATGCCATCGCTGCCTTCCGTTGATATCGTTTTGGTCACGGGCGTCGAGCCTCATCCAATACTGGATAAAGAATGCTTGGCGCAATTGGTTGAGTTAATGGCTTAACTGGATTCGCTAACCAATCACAAAGTTAAATTCGCCCGTTAATCGCCCGTCGATTCGTATGGTTTCAAACTGTAGATAATCACGGGCTTTGCCACCCCACCACTCATCACCAGTATTGCCTTTTAAGTACAACTGAGTGGTCAGAAGCTCTTGGTTATCCCGCCACAACTTAACATGAATGTGCGGCGGACGAGAGGCATAAGGCACGGGGTACAAAGTCTGAAACAAGTAACGACCATCCGATTGGGTTTCTGACGCGCCAAAGCCTGCAAAGTGGGCATCAAACTTATCATTATTTGGCTGCTTAGGATGATCGTAAATCCCCTGCCCATCGCATTGCCAGATTTCTACTTTGATGCCTGAAACTGGGTTTCCAGATGTATCTACGACTTTGCCTTGCAACACGATAGGTTCACCGACCAAGCCTTCTGATTGCAGAATCAAGTTTTGACGAAGAGGAATATCCACTACTGGATAAAATGGCCCTTCTGTTTGTGCTGGCGTCGGCCGCATTGGTGTTTTCGCTTTTAAAGAGGGTGCGAACAACAATGTCCACAGCGCTAAAAAGTGTCTTCTTTCCATGGTGCCACCAATGCAATTACGTTGAATTAAGTTTGGTGGAACTTGAGGGATTTGCCATAACGAATATAAAAAATGCCCCTGCAAGAGAGTCATTTGCAGAGGCACTGTGAAACTAAGTGATGAGTGTTGATTGAAGGTTTATACGGCTTCGAACGCCAATGCTTTCTTCTCTACCTGACGGAAAATGAGAGTCAGCACACCATTTACCGTTAAATAAAATGCGCCTGCAATACCAAATACCGTCAACGTGTCGTAGGTTTGTGCGTTAATGCGTTGCGCGTAGCCCATCAGATCCATGATCGTAATCGTACTTGCTAGTGACGTGCCTTTGAAGACCAAAATCACTTCGTTCGAGTAAGCCGGAACAGCACGACGAATAGCGTATGGCAGAAGCACTTTCAGTGTTGCTGTTTTGTTCATGCCTAATGCACGACACGCTTGCCATTGACCGGAAGGAATCGCGTTAAACGCTCCTTTGAACAACTGAGTGCTGTAAGCAGCGGTATTGAGTGCTAGTGCTAGCATCGCACAGAACCAAGGTTGGCTTAACCATGTCCAGAATACGCTTTCTCTTACTGCGTCAAACTGACCTGGACCGTAGTACACCAAAAAGATCTGTACCAACAAAGGCGTACCAGTGAACAAGGTAATGATGCCACGACTTACCCAATGCAAACCCGGAGTACGTAGGATCAGAGTCAGCGTCATCATCAAAGCTAAGAGACAGCCCACTACCAAAGAAGCGGCGGTCAATTGAAGGCTAGTGCCTAAGCCATCCAGCATTTGCCAAACGTGTTGTTCGTTCATGCGGTTGCCTCCTGTCCCATGCTCATGCCTTGAATTGAGAACTTCTTATCAATCAGTTTTACGGCACGTTGTGTAATCAAAGTAATGCCTAAGTAAATCGCCGCAGCAGTTGCGTACCATGTAAACGCTTCATGTGTCGCTGCAGATGTTAGCTGTGCTTGTTTCAACAAATCCGTTACTCCGATCAGTGATACAAGCGCGGTATCTTTCAGCAAAACCAACCATTGGTTAGTTAAACCTGGTAGTGCGTGTCTTACTGCTTGTGGCAAAACAATGCGAACAAAAGCATGTGCTTGACTGATGCCGAGTGCACTTGCTGCTTCTCTCTGCCCTCTTCCAACGGCTTTTAACGCGCCACGTAGAGTTTGAGAAGCATAAGAAGCGAAGATCAATGACAACGCCACCACGCCAGACAAGAACGGGCTAACTTCAATAAAGTCGCCGGTGATTAAAAACAGAACCTGAGTCGAACCAAAATAAATGAACAACACGACAAGGATTTCTGGCAAGCCACGCACAATCGTCACAAACGCCGTCATTGGCCATTTAACGAAAACGCGGCGAGACATTTCACCACTGGCGAATACCACTGCCAGAATCAAACCGACTAAAAGGCTTGTGAAGGCTAGCTGGACAGTCATCCAACTAGCTTGAACAAGCGATAAAGAGTAACCCGTTAGTGCCATATTACTTACCGAAGTACTTGTTGTAGATTACGTCGTATTCGCCGTTCGCTTTCACTGTTTTCAGTGCCGTGTTCAGCTTGTTCACTAGCTCGTCGTTACCTTTGTTTACTGCGATACCGAAACCGTTACCGAAGTATTTAGGGTTGGTTACGTGCTCGCCCACGTATGCTAGATTGTCTTCTTTCTTGAACCATTCAGCTACAACAGCTGTATCGCCGAATACAGAATCAATACGACCGTTCTTCATATCGATGAATGCGTCTTGGTAGCTAGAGTAAGGAACCGCTGTTACGCCCGGCATTTGCTCAATCAGGTAACTTTGGTGTGTAGAACCGTTTTGAACACCAACGCGCTTACCTTCTAGTGCTTTTTGATCAGCAACTTTTTCTTTGATAGAAACAAACGCAGCTGAGTTCTCATAGTATGCATTCGTGAAATTCACTTGCTCCAAACGCGCCTCGGTAATGTCCATTGCAGAGATAGCCGCATCGTAACGTTTGAATTTTAATGCAGGGATCAGGCTGTCAAAAGATTGGTTATGGAAGGTACATTTGGCTTCCATTTCTTTACATAGTGCGTTCGCTAGATCCACGTCAAAACCTTGGATTTGGTTGTTTTCATCCATGTATTCGAATGGTGCGTACGTCGCTTCCATCGCGAATTTGATCTCTTCTTGTGCTGCTGCGTTTGCTGCCATAGTTGCAGAAGAAAGGCCGATTAGTGAAGCTAGTAGAATCTTTTTCATTGCAATACTCCGTGTGTACTTAGTGGGCTGACACTCGCAATGACAGCCGAGCTTATCTGTTAAATAGACTGAACTTTAAAAACGTGATTTAGTGATTTAGTGATTTAAGTAGTCAGCAAACTGGGCGGTTTGCGGGTTAGAAAACGAATCATTTGTGCCGTGCTCAACGATGTGTCCTTTTTCTAAATACAGTACGTGACTAGCGATTTTCTTGGCGAAATCCACTTCGTGCGTCACAACTACTTGTGTAATTCCGGTTTCGCTTAAATTTTTAATAATCTTAACGACTTGGTTAGTAATTTCCGGATCAAGCGCAGCGGTCGGTTCATCAAAAAGCAAGACTTCCGGTTTCATCATCAATGCACGAGCAATCGCCACACGTTGTTGCTGACCACCAGAAAGTTGCATCGGCCATGCATCCGCTTTGTCTGCCAAATGCAGCGTCGCAAGAATTTGCATTGCCTGCTTCTTCGCTTCTTCTTTATCCATGCCAGCGACTTTTACCGGAGCCTCAATCAGGTTCTCCATCACTGTCATGTGTGGCCATAGGTTGTACTGCTGGAACACCATGCCTACTTTACGACGAAGTGCTAAACCTTGTTTCTCTTTGATTTCAGTAGAGAAATCAAAAACATCATTTGCGATGTTTAGCTTGCCGTTATCCGCACCTTCAAGAAGGTTAAGAACACGTAGTAGAGAGCTCTTCCCTGCACCACTTGGACCAAGTAACACCAGTGTTTCGCCGCTTTCACACTTAAAGCTGACATCGTGAAGCACTTGTGTCTCACCGTAGGATTTATTGATTCCGCTTACCTGAATAGTCATGCTGACATACCGCATTAATTGTCACTTGGCATTTATATTACTCAAAAGGATTTTTTATGCAATAAAAATGTATAAAAATTAATTTTGTTAAATTTTTGTATGATAAGCAATCAATACAACAGAGAATATGACTGGTTTAATCAGTTGGTTTTAACTGAAATTGTTGATGAAAATCCAACAATATGATGGCAATCGAAACAAGGTTAAAATTCTGGTTACTTTTGTGCTTGTGTAGACGGAATTTTGAGTCTTTGAGCGTACTACACCCGACGCAGACCTTCTCATTTTTGCCGGGCTCCCCTCGATTTCCGGTAAAGCCTTCTATCGGCGGGTTCCTGATTAGGACTTTGTGAATGGACTATAATTTCTCTTTGTATTCTGGCCTTTAATTCGAGTCATCTAAGTATGAGTGAGATAACCCCATGTTGAAGTCGCATTGTTTTTCTCTCATTGCACTTGCTTCTCTGAGCTTACTTTCTATACCCAGCGTTTGGAGTAGAACAGCAATCGTGTTACCTGGATTGCATGAACAGGGTATTGATCTTCAAGATAAGCCTATCTCTGCTGTGGCTACACGTGAATGGGAACTGGATCATGCTGATATCGTGTTTGGAGCTTACAAAGATAAGAGTGATAACGAGCGTGTAAAAGCGCTTGGTTACATGTACAACCAAAAGCTGGAACTTAACTCAGGTTGGCTGGAAAACGATATACGTAACCAAGCAGAACTGAATGGAATTGACTACGAAGATTTCTTTCTCCACTTTTCTGAAGACACTATCCTAGCTGAAGTCGACTCAAGCCATGGTGAAAATACCTTACTCAATCGAAAACCGATGATCGTTGGCTATACCGCCAGCGCTGACCACGCCGGCTTTTGGCTATATCAACCACCGCCATGGGATGCTGATGTATTTGGCCAGGCGAATAATGGTGGAGCCCTCTATGTCTATCACTCAGAGAAGTTCGACCGCTTAGCCTTTACGTTCTCTCAGTTTGCTCAAGGCGGCAGCTTCACGATTGAATACCCTTCTGCTATCGACTCGTTTGGTCGGGTAACAGAATGGAAACGCTTCGCGATTAAAAAAGACAAAACTGAGAACATGACTAAAAACCAAACAGTAAACTGGTCTGTTCCTTCGGATTGGGTTCGCGCTACAACGCATGATGGTAGCGGAAAAACTTATGGTGGCGGTCAGTACTTTGGCTCCACCTTTTTACGCGACGGCGGCCGCCTTTACTTTGCGAAAATTACTTGGCATGACGGCAACATAGAAAACCGCCCACGTCTCGAAAACATTCAACTCAAAAATAGCTTCCCTGCCGTCAATATCTCAGGAGCACCAACGGAGACACCGGAAGGCCAAACCATTCAACGCTGGCGTAAAATTCGTGGCTTCGACAAATCTGCAGATCGAAACCAAGACAATTATCTTTCTTGGAATGAATACAAAAACCGTTCGAATAAGAATGCAACGGCCCGATTTCGTTGGGAGTCACGGGTTATTCCATTTGGTCGTATGTGGAATCAAACCTCTTCTTGGGCATTGACCAATCTCGGTAATCCCGTTTTTACCAATACAATGCGCCACTATTACCAAGCTGAATGGGCGAAACAAGGTTTAAATGGTGCGTACAACGACGATACGAATAAGTTACTCGGTGCAAATCAGTTCTACATATATTCCGGAGGCACAGTGGATGAACTTGGTTTGGTGGCGGGTAGCCAAGCTGCTGACGATGCTTACAAAGCGCAATTCTCGGCGTTCTTGAATAAACTGGCAACGCTGGATGAAGATGCGTTAATTGGCCTCAACATAGGTACGGCAAACTTATTCGGTCGTAATGGGCAAAACCACTTGGTTAACGCTGGCTCCTTGTACTTGCGCGAGCACTACCTTTTCCCTGCTACCGGCTTTAGTGGCTATGCTGGCTTGGCTAAATTTTGGGATAACTCTGCACTCGCCAAAGCGGGTCAGAAAGTGATTTATCAAGCGACCACGCGTTATGGTCGAGTTCAATACTTTGGCAACACTGAGGATAACTGGAAACAGGACCAATACTCTGCACTAGCGGTGTTCTACTTAAACTATCACCCTGAGCGCAGTTACTTTAATCAGTGGAACAATGGCTACTTATATGGAAGTAATAACACAACAGGTGACAACTTCTGGAAAGCAGGCGTACCAAAGAATATTGCTTATCAACATAGCACCTTGCTTGCCGTTGATTTGGGAGAGCCTGCCAATCAAACACCAGAGGGATATCAGGCGACTCCGGTAATGATGTCCACCAGCACGCCCTATCCTGCCGATTACACAGTCATTGGAGATGCTTCTATGAGCAAAGTGGCTCATCCTGACTTGCCCAATGGCTCTATCGATTTGTTACCAACCCATACGTACTTTGCGTATCACTCAGACGATACGGTAGTGATGCATGGCCCTACAGAGATGGTGTTAGCCCGAGAATTCACCAAAGGCAGAGTTCTGTATCGAACTGATTTCTTTGGCAAGAATATCGATTATTTCACCTCACCGAAGATGACAATCGCGCTTCCAGAGCCTATGCGACCTGTAGATCAAGACGGTAACATCGGCGACTATGTTTCTCATATTGAGATTGGCGGCTACGAAGGAGTGTTCTTGCTACATTAACTCCCTTTCAACCCCTCTCACCAAACGCTTCATAAATCGCCGTTTTTATGCTCAACGTCACTGAAAAAAACTTGTTCACTGAATCTTTATAAACCGATGTATATACTGAAGTAAATGACAACGACAAGGAAATTCAGTCACATGAAGACGACACCTTCAATGCTCTCTGTTCTGCTGCTATCAGCATTATCTACTCATGCAAATGCGGACGAATGCGGAAAAATAACTATCGCAGACATGAATTGGAATTCGGCCAGCTTAATGGCGCACATCGACCAATTTGTCTTAAATGAAGGCTACCAGTGCGATGCGGAATTGATCCCTGGTGATAGCGTTCCTACGAGCACCTCTATGATTGAAAAGGGGCAACCTGACGTTGCGCCAGAGTTATGGACAAACGGCATTAAAGAAGCACTTGATAAAGGGATTGCGGATAAACGCTTGCGTATCGCTAGTGAATCGCTTGTCAATGGCGGTGAAGAAGGGTTTTGGGTTCCCGCCTATCTGGTAAAACAGTATCCAGAGCTCGCGACGATAGAAGGCGTCATCAAGCACGCCAAACTATTTGAACACCCAGAGGATGATGACAAGTTCGCCTTTTATAGCTGCCCTGCTGGTTGGACATGCCAAATCACCTCCGGTCACTTGTTTAATGCATTAGGGTTAAGTGAGCACGGCTTTGAGATGGTTGACCCAGGATCTGGCGCAGCATTAGCTGGCACCATCGCCAAAGCCTATGATCGCAAAATGCCTTGGTTTGGTTACTACTGGTCACCGACCCCCGTATTGGGCAAGTATGATATGGTCAAAGTGGATTTTGGTAGCGGAACAGATTTAGAAGAGTATCGCAACTGTACCACTCAGCCTGATTGCGCTTCACCAAAAGTAACAATGTACCCACCTTCTCCAGTTCGCACAGTAACAACTGAGGCGTTTGCGAGCAAAGAACCCCAAGCATTCGCGTACTTGCAGAAACGCGGATTTACCAACGAGCAAATGAGTGAAATGCTGGCCTGGATGGAAGATAACTACGCGGACGGTGAAGAAGCGATGTTTTACTTCTTTAATACCTACCCTGACTTGTGGAAAGGCTGGGTATCTGAAGACGTCGCGGTGAGAATCGAAAAAGCGCTTTGATGATTAATACTTAAAGTGCCACAAATCATTTAACCTCCCATACCGTTTGAATAAACGGCATGGGAGACTCGTCAACGACTCGTTAATACATGGTGTGACCATTCAATGTTTCTTTAGGAATCTCTTGCAGAGCGTCCCAATGTTCAACAATCTTCCCATTATGATCAAAACGAAAGAAATCCATCGTCACGTATTCAATATCATTAGGCCATGTTTGGTGAGTGTGCAGTGCCACCAAATTCCCTTCAGCAATGGCTCGCACAAACGTAATATCTTTATCGGGATACTCATTTTGCATCCGCTCAAAATACTCGATAAAAGCCTCGGGGCCATTTCCAACTAATGGATTGTGCTGGATGTACTCATCGCCAACATAGTCTTCAACCGCTTTTCTTGGATTACCTCGATAGGCGGTTTCGTAAAACGCAATGGCATTTCTTTTATTCTCTTGCAGATCCATTTTTCTTACCTGTGTTGCTCCATCTTGCGGATAACGGTAATCATAGTCTTTGAACTTCAGAAGTGACTGAACATCACGCACAAAAAAGGCCGCTAAACAGCAGCCTTCATCACTTCTACTTGGAATCATCGCCTTTCATAGCTTAAACCACACCACCAGCACCGAGCATAGAACGCTCACTGTTCTCCACCAGCAACGCGGTTGCGGTTTGTTTCAGTGTTTCCCATTCTTGGTCTTCGACAAAGATACCATTTTGCCAAGAAGCTTGTTGCGTACGGCTTAACTCATCGCCTTCAATGTGGGTGGTATATCCTTGTGCACTTTTCTCGATATCGAAATCGTTCACGGAGAGCTCGATAACCATACTATGCAAATCCGTATCATGCCCATCAAACTGATCCGAGAAAAAGACTTCTGGTGCGATTCGTCCGCGGTTTAACACATAAAGCGTTCGCTTGGGACTAGAGCCATTGACCCATTGTGCGCGACACGCGATGCCTTTCGCAGAGAGCTTCAACAACTCACTGAAACCCAGCCAACGATTATGACACTGTTTCAACGTAATGGTAATCGACTTACGGTTGATCATTTTCTCGAGCGCGAAATCCAACACAGCGGGTAAATGACACGCTACACTCCCGTTGTGCAGTTCTACCTCTATGCTTGACGGTGTGCTGTTGGTCACCGATACGGCGCAGTCTGAATCTAACCCAAGAAACAGACTGGCGTTATTAAAATGGCGAACTCCATGTAAGCCAACCATTTGCAAGTCCGCCACCATGTTCGCGATGACATCCGCCTCACCACAGTGACGGCGCATGCCAAGAAATGCCTTATTAACCGCGGCCACCAATTCGTTGTGAGAGACGATCATAATGCAAATCCTCCGTTGATTTTTTGATTGTCACTTTGCGCAATTTCGTCACGCGGCGGCATGCTAGGGAAAATCCATGTGTCTGCCAGTTTAGGATCGTGAATTTCATCTAACAACGGCGCACCTTGGAAGAAAGTTACTCGAACCCAACGATCCGAGCGCGGATCAAACTTAGTCGCACCAAAGATCGCCAATTTACAGCGCAGTAAGTGCATTGGTAACGCATCTTTACGCAGCACGTTCATTTGAATATCCCCCATCGCACGGTTGCCTAGCGTCCATACGCGACGTGTGATCGAACGATAAGCCGGTTTTTGCAATAGAAACTCTGCTACGGACATTTCTACATCACAGTCAAGCAAGGCCTGGTACAAGCGATTCACTTGTCTGCCGATATCAAGCGGCAGTTCTTTTTCTTCTCCAGCCTCTTCCCCGCGAACACCAAGCCTTGGCTCTTCTTTATCTTGTGAGCGATACCAGAACCAGTAGTTGTTCTCGGCTAGTGAGTAATCCGCATCAATCGCCCAGCGGTACTTGCTTTGCAACACTTCCAGTAAATCTTGGATCTTTTTCCCGCCCGGAATAGATAACGTTTCATCCGTATTCATTTGGCTAGCAAATTCATCCACTAAAGATGGGTAGAGTTCGATCAAGCAAGAGGTGAGGATTTCTTGGGCTTCCACACTCATTGTTTTCTTATGCTCGACCAAACTCGCCCAATTCGGATGTGATGCCATTAACGTTGTTAGCTCTGATAGCAGCTGTTTGATGTCTGATATCGCTTGATGATTGAGCCTGTCTTGATGTTCATTAATGGTGATGACTTGCTCTAAATGACGCTGTGCTTTTTGTAGTAATCCTTGCAAAGGAGCATGGAATGAAGCTTCACCCGGCATCGCAAAGACTCGCGCTACCGCACGCTCGCGAGAGGCCATCCATTGGTCAACAATACACGGGTGATTAATCAAGTATGGAGCCATGCCTAAGCCAGTAGCATTGCCGACACCAAGGTAGCGCTGCAAGCCACGATGCAAAGCCACCGCGTTGTCGCCACCTTGTTGAAGTGCCAGATAGTGCACCCAATCTAGGCTGAATTCACGCAACATATATACGGCACACATTTGCGCACTAAAAGACTGGCTGAAATCTGAGTTATTCTCTAACAGTTTGAAGTCGGCGATACCAAACTTTCCGTTACCATAAACAGCTGTGGTACGCAGGATATAACCCACTTCCGCTAACTCTTTCGGCTCAGGCTGCTCGCCTTGAGAAAGCGCGCTAACAATGTGCTCAAACACGCGCACACTTTTGTTTGCGCGAGCAAGAACAAGTACGTTGTTTGGATTACGTCCCGCTTCTTGCAGCGGTACATTTTCTCGCAATCTTTCCAACAAAGTAACATCAACATCGCCTTGAACCAGTGCAAATGTGACGTCCCACTTTTCAGCAATGACGCGATCATTACGCTCGTCGTCGGCAATTTCATCACAGAATACCACCAAATGATAAACGTGCTCTGGCGTGGTCAATTTGTAAATCACATGACCATAACCACGAGGACAAAGCTGCCACTCATGCTTGGTTACTTGCCAGTTTTGGCTTGCCATATTACGAATCAGACTGCGAACAAAGCTGATTCGGTTTTGGCGCATTGCGCCAAGCCTTTCGGCTGCCATGACAATCGCTGCATCGCGCATAGTTGCTTCCGTATAAGTAGAACGATGTGCATCCATTTTGCTCACCACCTATTTGTTATTGTAAGAATACTAGGGTTTGTGCGGATGCAGGAGGAAACACCCGCACAAGCTCCACGTTGTTTGAATTAGATAATTGTTATAGCCCTTGCTCTTTCGCCATTTTGATTGCGATTTGCGGTGCATTCCAAAGTGACGGTAACAGAATCAACGAAACCGGAACCGCGGTAATCACAATGAAAGATTGCAGTGCAGAGATGCCGCCAGAGCCAAGCGAAATCAGGATCAGAGCTGTCACACCCATCATTACGCCCCAGAAGGTACGGATGATCGCATTCGGCTCCGTTTCACCACTGATCACAACACTGATGGTGTAGGTCATTGAATCGCCCGTCGTGACGATGAAGATCGTGGTTAAAATCAGAAATAGAATTGAAGTCAGCATTGGCATTGGTAGTTGCTGAGTCACCGCAAGCAAAGCACCTGGCAAGTTAAAGCCTTCAAACGCCGCACTCACACTACCCGGTTCAGTAATTTCAAACGCTAGGCCAGAGCCGCCTACAATCGTGAACCAAAAACAGGTGGTGAGCGGAGCCACAATGCTGATGGTGGAAATAACTTGGCGAATAGTGCGACCACGGGAAATACGCGCAATAAAGATTGCCATCATCGGACCATAACCAAGGAACCAGCCCCAGAAAAATACTGTCCACCAACTTAGCCAACCTTCGTCACCGCGATAGGTCGCCATTGGGATAAAGTTATCCAACATGCTTCCGACCCCTTGAATGTATCCGTTAAAGATAAAATTCGTAGGACCAAAAAACAGGATGTAAACCATCAATGCCATGGCCAGAATCACGTTGTAACGACTAAGCAGTTGCATGCCTCGGCTTAATCCACTGAGTGCTGACAAGGTGTAAAGCGCAATCGCAAACAAGATGATGATAAGCTGAGTCGTAAAGCCATCAGGAATATCAAACAATGCATTTAACGCGTAGCTAACCTGCAAGCCCAGAAACCCAATTGGACCAATGGTGCCCGCGGCTACCGCGATAATGCAGCATGCGTCAATCAATGCACCGAGCTGGCCTTTAAGCGCTCGTTCGCCCAAGACTGGATAAAGCAAAATACGGGGTTTTAGCGGTAAGCCTTTGTCGTAATGCAGGTGCATCACCACGATGGAAGTTAAGCTACCTACAATCGCCCAAGCCAGAAAGCCCCAGTGCATAAAGGATTGCGACAACGCATTCACCGCACCTTGCTGCGGGTTATCTTGCGCGCCGTACAACGGGGGTGGGCTAACGTAATGCGCGATAGGCTCAGCCGCGGCCCAGAAAACACCACCACCAGCCAATAAGGTACAGAAAATAATCGCCATCCAGCGGAAAGAATCCATTTCTGGTTTTGCAATCCCGCCCAACATCACCTTGCCTGTTCGCCCTGCAGCCAAGCCAAGACCAATAAGAAAAGTGAGAAGCAGCAGTAACTGCCAGTATGGACCAAATACCTGAACTGCCCAGCCAAAGCCAGCGTTAACGATCGTAGATAACAGCTCGCCGTCATAAAGTGCAATAGCAACGAACAACGCGATGAAACCACCGCTATACCAAAAGGCCGGGTTATTCAGTCCTAATTTGTCCGTCGTGTTTTCTGTTGTTGATGTGTTGTGTTTTGCTTTTGACTTGCCCGATGACACGCTCATCGTGGAAGCTTTCATGCTATTGGTTAAATCAGACATACTCTGGCTCCAGAGGTTCTTTGCAGCAGCCAAAGACTGGCTACAAATGTGAGTTTTACGCCTGCCGTATTGTTATTATGTGGGCAGGCGGTTCCTACTTTGGGGAATGCTATGAAATAGGCTCTAATCCTTCTTTAAGGAAGTTGAACCAGTTTTCACCCAATATTTTTCCAGCCTCAGATTCACTGAATCCGTGACCCATTAATCCGTTGTAGATGTTCTCCATCCCTGCGCTGCCGCAGAACCATGGCAGCGCATCTGGCCATCCCGAGTTACTTGCTGAACCTTCGCCGTAATCCATCGCTTTTGACCAACGCCCGTTGCGCATCCATTCCAATACTTGTTGCGGTTGGTTTAAGCACAGATCACTACCGATGCCTAAATGGTCGACGCCAAACATGTCTGCGGTTTTCGCTACCATCTGGCAGAAATCATCCAGCGTGCACTGGCTGCCATTTGGCAAATGGAATGGATATAAACTGAATCCAATCAAACCACCGCGCTCCGTCAGTGCTTTGATCACGGTGTTGGATTTGTTGCGCAGTGCGTCATGCGCAAACGTCGGGTTAGCATGGCTGATACAAATTGGACGCGAAGAAAGATCGATGGCTTCCAACGTAGAACGCTCCGCACTGTGGGACATATCAATGATCATCCCGACTCGGTTCATCTCTTCAATAGCTTGCTTACCAAAGCGAGTTACGCCGGAATCGTTTTGTTCGTAACAACCTGTCGCCAGTAAGCTTTGGTTGTTGTAGGTCAGTTGCATGATCAGCAGACCTTGGCGGCGCATCACTTCAATCAGACCAATTTCATCATCGATTGGTGAGCAATTTTGCGCGCCGAAGAAGATGCCGACTTTGCCTTCTGCTTTGGCTTTTTCTACATCTGCCATTGAATAAATAGGCATGATGAGGTCCGCATTTTGCTCGAAGCGCAAGTTCCACTCAGCAAAACGCGTTAAGGTTTCGCGCGCAGTTTCGTGGTAGACGATGGTGGCATGAACGGCAGTAATGCCACTCGCCTTAAGCGTTTGGAAATACTCTCGATCCCAATTGCAGTACTGCAATCCGTCAATCACAATCCGTTGTTGGTACATAACCACTCCTTAAACAATTTCTTAGCCTTTTCGTGCGGGCAACTGACACCATCAGTTACCCTGCCGATCTTAGTAAGGACGCTGATAAGCGGTTTTCACTACGGTGTAGAACTCTTTGGCGTACTGACCTTGCTCACGAGGACCAAAGCTAGATTCTTTACGGCCACCAAATGGAACGTGATAATCTGTACCCGCAGTTGGCAAGTTAACCATGACGCAGCCCGTTTGGACTTGCTGTTTGAAGATCGCGCTATTGCGCAAGCTTTGCGTGATAATGCCGCCTGTCAGGCCAAAGCGCGTATCGTTCGCGACTGCAATTGCCTCATCCAGATCAGAAACGCGAATCACGCTCGCCATTGGCGCAAAGACTTCTTCTTGGTTCACTTCCCAGCTGTTTTGTGTGTTCAAGAACAGGGTTGGTGACATGTAGTACCCGTCATGCTCTAGGCTCAGACGCTCGCCACCAAAAGCCAGCTCTGCGCCCGCTTGGCGAGCGTTTTCGATCCACTCAAAGTTCGCATTCAGCTGGTTACCATCAACAACAGGACCCATGAATACGCCCTCTTCTAGAGCGTGACCCACTTTAAGTTCGCTCATGCGTTTGATTAGCGCTTCAACATACGCGTCGTGAATTCCGTCCATAACCACAAGACGAGAAGACGCGGTACATTTTTGACCTGCACCCGAGAATGAGCCTGCGATTGTCGCTTCGACAGCAATTTGAATGTCTGCATCATCTGCCACTACGAGCGCATTTTTGCTACCCATCTCTAGCTGACAACGCACAAAATTTGGTGCTGTTGCCGCTGCAACTTTGCGGCCAGTGTCCACAGAACCAGTGAAGCTAACGCCGTTCACATCCTTCGAATTGATAAGGGTATTACCGACTTGCGAACCGCTACCCAAAACGAGGTTAAACGTGCCAGCAGGTAAACCTTGGCGATGGATAATCTCTGTCAGCGCAACGGCACTTGCTGGGGTGAGGTTGGCAGGCTTCCAGACGACGCTGTTGCCAAACGCAAGTGCTGGCGCGATTTTCCAAGCCGCTGTTGCTGTTGGGAAGTTCCAAGGAGAGATAATGGCGATAACGCCGACGGCTTCGCGAGTAACTTCAACGGAGACACCTGGACGGACGGAAGCAGCGTTATCGCCAATTTGACGCAGAACCTCAGCAGCAAAGTATTGGAAGAATTGGCCAGAACGGTATATCTCACCTCGACCTTCAGCAAATGGCTTGCCTTCTTCACGCGAAAGCAAGGTGCCCAATTCGTCACATCGTGCAATGAGCTCATCACCAATCGCTTGTAGCACTGCTTGCTTGCGCTCGATTGGTGTTTTTTCCCACTCTGGCTGCGCTGATTTAGCCGCTTGAATCGCTTGCTCTACTTGCGACACACTCGCTTGTGCGAAATCGCCAATGTTTTCGCTGATATCAGAAGGGTTAATATTGGCGATGGTGTCCATGCCCGATTGCCATTCACCTGCTATATAGAGGGATTTTTCTGCTTGAACATTGTTAATAAAAGTCATGGTTCTTTCCTTGTTCTTCCGATTTGTGATGGCAAGCCACCCACTCAGTGATCTCTAATTGTTCTTATTGGATTTATTCTGGTTGGCTTGCCGACGCGTAGACAACAAACTCCACCAACATCTCTTCTCGCGCTAACCCTGCAACCACCATGGCGGCGCGATTTGGGTACGGCGCTTCAAAATATTCCGCGTACACTTGGTTAACGGTCTTTAAGTATTCTCTGTCGGTCACATAAATCAGGACCTGCAACACCGAGTCCAAAGACTCCCCTGCACACTCCAGGGTGTGAATGAGATTGTTAAAGGTTTGACGTGTTTGTGCTTCGATACCGCCTTCCACAACCGCGCCTGTGTCATCAATAGGAATTTGAGCCGTATACAGGGTTCCGTTGTTGACTATCGCCCATTCAAGCGGCGCTTTAGAAGCAAATAGACTGGTTTTAACTGGGTGTTTTTTAGTAGGAGTATTCACGTGCCTTTCAACCTTTGTAACAACTTTGTTTCAATATGGTTAAATGATGCACATTGACAGGCGATAAATCTAACGGTAAATTTTTGACATTTGATAAGTTAAACTTATCGCTCTATTTAAAATAACGTAAATAAAGGGATTAAGAGGCATTAGGGATGAGTATTAAGCTTCAACAATTAATGCATTTTGTGATGGTAGTCGAGGAAGGAGGCTTTCGAGCCGCTTCACATCGTGCAAATCGTTCTCAGGCGGCACTGTCAACATCGATAAAAGAGCTTGAAAGAATTCTAGGGCAAACGCTGTTTGAACCCGGAAACAAAACCAAATTGACCCCGTTTGGTGAAATTTGTCTTCCCAAAGTGGTTCAGTTTCTCAATATCTACAGTGCACTAGACAACGATCTCAAAGCAGCCGCTGCCGGACAGCAAGGGAGAGTGCGAATTGCGAGCGTTCCTTCTGTTGCAGCGAAGCTCATTCCTAGCGTGTTGGGCGCCTTTTGCGAACAGTATCCAAATGTAGAAGTAAGCTTGATAGACGATAATGCCGCTGGCGTCGAGGCTCGCCTACTCTCCGGTGAGGTCGACTTAGCGCTCGGTAACCCCTCTCACCTCGATGAGGGCGGCATTGACTTTACGCCGCTGTTAGCCGATCCAATAGGCGTGGTGTGTTTAAAGGACAACCCTATTGCGAGTCATCCAGAAGGAATCGAGTGGCAAACTTTGTTGGAACAACCCTTTATCCGTAACGGCACTTGTACACTTCTCGATCCAACCCCAGCAAGAGCTCTGAGTCAGCAAGCGCTCTATTCGGTCGAAAATATTACTTCGCTGTTTTCTGTCTTAGAACTTGGGATTGGTGTCACGACCCTACCTAAGCTTGCTTTCCCAACCAATGAAACACGCTTGGTTTGGATTCCGCTTATCGATCCACCACTTGAAAGGCAAATTGGTATATTTACGTTAACCGATCGCACGATCTCGCCTCAAGCTAAAGCATTTCACGATCTTTGTGTGCATTATTTAAACTATCAAAAAGAAGATAAATAATGGTTCGATTAACATGCGGATAATTAAAAGCCTCCATATTCAGAGTGGAGGCTAATTTGTATTTGTGTATTCGCTTCGTTCTATTTTTTGCGACGATTTCGGTTCTTATACACCACGCAAAAGTTACCACGCTTGGTACGACACTTTGAGCAACGTTCACAATCTACTGGTGCGCGATTGCCTTCTTTCCAACGTTTGATCAACTGTGGCTCAGCCAATAAAGGGCGTGACACAGCAAAAAATTGGATATCTGTGTTTTCTGCAATTTTCTCAATCGCATCAATGTCGCTCAGCCCGCCGACAGTAATCACCGGTATGCTAACGTCCTGGCTGATCACGTGACCATATTCGTGAAAGTAACCTTCTTCTTGTAGTGTGTAACCATCGAACGTTTGACCAACAAGTTCGTTTGCTTTGCCGTGAACATTGCCAGATACGATGATCGCATCAACGCCTATTTCTTCAAGTTTCTTGCAGACGACGCGAGTTTCATTGAACGTTAAACCGCCGTCAAAGAACTCTGTTGCCGTCAGTTTAACGAGGATGGGAAATTCGCTTCCAACCAGCTTTCTGGTTTCAGAATAAATTTCTAAAAGAAAGCGCATGCGATTTTCTAAGTCACCACCATATTCGTCTTCGCGACGATTATAGTACGGGCTTAAAAACTGGTTAATTAAATAAGTGTGCGCCGCATGAATCTCTACGCCGTCAAAACCAGCGTCTTGAGCACGTTTACTCGCCAATGCGAATGCCTTTACGATGTAGTCTATTTCGTCCTTTGTCATCGCTTTGCCTTGCGTATTTGTACCACGCTCAGGCACGTCACTCGGAGCGAAGATGACACGCTCACCGACGTTATGGGTGGTTTTGGTGCCACCGTAAGCAATTTGCATCACGATTTTAGAATCTTGTTGATGTACTAGCTCTGTTAGCTTTTTGTATTCTTCAATAAAAGAGTCGTTGTAGATCCCCATCATACCTGCGTTGGGTTTCTCTTCTTCAACGATATTGGCATAACCCGTGACAATAAGCCCAACTTCCCCTTTCGCAAGCGTTTCGTAAATATCGTAAAGCTTTACCGTCATGTGACCATCTTCGGTCGCCATGTTCTCCCACGTTGCGCTTCGCACAAAACGGTTCTTTAGGATCATGTTGCCAATGCGGGCTTCGGAAAACAAAATGCTCAAAACCAGTCCTCTTAAAGTTGTCTTTATATTTTATCTTTTCGCAAGTAAACAAGAACGAAAAAGGAACAGCGATACACGATGTATGGCTGTTCCTTCTCTGAATCCTTGAGACCTGCAAACTACAGGCGCACCTTAATGCCTCGGAGACGACAAAACTTTAATCTGGGTTAAGGTTTGGTGAGTTTTTAGATTATGTAAAAGGATGATTCTTAATCGTGTTCATTTCACTGGAGCTAAGATGCTTCCTCACCCACTTTCAGTCGTAAAACTTTTGTATTTCGCTAGCTGGTGATTCAACTCAAACATTCACATTGTTAGTTTGTATGCTGCTATGGGAACTAGCACTCCCCCCAAATGTTTACATTACAAACTATCGATATTGAATTCTCATATGGTAAGTAGAGTTATTGCGCTGTTTATACTTTTTAGCTTAAAAGTCGCTATTTCTTGGCATTATTACGCGTCAGCGGAAACGTGCTTCACTATGTTTTACACACTGGTTGTTTTTGCTTTTAGATATGAATACGTGATAGTGAAGCTAGAGGAGGAACAGGAAAAACAGTGAAAATAAAGGACAATAGAAAGTGAAATGACCTTACTTCTAGGTAAGGTCATTCATGCATTCAGCAGCAAAAGATATTAGCGCGTAGCAAACGCTTAGGTTTGGTTATTACAGAGCTAGAGGAATCAACTCGACGCCAAGCACACCACTGATCCCCATCACCACTAGCAGTGAGACTTTAAACACCGACTTTGACCAAGCGATGTAGTTGTTGTCATCAATGCTGCGAAAGGTCACTTTCGTCCACATAAAGCAAACAACCGCTGCAACTGCTAAGTATTCATACCCGGCTTCACCTAGTAAAAATAACCCCAATGATGCTGCTCCAAAAGCCACGACATACGCTTTCATGTGTCGATGCGCTTTATGAATGCCCTCTTTAACTGGCAATACGGGAATCCCGGCTTCTCGGTAGTCTTGCATGCGGAACATGGCAATGGCATACGAGTGCGGCATTTGCCAGAGACAGAACATGGTAAAGAGTAAAATCGCTTCCAAGCTAATGAAGTTTGTTACCGCCAAGTAACCCACCAATGGCGGAACTGCGCCTGAGATACTTCCCACTAAGGTTCCATACACCGAGTTACGTTTGTACCACATCGTGTAAAAGAACACGTAATACACGTAGCCAAGCAACACGACGGCAGCGGATAGTGGATTCACTCGGATAAATAACAGTGCGGTTCCTACCAGCAATAAAGCAAGTGCATAAACAAACGCAATATCGATATTGATGTTGCCTTTCACTGTTTCACGATTTCGTGTACGTGCCATCTTTTGGTCGATATCACGATCGAAAATATTATTCACCACACAACCTGAAGCGATGACTAACCCAACACCAACTAACGTCGTAACGAACAACATTAGACTGGCTGGTTCTGTTTTTGCGGCGAGGAAGAACCCCGCCGCAACAGAAATCAGGTTGCCGAAAATAATGCCCGGTTTAGTGATAGACAAATAACTTTTCAGCATACCTTGACCTACAACTTCATGTTGACGTTCATGTTGTAGATGATCCATACCGAGCCAGCGATAAGGATAAGTACAACAATGGCGGTAAACATCAGTGATACAAGGTTCCAACGTCCGTCGGATGTTTTTGTTTCCATGTGCAAGAAGTATTTAAAGTGAACAAATATCTGCACTAATGCACATCCAAATAGAATCGCATAGGTCGTTGTATCTGGTAATGATTTCGTCCAAACAAAGTAGAACGGAATTACCGTCAGAATCAGTGAGGCAATAAAGCCTTTCACGTAATCTGACGCACTGGTTTCTACATGTTGATCCATTACATTACCCCCAGTAAGTAAACGATGGTAAAGACACAAATCCAAACGATATCTAGAAAGTGCCAGAATAGGCTTAAGCAGTTAAAGCGCATTGCCATATTGTCGTTCAGACCTTTCGTCGACAGTTGATGGTATGCTACCGCTAACCAAATCAGACCAAAGGTTACGTGCAGGCCGTGCGTACCAACCAACGTAAAGAATGCCGACAGGAATGCACTGGTTTGTGGGCCATAGCCTTCTTCAATCAGGTGATGGAACTCATAGACCTCCATACAGATAAAGCCAAGACCAAGCGCGAACGTGACTAACATCCAACGTTTGAGACCAGCAACGTTGTTGCGCTTCATCGCGATAATGCCAAAACCAAATGTGATACTGCTAAACAGCAGCAGCATGGTTTCGACAAAAACGAATGGGAGTTCGAAAATGTCTTTACCTGTTGGGCCCGCAATTGAATTGCTCGACAGCACAGCGTAAGTCGCGAACAAGGTCGCAAACAGTACACAGTCACTCATCAGGTAAACCCAGAAGCCAAATAGCTTGTTGCCATTCGTGTCATGGTGGTGATCATGGTCGTGATGTGCTGCGATATTAGTTTGCATACGTCACCTCCAGATCATCTTTACTTTCGCTGTCTTTCACTGAGTTTTTCTTCGCTTCTTCAAGCTGAGCTCGACGTTCGGTCTCAATTGCTTTGATCTCTTCAACTTCCACGTAGTAATCCACATCATCGTTATAGCTATGCTGAATACACGTCACGATAATACCGACCAAACTTGCCGCCGCTAGCCACCAGATGTACCAAATCATTCCGAAGCCAAATAGGAGCGACCAAGCCGACACGTAGATGCCTGTTGCCGTGTTTTTTGGCATATGAATACGTTCGTATTCCACTTCTTTAGTTGGATCGAACTCGCCACTTTGTTTCTGGTACCAGAAGGCATCCAGCACATCACCTTTTGGTAGGTGCGCAAAGTTGTAGAACGGCGGTGGAGACGATGTTGCCCACTCAAGAGTACGACCACCCCACGGGTCACCAGTTAGATCACGGTTTTGCTCGCGGTCACGGATACTCACGTAAATTTGGATGAACTGAGACAATACGCCCAGCGCAATCACAACCGTACCTGCTGCGGCAATCGACAACAGTGGGAAGTATTCTGGGTTGATGTCTTGGCTTAAACGACGAGTCATCCCCATGAAGCCCAGCGCGTAAAGCGGTAAGAACGCCATTAAGAAACCAATAATCCAAAGATAGAACGCGCGTTTGCCCCAAGTTTCATTCATGGTGAAACCGGTCGCTTTCGGGAACCAGTAAGTGATCGCAGCGAAACATCCAAACACCACACCACCGATGATAACGTTGTGGAAGTGAGCGATAAGGAATACTGAGTTATGCAGAACGAAATCTGCGCCCGGAACAGCCATTAGTACGCCCGTCATACCACCAACAGTAAAGGTGATCAGGAAACCCACCGTCCACATCATTGGCGTCGTAAAGCGGATGCGGCCTTTGTACATCGTGAATAGCCAGTTGAAGATCTTCACCCCTGTTGGGATAGAAATGATCATCGTGGCAATACCGAAGAAGGCATTTACGTTCGCGCCAGACCCCATCGTAAAGAAGTGGTGTAGCCAAACGACAAAGGCAAGAATCGTGATAACTACGGTAGCCCAAACTAGCGATGTGTAACCGAACAACTTTTTACGTGAGAAGGTTGCGGTGACTTCTGAGAACACACCAAAAATTGGCAAGATCAAGATGTACACTTCTGGGTGACCCCAAGCCCAAATCAGGTTGACGTACATCATTACGTTGCCGCCAAGATCATTGGTAAAGAAGTGCATGCCTAGGTATCTATCCAGCGTAAGCAGAGCGATAGTCACCGTTAGGATTGGGAATGAAATGATGATCAAAATGTTTGCACACAGAGACGCCCAAGTGAAAACTGGCATCTTCATCATTGGCATAGACGGTGTACGCATACGCAAAATGGTCGCGAAGAAGTTCACGCCTGTTAACGTCGTACCAACACCTGATATCTGCAGCGCCCAAATCCAATAGTCGACCCCGACTCCTGGGCTAGCCTCAATACCTGAAAGCGGCGGATACGCCAACCAGCCGGTACGACCAAATTCACCTAAGCCGAGAGACATGTTTGTTAGGATGACACCTACAACAAACAGCCAGAAGCTCAAGTTATTCAGATACGGGAAAGCTACGTCACGCGCACCAATCTGCAATGGCACGATGATGTTCATCAGACCAATGACCAATGGCATCGCTACGAAGAAGATCATGATCACGCCATGGGCAGTAAAAATTTGATCGTAGTGATGCGGTGGTAAGTAACCTGCTTCACCCGCAGAAGAAAGGAGTTGCTGACTACGCATCATGACTGCGTCAGCAAAACCACGAACAAGCATCACCATCGCTACTGCGATGTACATGAAGCCAAGTTTTTTATGGTCTACTGAAGTAAACCATTCATTCCACAAATATTGCCACTTTCCGGCTTTGGTCACCGCGTAAACTACGGCTAAACCAACCAGCGCCACAACCGCTAGGGTGATGACGATAATAGGTTCGTGGAATGGAACTGAATCAAGAGTTAATCTTCCAAACATTACGATTATCCTTGGTTTTCAGGCAAACAGTTCATTGAACCAGGATGCTGAGTCACAACGTCGGTGAACAAGAACGGAGGAACGCTAGAGAACAAAGTGACTGGCTCTGCGATACTTGGCGCTGCCAGTGAGCTGTATTGCTCCCAATCTTCAATACGATCAGGGCTCGCCTTCACTTTCTGCACCCAATTTAGGAACGCAGCACGATCAGACATTGCTGAAGCTGTGAACTTCATTTGCGAAAAGCCTTCGCCGCTGTAATTCGATGCAAAGCCCTTGTAGTCACCTTCGTGGTTCGCTATCAGGTTAAGCTTGGTAACCATGCCTGGCATCGCGTAGATCTGTGTACCTAAGCGAGGGATGAAAAACGCGTTCATGATGTTGTCCGAAGTCAGTTTGAACTGCACTGGCACATCTTTCGGGAACGCCACATAGTTCACCGTCGCAATGTTTTCTTCTGGATAGATGAACAACCATTTCCAATCGAGTGACACCACTTCGATGGTCATTGGTTTAACATCACTTTCCAATGGTTTAGAGGGCTCTAGTTCATGAGTCGAACGCCATGTGATCGTCGCAAGAATCGCAATGATGATGATTGGAATTGTCCATACCACCACTTCGATTTTGGTCGAGTGTGACCACTCGGGTGCGTACTCTTCTTCAGTGTTAGAGGCGCGGTATCGGTAAGCGAAGTAAATCGTCATTAAAATCACAGGGATTACAACGATCAACATCAGCAAAAGAGCAGTAATAATTAACTCTTTTTCTTGCACACCAATGGCACCTTTGGGGTCAAGTAAAGCTGAATTACATCCTGAGAGCATAAGTATGACGGACGCCAAACTTCCCCTCGACAAGATGCGTTTATATCTTGAGGCTTCCATTAACTTTCTCGATGGTTGTCTGGTTTCAAAGCAGATGCCAATCAAAGTAAATAAGAGCTCACACATAGCGCAGAGGTAATGTATGAGAACAAGAAGAAACTTCGATAAGTAGTTATTCTACTTACAATTTTTCAACTTCGTCATCAAGCATTTAACCAGCTAGAATGAACCGTTATTTACTACGATACGATTGGTACCAAGCCAAGAACCAGTTGTTATAGTCATTAGAATGTTTATGTGTTGAGCATGAGTAACGTCGGGCTCAGAGCGAAACAAAACGGAATTGAGTGGAGATCAAAACCACACTCTTAGTGTGAGTTTATTGTTACACTTTGAAACACTATGTTACATTTGGCGCATTATGAGGAGTAAAAAGTTAAAGCTCATTAGCCACAACTGGAAACTAACCTTCCATTAATGGAAGTTACACACTTTAAATCGAATATTAACCTCAACACGAATTTCTCGTGCTTCAACAATTAATTATTTAAAAACAAATAGTTGAAACTTAAAATTGATGAGACTGACTATCAACTTCATTTACGCAGATAGCCTTAATGAGAAGCGGAAACTAAAAAACCAAAAGTGTGATCAGCATCAAATTAATGATTTCACTTAATATTTGAGTGGTATTTACATCTCTTTATTGGATTGTGAGAAATCATTCTCAAGGTAAATCCAAACATAAGTTGTAAATACATTTGGGTTGCGCAGAATTAGCACTCCACAACATAGAAAATGTTGAAATGGAAAGAGACTTATTATTCAGGTCTATCAGAGCCTTATTTCAGTGATCACTTACATACGAATGCCGCCATCCACTTCTAAAACCCTGCCAGTAAAGTAATCACTCTCAATAATGTATTTTACAGCATGCGCGATTTCGCTTGTTTCGCCCATCCTGCCAACTGGGATCATCTTTTCTAATCGCTCTATGGCTTCGGGTTTCATTTGCTCTGCCATCGCGGTATGAACTACACCTGGTGCAACCGCCGCCGCGCGAATACCGTATCTTGCGAGCTCACGAGCCCATGTTGTCGCCATGGTCGCGACCGCCGCTTTTGACGCAGAATAATTGGTTTGTCCGATATTCCCAGCTCTCGCAACACTAGAAATATTGATGATAACGCCTTGGGAGCCACTCTCAATCATCTTGACGGCAGCTTCACGCCCACACAAAAACGTTCCTGTCACGTTAACGTTCATGACCAAGTTGAATTGATCCAAAGACATCTTACTGATCACGCCATCTTTTGCTTTTACAAGTAACCCATCTCTTAACACGCCAGCGTTATTGACTAACCCATTGAGTTGACCAAAATCTTGGATAATCGCTTCAAACGTGGTTTCAACGTCGATTTCGTTGGTGACATCCACTTGATATGTCAACGCTTTCGCACTCAGCATTCGACACTGTTCTTGTGTTTCCATTAAGCCACTGGCGTTTACATCCAACAACGCTAAATCAGCGCCAGCTTGAGCAAGGGTAATGGCCATCATTTGCCCAAGCCCCTGCCCTGCTCCTGTAATGGCAATAACACTACTTTTTATGTCCATATTGGTGCACTCCATAGCTCGTAATGTTCTCTATCTCAACCAGTCTGAGTTGGCCGAAATGATGCGCGTTTTAGGTCACCATCTTGGGCTGGTTTGTCACAAAACTCAGTCTAGCCTTTCTTACTCTTGTATAACTCAAATAAGCTTGAGAAATCGAGCTCGCCGTGGCCGCTCGCGTTGTGGAAAGAATATAAGTTGCGCGCTAACGACCCCATCGGAACCGAAGAATGTGTTTGTAACGCCGCATCTAACCCCAAACCGAGATCTTTTAGCATGAGTTTGCTCATAAAGCCCGGTTGGTAATCGTGACTGGCTGGCGCACTGTCCATCACGCCTGGGCAAGGATTGTAAAGCTCCAATGCCCAATTTCGGCCAGAGCTTTGCAGCATGATGTTTGATAGCACTTTTGGATCGAGTCCATGATCGATACCTAGGTTTAATGCCTCGCACGTACCAGACATTAAAATGCCGAGCATAAGGTTGTTACAGATTTTCGCCATTTGACCATCGCCTGCTTTGCCAGCATGGAAAACATTTTTTCCCATATACTGCAAAATCGCATTGGCTTTAGAAAACGCTTGATCCGAACCACCAACAATAAAGGTTAATGTCGCCGCTTTCGCGCCAGCAACGCCCCCCGAAACGGGTGCGTCGACAAACAACACGCGTTTATTTGCCGCTTCATTGGCGACTAATCGCGCGGAGTCCGGATCAATGGTTGAACAATCAATCATCAAGGTACTTGGCGAGACAAGATTGAGGACACCTACGCCACCGTGTAAGTCACCAAGATACACGGAACGAACGTGAGACCCTGCTGGTAGCATCGTGATGACTGTGCTAGCACCATCTACTACCTCTTCGATAGAGCTCGCCACTACCGCACCAAAAGGTACTAGTTGCTTTGCGGCTTCGCTATCGACATCGAATACTTGCACGTTAAATCCAGACGCGAGTAAGTTTTGCGCCATAGGATGCCCCATTCTTCCTAAACCGATAAATGCGATGGTACTCATGATCATTCTCCTTATTGACCTAGTGTTTGTTCACCCAAATTAGCAAGCGGATGCTCGTTATCTGACCAAAGCGAGGTAAACAAAGTATCGATAACATCTTCATCGACTTCACTGACACTGTTAAATATCCAGCTCGGCTCGCCATCCCGGTCAATGAGCCGAGAACGGACGCCCTCTTTAAACTCACCTAATAAGGCGCTGCGAATCGATAAACTCAGCTCCAAGCGGAAGCAATCTGCAAGCGGTAAGCTGTGGTATTCTTTCACTTGTCTGAAGCAAATATGCGCGGTGATCGGACTGCCCGATGCGAACGTTTGTTTCGCGTTTTCTATCCACTGGCTATTCCCTTCGATAGCCATGATTCGCTGTGCTATCGCATTAAGATCAAAGCCTTTGCACGCTTCCTCTATCTGATCTAAGTATGGACAAATTTGCGTGGTTGGTTTGCTATCAATAACCTGTTCTTCCATTAATTGTAGTAGCGCAGTTACCAACTCTTTCGCATCTTCTTTGCACCACTGGAGCCGCTTTAGCTCATCCAGTAAGGTGGGATACTGCTCTTCCAACAGTAACCAATCGGCCAAACCAATAGTGACAGCGTCACTTGAATTCACCATGGAGCCTGTCAATCCGAGGAATAAACCCACTTGCGGATCTATCTGGCTTAAAAACCACGTACCTCCCACATCAGGATACAGTCCAATATTGATTTCTGGCATAGCAAGGCGTGATGTTGTTGTCACAACTTTATGGCTGGTTCCCATAAAAAGCCCCATCCCACCGCCCATGACAATACCTTCTCCCCAACCGATAATGGGTTTGTTGTAAGTGTGAATGAGATAGTCACACTCATACTCCAACGAGAAATAGTTCGTACAGAACTCTACGATTTTTTCTTTACTCTCGTTATGCATGACGTGATACATAGCTCGAACATCGCCACCAGCACAGAATGCTTTTTCTCCAGCGCCAGTGAGTACCACACAAGTCACATGCGGATCGTCTTGCCACTTGATAAGCTGATCGTTAAGTTGGACTAACATGTCATACGTCAATGCATTCAATGAAGCGGTGTTGTCTAACGTTGCGATACCAATGCGGTGCACGCCATCGAAGCACTCTATTTCACTAATGGCTACCATCCCTGCCATGTGGCCTCCTATCGGTTTTTCCATTGCGGTGGGCGTTTTTCTAAAAAGGCGCGAACACCCTCAACTTGATCTTCCGTATCAAAAAGAGTCAGAAACAACTCTCGCTCTTTCATTAAGCCGTGCTTAAGTGGCGCAGAGCGCATATTTTGAATGAGCGCCTTACATGCGGCGACAGAAGATGGCGACTGGTTCGCAACAGAGTCAGCAAGCTCCAGCGCTTTACTTAAAGCTTCGCCTTTGGAGACCAACTCCTCAGCCAAGCCTAGTTCTTTTGCTTTGTCAGCGCTGACTTGCTCTCCACATAAAATGATACGCTTTGCCCAGCCTTCCCCTACTAACGCTGTGAGGTTTTGGGTACCGCCAGCGCAGGGCAAAAGTCCGACTTTGGCTTCAGGTAAAGCAAGTACCGCTTGCTCTTCAACGACTCGAATATCACAAGCTAATGCCACTTCTAAACCTCCACCCATGGCGTAACCATTAATAGCGGCAATGGAAACACCACGGAATTCCGAGAGCGTTTCAAACGCTTCACCAAAGCATCGCGCCATGTCTAACGCAACCGCTTTGTCACCGTCAGAAAATAGCTTGAGATCTGCACCAGCAGAGAAAAACTTTTCTCCACTGCCGGTTAAAACCAGTGCGTAGACCTGCTTATCATTGTTAAGTGTGAGTATCAGCGACTTCAGTACCTTGAGGCTCTCTGCTGTCCACGTATTGGCCGGCGGGTTGTTCATCGTCACCACCGCAACGTGATTAGTGATCGTATGTTGAATGGCTTCTTGGGTTAATGGCATATCTGAATCCTTTCTCAATGAGCAAATCCAATACTTCGCTACAGCAAGGCCGACTCCTCAGAGAGCAAACGGCGCGCGATGATCAAGCGCATGATTTCGTTCGTTCCCTCCAGAATTTGATGCACACGCACATCTCTGAAATGACGCTCCATTGGATACTCTTTGATGTAACCATAGCCGCCATAAAGCTGCAGCGCTTGGTCGCAAACCTGAAAGCCCACATCGGTTGCGAACCGTTTTGCCATCGCGCAATAAGCCGTGGCATCTGGGTCATTTCGGTCGAGCTTGCTGGCGGCATAGCGCACTAACTGCCGAGCAGCCACTAGCTCTGTCGCCATGTCTGCTAATTTGAATTGTAAGGCTTGAAACTGCGCAAGCGACTTGCCGAACTGCTTACGCTCCTGAATGTATTGTGTCGCCTGTTCAAGGGCCTGCTGAGCCGTACCGACGGAACAGGTCGCAATATTTATACGCCCTCCATCAAGCCCTTTCATCGCAAAGACAAAACCTTGCCCTTCTTCGCCCAGTAAATGGCTAGCTGGAATAACGACATTTTCAAAAGTAACCGCTCGTGTTGGTTGGCTGTTCCAACCCATTTTGGGTTCTTTGCGCCCATAGCTGATACCATCTGCGTGAGCAGGAACAACAAATGCAGACACGCCTTTGGCACCCGCTTCTCCGGTTCGCGCCATCACGACCAAAACATCTGTCTCTCCTGCGCCAGAGATAAAGGTTTTGCCGCCGTTGATGACATACTTATCTCCCTTTTTTGTAGCGGAAGTGGTCAGTGCAGCGGCGTCTGATCCTGCGTTAGGCTCAGTTAAGCAATAGGAGCCTAACCACTCCCCCGTAACTAATTTCGGACAGAACTGCGTTTTGGCTTCATCGGTAGCAAAACTGGCTATCATCCAACTGACCATGTTGTGAATCGTCATAAACGCCGTAGTGGACGTACATCCCATGGCCAGTTGTTCAAAGATAATTGAAGCATCCAAGCGACTCAGCCCTAGGCCACCTTGCGCTTCTGGAGTGTAGAGACTGAGAAACCCTAGTTCCCCCGCCTCTCTCAATACGTCTTTGGGGAAAATCTGCTTTTCATCCCACTCCGCCGCCATCGGTGCTAAACGCTCATCGGCAAATTGTTGAGCGGTATCGGCAAATGCACGTTGATCTTCATTAAGTTCAAAGTCCATAAAAGCTCCTTTTATTCACTCAGCGCAGTTGGATGGTCAGATTTGGCCCCGTTGGAATATCGTCATCAAACCAACGCGCCGTCACCGTTTTGGTCTCGGTATAAAAACGCACTGCTTGTTTACCATACGCATGTAAATCACCATAGAAACTGCCTCTCCAACCAGTAAAGGAGAAAAATGGTAAAGGGACTGGAATAGGCACATTGATCCCAACCTGACCGACTTGAATGTCATGCTGATATTTTCTCGCAGCAGCGCCATTAGCGGTAAATATAGAAGTTCCGTTGCCGTAAGGGTTGCGATTCACTAACTCAATAGCTTCTTGCAACGTTTCGACTTCCATACAAACTAAGACAGGGCCAAATATCTCTTGCGTGTAAATCGACATGTTCGCTGTTACACCGCTAAACAAGGTTGGGCCAATCCAGTTTCCATCGGGAAAGCCTTCCACTTCACACTGACTGCCATCGAGTTCACACACTGCGCCTTGTTGTTTGCCATCTTCAATTAGGTCCAATACGCGTTGTTTAGCTTGCTCACTGATCAGTGGGCCATAAGCAGCTTGCTCATCGTCCCAAGGCCCTGGGTGTACTTTCGCCATTGCCTGTTTGAGGTCTGTAATCCATTGTTTTGAATCGCCGACAAATACCGCAACAGAAATTGCCATACAACGCTGCCCCGCAGCCCCTACGGAGGCTCCGATTAGGTTATTCACCACTTGATCTTTGTTTGCATCAGGCATGATCACCATGTGATTCTTTGCACCAGCAAAAGCTTGAACCCGTTTAAAATGTTTAGTCCCTGTGGTGTAGATATAACGGGCAACGGGAACCGAGCCAACAAATGACACCGCTCGAATATCAGGATGAGCCAGAAGAAAGTCGACTTGCTCTTTGCGGCCATGAACAATCTGCAACACCCCTTTAGGCGCGCCAGCTTGCTCAAATAGTTCGGCTAAACGAATAGAGGTCAACGGCACTTGTTCAGATGGTTTGAGCACAAACGTATTGCCCGCAGCGATAGCGATTGGGAACATCCACAACGGAATCATGGCTGGAAAGTTAAACGGCGTGATACCACAACACACACCTAAGGGCTGAATCATTGAGTAACTATCAATATCCGTAGCAACGTTTTCGACGGTTTCTCCCATCATGTTGCTAGCAATGTTTGCCGCCTGCTCAACCACCTCGATACCACGCCACACATCGCCTTTGGCATCCGCTAAAATCTTACCCGTCTCATGAGAAAGCAGTGTGGCAAGCTCATCATGATGGTCTTTGAGCAAGTGCTGATAACGCAGCATAACTCGGGCACGCTCGGGTATCGCCACTTCTTTCCAAGATTGGAATGTCTCTTTCGCATTATCAATGGCGGCTTCCATCTCGTGCTCTGTGGAACATGGAACGTACGCAATGACATCATTAGTGGCGGGATTGGTTACCTCAACCCAATCCGATGTTTGAGATTCACGAAACTCGCCACCAATAAACAAGGGAACCAAACGAGTCATCATTTACTCCTTTCTGATTTCAATTAAAGCGGTATTTCAATGCCTATCGCCGTGGCTTCTCCACCGCCGATACAAAGTGACGCAACACCCCGCATCACTTTTTTGGCTTCGAGATCACCATTGGTGCCTAACGCTTGTAGCTGACGCAAACTGTGAATCAATGTCACCAGAATTCGTGCGCCACTAGCCCCTATCGGATGCCCAAGCGCACAAGCTCCACCTTTAATATTTACTTTGCTCGTATCTAGTCCAAGTTCCGCCACCGCTATTTGTGTCACAACGGCAAAGGCTTCATTGATTTCCCACAGGTCCACTTCATAAATTGACCAATCTAGCTGGAACAGCAGTTGCTCAATTGCGTAGACGGGTGCCAAAGTAAATTCTGCAGGTTTTCTGGCATGTGTAGAGTGCGCCTTGATGATCGCAAGTGGTTTAAGCCCCTGATGACGCGCAGTGTCTTCATCCATAAGCACAAGAGCCGCCGCGCCATCTGAAATGGCACTCGAATTAGCAGCGGTCACCGTACCTTTTTCATCGAATGCAGGTTTGAGTTGAGGAATTTTACTAAGGTCAATCGAGCGTGGGTGCTCATCGTAATCCAGCACCGCTTGTTCTGACTTGGTATTGAGTGAAACCGGCGAAAGTTCATCGGCAAACAAGCCTCGCTCTTGAGCTTCCAACGCACGTTTTGCCGACATCACGGCCCATTCATCCATTTGCTCTCTGGTGAACTTAAGCCTGTTAGCGACTTGCTGAGCATAAACACCCATTAAGTGCCCTTCGTAAGCATCTTGTAGCCCATCGAGAAACATGTGGTCATACGCAGACTGGTGCCCCATACGCATTCCCTTTCTCGCCTCCCTCAGCAAATACGGCGCATTGGTCATACTTTCCATACCACCAGCAATGGCAGAGCGAATCGTTCCAGCTTTAATGAGATCGTGCGCTAACAGGACGCTCTTCATGCCAGAGCCACACACTTTGTTAATGGTGGTGCACCCTACGCCCAAAGGAAGATCTGCCCCCATAGATGCTTGCCTAGCAGGAGCTTGTCCACACCCTGCTGGAAGCACACATCCCATGAACACTTCATCCACCGAAGTCACATTCACTTCGTGCATTGCCGCCTTGATCGCCAGTGCGCCTAATTGAGGAGCAGAGTAAGTTTGCAACTTGCCTTGAAAGCGCCCAATTGGCGTTCTTTTCGCGCTGACAATCCAGATGTCTTTTCCCATGATTCGCATTCCCTTAAGGTATATGTGAACACTTGGCAGACTGATGACACCCTACATAGAATTACTCACCAAGCGCCACACCAGCCTTTATCGCCTTTTTCACTAACAAACTTTCATTCCGCGATTTCTTGACGTTTACGTAAGCATAGCACTAGCCTTTACAATGAGATGAAAAAACACACCAAGCAGACGTTTATATTTCAAAGTTGATGTTCGGCCTTCCCATTTAAGGTTCGATTTCCAGAAACTGGATTTTTATTCGAGGTAAGTATGTTATGGAAAAATACAAGATCAGTGACCTCGCCAAGGAGTTTGATATTACTACTCGCAGTATCCGGTTTTATGAAGACGTGGGTCTGATTGAACCAGAGCGAAAAGGCAATATGCGCGTTTATCAACGCAGGGATAGAATTCGCCTCAAACTGATTTTAAGAGGGAAACGGCTCGGTTTTTCGCTGGCAGAAATTCGTGAACTTTTCGAGCTCTACGACATGCAACAAACCGAAGGACAGTTATTGAAAATGCTCAATATCATTGAAGAGAAACAAGCCGTCCTACAACAACAACTCAACGACATCAGCGTCGTTATGGCTGAGTTGAATGCCGCTAAGGAGCGTTGTATTCAAACACTCAAAAGCAAGCAGACATAAACGCTATACTCAATTAGCAACACCGCTACCGGCTTTTCCACCTTACCTCTGATACCGGGAGACGTTATGAAAAGCACCTATACCCCACTCAATTTCGGACTTGGTGATACCATCGATATGCTCCGAGAACACGTTAATGCCTTTGCTACGGAACATATTGCGCCCATCGCCGCTGAGATAGACCGCGATAACCAGTTCCCGAATCATTTATGGCCTTTGTTGGGAGAAATGGGGTTGCTTGGTGTGACCGTCGATGAAGAGCTTGGTGGTGCAGGCATGGGATACCTCGCTCATGTTGTTGCCATGGAAGAAATCAGCCGTGCCTCTGCGTCTGTCGCTTTAAGCTACGGCGCTCATTCTAACCTGTGCGTCAACCAAATCTTTCGTAACGGCACGCCTTCTCAACGCGAAAAATACCTTCCAAAACTCATTGATGGTACGCACGTTGGCGCCCTAGCGATGAGTGAGCCCAATGCCGGTTCAGACGTGATAAGCATGCAACTGAAAGCGGAGAACAAGGGCGACCATTTTGTACTGAATGGCAACAAAATGTGGATAACAAACGGGCCCGATGCTGACGTAGTGGTGCTTTACGCTAAAACGGATGTCAGCGCAGGTTCACGTGGCATTACCGCATTCATTATTGAACGTAACTTCGCAGGTTTCACTCATGCTCAAAAGCTGGACAAGCTAGGCATGAGAGGCTCGAATACTTGCGAACTTGTATTTAACCATTGCGTAGTGCCAAAAGAGAATATTCTTGGCGAGTTGAATCAAGGCGTCGAGGTGTTAATGAGTGGGCTGGATTACGAGCGCGTCGTCCTTGCTGCCGGACCACTCGGGATAATGCAAGCTTGCATGGACATTGTGGTCCCGTACGTACATGAACGAGAGCAGTTTGGAAAACTCATTGGCGAGTTTCAGTTAGTTCAGGGCAAGATCGCCGATATGTACTCTCGAATGAGTGCAGCAAAAGCGTATGTATATACCGTCGCAGCGGCTTGTGATCGAGGTAACGCAACACGCAAAGATGCCGCTGGCGCGATTTTGTACAGTGCAGAGCTCGCCACACAAATGGCACTCGATGCAATCCAGTTGCTCGGTGGGAATGGCTACATCAATGAATACCCTGCTGGTCGTTTGCTACGTGATGCAAAGCTTTATGAAATCGGCGCGGGTACCTCAGAGATTCGCCGCATGTTAATTGGCCGAGAGCTGTTCGAAGAATCTCGCTAACGGAACATACGACAAGGAAGTCATTATGGCCATTATCAAAAGTAAAACTAAGCCAACTGACGAGTTATTTCTTTCCAATAAAGCCGTGATGGAAACGTTGGTCACTCAACTTAATCAACACATCGAGACCATCAAACAGGGCGGCGGTGAAAAAGCCATTGAGCACCAGAGGCAAAAAGGAAAACTCCCCGCACGAGAACGCATCGCGCGCTTGCTTGATGACAACACTGACTTTCTTGAAATCAGCCAGTTTGCCGCCTGGCAAGTGTATGACGAAGCGATCCCCTGCGCTGGTGTTATCGCCGGCATTGGTATCATAGAGGGGATTCAATGCATGGTCATCGCCAACGATGCTTCGGTAAAAGGCGGAACCTACTACCCACTCACGGTAAAAAAACACCTTAGAGCGCAAGAGATAGCCCAACGTTGCCAACTCCCCTGCGTGTACTTGGTGGACTCCGGTGGCGCAAATCTCCCTCATCAGTCCGACGTCTTCCCCGACAAAGAACACTTTGGTCGCATTTTCTTTAACCAAGCGAGAATGTCGGCGAAAGGCATCCCCCAAGTTGCTGTTGTGATGGGGCTTTGCACTGCTGGGGGCGCGTACGTTCCTGCCATGGCGGATGTGTCCATTATGGTTAAAGAGCAAGGCACCATTTTTTTGGCGGGGCCACCTTTGGTGAAAGCGGCCACTGGCGAAGTCGTGACGGGTGAAGAGCTCGGCGGTGCAGACGTGCATTGTCGAAAATCTGGTGTCGCAGATTATTACGCTGAAAATGATGAACATGCCCTAATGCTTGCGAGAGAAGCCATTGCCAATGCCAATAGAACAAGACCTGTTAAGCCAGAAAACACCGTGCTTCCTCCCCGCTACGACGCAGAAGAAATCTACGGAATTGTGAATGCCAACTTACGACTGTCATTCGACGTTCGAGAAATTATTGCCCGCATCGTCGATGATTCTAATTTCGACGAATTCAAAGCCTTGTACGGCAGAACGCTAGTGTGTGGCTTCGCTCGTATTCAAGGACACTTGATTGGTATTGTGGCAAACAACGGTATCTTGTTTTCTGAATCGGCACAAAAAGGCGCGCACTTTATTGAGCTGTGCGCCAAACGGAAAATACCGCTTCTCTTTCTCCAAAACATTACCGGCTTTATGGTCGGAAAAAAGGTTGAAGAAGAAGGCATCGCAAAACATGGCGCCAAGTTAGTGATGGCCGTCGCTTGTGCTGACGTGCCGAAGTTTACCGTGATCATCGGTGGATCGTACGGCGCTGGTAATTACGGCATGTGCGGCCGAGCGTATGATCCAACCATGATGTGGATGTGGCCGAACGCGCGTATTTCTGTGATGGGCGGAGAACAAGCAGCAGGCGTTTTAACACAAGTTCGAAAAGACGCGAAGGAACGTCAGGGGGAAGCGTGGTCAGAGCAAGAAGAGCACATTTTTAGAGAATCGATCATAGACTTGTATGAAACACAAGGACATCCCTATTTTGCGAGTGCTCGGCTATGGGATGACGGAATTATTGACCCTAAAAAAACGCGTCAGGTGTTGAGTCAAGCGTTAACGGCAGCATTAAATGCCCCCATTCCTGATAGCGAGTTTGGCGTCTTCAGAATGTAAACACCCAAAGATGAATTAAGGAAGTTAGTATGCAGGAAATGCAACCAAGCATTATTCCCAACGCCCAAAGGCAAGATGATGTTCTTTGGCATGTCGATGATAATGGCGTAGCGACCATTACCCTAAACAGAACAGCTAAACACAATGCTTTTGACGCTTGTACGATCGACTTGCTGATCCACCGCCTAGATTATCTCGCTTTACGAACGGATGTGCGGTGCTTGGTATTAAGAAGTAACGGCAAGCACTTTTCATCCGGGGCCGATTTGAATTGGATGCAGTCGATGGCCGACAGCACGAGGCAAGATAACTTCGTTGATGCCCAAAACTTGGCAAGACTCATGGAAACATTAGATTCGTTCCCTCAACCCACCATCGCGGTTGTACAAGGTTCCGCTTATGGTGGCGCTTTGGGTTTGATTTGTTGTAGTGATATCGCCATCGCAAGCCAAAGTGCCAACTTTTGCTTAAGTGAAGTTAGGCTTGGTTTAGTTCCAGCAACCATTGCGCCTTACGTCATGCGCGCGATGGGGAATAGACAAGCTAGACGCTATATCTTAAGTGGTGAAGTCATTTCAGCCGAAGATGCCGAACGGTTTGGTATTGTGCACGAAGTGAAAGAAGCCAAACAGCTTGAAAATGCGGTCGATAGCGTAATCAAGACGTTGCTACTTAATAGCCCAGATGCGATGCGTAAAGCGAAAACGCTCTGCCATCAATGTCATCAAAACCCCATCGATCAACAACTGATTCACTATACTAGCAAGCTCATTGCGGACATTAGAGTATCACCCCAAGGTCAAGATGGGCTGCAAGCGTTTCTTGAAAAACGTAGCCCAAGTTGGGTCACCAAGTCACAGGACAAGTAATGCTACCTTCCAAAGTAAAGATTGTCGAAGTAGGTCCTAGAGATGGGTTGCAAAATGAATCTCCTGTTGCGACCCAGACTAAAATCCGGCTGATCAACTTACTCTCTGATACTGGGTTAACGCATATTGAGGTGGGCTCTTTTGTCTCACCCAAATGGGTGCCACAAATGGCGGACTCAACAGAGGTCATGAAAGCAATAACACGGCGAAATCATGTTACCTACTCTGCCCTGACTCCAAACCTAAAAGGCTTAGAACAAGCGTTGGAGGCTGACGCCAATCAGGTCGCAATTTTCACTTCATCCTCAGAAGGATTCTGCCAACACAATATCAATTGCTCGATTGCAGAAAGCCTAACTCGCTTCGAACCTGTAATGCGATTAGCCACCAAACACGGCATCCCTGTTCGTGGCTATCTATCCTGCGTTGCCGACTGCCCTTACGATGGCCCGACAGCCCCTAAACAAGTGGCGAGCGTGGTCAAATCACTCATCGATTTAGGGTGTTATGAGGTGTCTCTAGGCGACACAATCGGTACAGGCACGCCAAACCGTATCGCTGCTATGCTAGAAGCCGTCATGTTGGTTGCACCTCTTCCCCAGCTTGCTGTCCATTTCCACGACACATGGGGACAAGCTCTCACCAACATTTATCAGGCACTGAGTATGGGCATCAACACCATCGACAGTAGTGTAGCTGGGCTGGGTGGATGCCCATACGCTCATGGATCATCAGGGAATGTCGCAACGGAGGATGTACTGTATTTATGCCAAGGGTTAGGAATAGAGACGGGGATTGACTTAGAGCTACTGGCTAAAGCTGGCTGGATGATCAGCGAAGAGCTGGGTCGGCAGCCTACATCAAAAGTGTCATTAGCATTGCGTAACCGCGTATTATCACTTTCGTAGAAGGCCATCCGGCACCTCAAATTCTCCCAACCCAAGTTAATTTGCTCTACTTTCGAGTAGGGAAGCGAAACCGCCCGCCAGTACGATAAATAATTAGAGAAAATAAGATAAGCACACAACCTACTAGTTTATTTGCCGTTAGCACTTCGCCATACCACAGCACGCTCAGAATAACCGTCCAAACTGGTTCTAATATCATAATTAGAGCAGCGTTACCTGCCTGAACAAATTTTTGCCCCATAGTTTGCATTACGTAACGCAAGCTCGTCGCTAATAAGGTACTCAACGCAAACCACCACCAAATAGAGGAGTCCACCTCTGCCGGGAAAGATTCCATAAAAAATGAAACCAGCAAACCTAAACAACCTGCTGAAAAAAGTTGCACGCAAGTAAGCAGGAGCACAGGTAGTTTTTGAGAGTATTTGCTGTTCACATTAAAATGAAGCGCCAAAACCAGTGCTGCACCAAGAAACCACAATTGACTGGCCGATTGTTTCCAGCCACCAACTAAAGAAAGACAAGCAAGACCTAATACAGCGATAGGCAAAGAAAGCCAGAAAATTCGTTGTGGTCGTTGACGAAACATAACCCATGCAACAATCGGCACAAACAGCATGGAAAGGCTCATGATAAATGCGCCTTCCCCGAGAGTATCACTGATAGAAATAGCGTAAATCCATGTCATAACGGCACTGCCTAACAGGAGCCCGACACCACCAGCAGAAAGCACATCTTTTAAGTTTGCTTTCAGCAAAGGTCGGTAACATAGAGGCAGTAAGCAGAGCGAAGCGATAGTAAATCGCGCCCCAATAAAGCCAAAAGGTGGTAAACCCTGTATTGTTTCCTTAGAGAATATCCAGCCAAGTGCCGCGATCATCGTCGTCGCAACCAGAATAACCGTCGCTTTACGTTCTGAGTTAAACATAAGTACTCACAAAATATGGAACACACAATAGCGCAGCAAGAGAGTTTTTACTGCGCTATTGTGTAAATTTGAAAGGGGTTTGTGTCGAGCGAAAAAGTGAAAGCCCGATCCTCTCCTGTATTGTTGTCACGCAGATTGAAGTTCTGCTGCTAGATACATTAAATGCAGGCAAAGTATTAAGGCAAGCCTTTTCGCATACTAAATTACTTTAGCATTCTATACAGCAAGCAAACTGGCTAAAACCTGTACCGGGTGTCGAACTACCTCCCCTTCAAAACGCTTAACTTGACTGCGGCAGGAGTAGTATTGCGACTTCAACGCTCCTCAATACAGGTTGAATAAGGTGAATTGCTTTTTACCCATCGCCCCTACAATGAAAACCTATTGATTAACTACAACGAGCGGTTAAATTGCTCCACGGCCTCTACAACACGGCTAGCGCCATCTTGTATTTCATTCATCACATTGCCTGCTTTTTCAGAGAGCTCTAGCGTATCTAGTGCTTCTTTTTGGCATTTAGCGATCAGCTTAACTGCGTTATCTGTTCGCTGTAGGTTTTCACTGACCATTGTGACAATTTCATCGGTGGTTGCATTGGTTCTTGTAGCAAGCTGTCTGACTTCATCAGCAACAACGGCAAAACCTCTACCATGCTCACCCGCACGAGCCGCTTCTATCGCCGCATTTAACGCCAATAAGTTAGTTTGGTCAGCGATACCACTGATGCTATTTACCAACTCGCTAATACGCGATGAGTGCGCTTTAAGCTCGTCAATCGCGGTGTTCGCTTGCTGCATTTGCTCGGAAAGTATCTGCATCTTTTCTAACGTTGAGCCTATAACCTCTTGCCCTTGCAGGGTTTGTGTACCAGTTTCTTGGGAGATTTCGTTCGCCAATTGCGCAGCCTGGGCCATTTTCTGTTCCTGCATCACCTGCTGGGTAATATCTGTCGCGAACTTAACGACCTTGTAGAGCTCTCCTCTGTCGTTATGGATAGGGTTATATGAAGCCTCTAGCCACACCTCTTCACCATAACGGTTAACTCGTTTGAATCGCTCTGATGAAAATTGCCCTTTTGCTAAACGTTGCCAAAACTCACGGTAAGCTTGAGAGCTCGACTCTTCCTGATCACAAAACATGCGATGATGCTTCCCTAGAATCTGATCAAGCGCATAACCCATTGTGTTTAGGAAATTATCGTTGGCTTTTAAAACATGGCCATCTAATGTGAACTCAATCACCGCCATAGAACGACTTAATGCATTTAGCATGTCCTCTTGCTCACGGGATGATTTGATCGTTCGCGTAAGTTCAGAAGCAAAAACAAAAAAGCTTTCTACTTCTCTGCGCTCATTTAAAACAGGCTGGATAATCGTTCTTAACCAGGCTTCCTCACCATTACCTTTCCGTACTTGCAATGCCCCATTCCAGAACACTTTATCTTGGACGGCTTTCTTCATTCGATGAAAGTGGTCTGTATTGCGCGAATTTGACGGTACCAATTCAGTAATTGATTTCGTTAAGATCTCATCATCATGTAAGAAAAGTTCTTGCTGTAGTTTGGTATTTGCAGAAGTAATGAGGCCTTTACTATCCAATGTTAAGCGGATCATCTCTTCATCTAAACTGGTTTGGATTTGCTGCAGGATTTGCAACTCCTGCTTTAATCGTTGATTTTCTTGTTGAAGCGACTTATTAAAAAACATGACTTTCTCTCATTTGACCGACCTTCGGATTAGTCAAAGGTTTATTATTTGTATACCGAATAAACTGCAAGCGGCAAAATCGTTTGGTTGCATATTCAAACGCGATTTCTATTTCTTATCAAAGGACCCCGCTGGGAATACGGCGATTTTTTCTCCAGTGTAACCTAAGCGCAGTATACTGAAATTTCTTCAGCACCCAAGTTGTTTATATATTTATCAATATTAAAGCTCTTTATCGCCAATTTGAGGTTTGTATTTGTGGATATACTTATATGGAGAAGTGGTGTGTTCAGATCAATAAGCCTTTTCATTTAAAAAAAGGGCCTTGACTTAGTTCCAATAATTTTCGCCGTTTTACCGCTTTTCCACCCGACTTTTGAGCGATTACCCACTCCTTATTCGCTTGTATTTCTATTAACAACGCACGGAGGAACCAGCAACAAGCGCATCGATTTGCCCAGTATCAATACGTTGTGGTATCCGCTCATTCAGTTTGCCGTGAAGGTGATGAATCACCAGCTCACCAGTCGACTCGTCACGATCAGAAATGAGGTAATGAGGTAATGAGGTAATAACGCATGACACCAGAGATTACATTGTGTGTCCAACATTGTGCCCACTCCTAAGTTTCATAACTTCCTTCCCTCGGGCGCTTCTATCTCTCACCACAGCAACTATGCTTAAAACGACATGTATTCAATTGTCTAGCTTCAACATATGAAGGTTAAGTGAACATAAACAAGCGAAGGAAACAGGGCCATGGAAGTCGATAAAATGATAAGTTAACAAAAAAATTACAGATAGTGATTCATTGGTCTGTAAGAGTATTGTCGATAGTTATGTTGTTTGTAATCGTCATGGGTGTGATAGATGTTGCATGGACGATATATCAAAAACTTATCACGCCACCTAAACTCATTCTGACGATTTCAGATATGCTAGCCACTTTTGGTGCTTTTATGGCCGTTTTAATTGCTATTGAAATTTTCATCAATATAACTATTTACCTGAGAGAAAATGTTATTCATGTAAAAATCGTCATGGCCACCGCGCTGATGGCAATCTCCCGAAAGGTCATTATTATAGACTTTGAAACCTTGTCTCCAATGTACCTGATTGGAATTGCGGCTGTAGTTCTTAGTATGAGTCTTGGTTACTGGCTGATCCATAAACTGCCCAATAAGAGCCATACTGAATAAACTTCTCAGCCTCCCGAATTTTCAGATACTCTCAAGGCATGAAAAAGTCTTGTCTTGGCACGTTGGAAGCTAATAAATTCCTCCATGCTAGGCTCTATATACTGCTAGACTACAAGATTATAGAGTAGTGCCTAGGCGGAGAAATTATCGATATTATTTTCTAGCAGCTAATCTTTGAGTATTGGCACAGCTCAATGGGGCAAGTGTTGCTCCAGTTCCCCATCTGATTTATACCCTCAACATCTATGTATTTTAATTTCAACTTTTCCGTGATCCTCTTAAACAAGGTCGTCACGAATAGCCTGAAGGATTACATCCGGCTAAAAGTAACCGCCAGAAAAGTGATTGTCAGGTGGTCGGTCATCTCGCCGTAAAATTAGCTCTTAACGCATACCTTCAGCTCAGTTTGCGAAAAAGCCTTAAAGGTCAAAGTAACTTTCAATCCCATTCAGAGTGTTGGTCGTGGCCACAGCGGCTAATATCAACCCCATGATCCGACTTACAGCACTAGCTCCTGTATTCCCAATAATCCTGTGTATGCCGCTGGCCATTAATAGCAAGATATAAACAACCAATAGTACCAGCAGCATCATAGCCACTGTCTGGACTTGCTCCCAAATATTAAACCGCACGTTCTCTGTGAGTAAAACGGCGGCTAATATTGCGCCAGGGCTAGCAATTGATGGAATGGCTAGAGGAAAAACTGCTGTATCATGATGACTATTGAGCGTTCTGATTTCTTCTGCTGGTTTACTCTCACCAAATATCATAGTCAAAGCAAACAAGAACAATACGATACCGCCCGAGATTTGAAACGCAGACAAGGGAATACGCATTGCTGTAAGTATGATTTCACCAGCAACAACAAAAAACAGTAGGATAGCAGCGGAGAATAGAGTCGCAAACAGAGCGACCTTACGCTTTGCCACTTCTTCATAGCTTTTTGTGGCTGCGATAAAAACGGGCACAGTACCTATGGGATCGATGACAGCAAAGAAAAAGATAAAAGTTGCCACAAAGTCAATCATGCTACTTTCTCCAGTACCAATTTAGCTTTAAGGATAGAAGATCAGCTTGAAGTAGCAGAGAAAATGTTTGACGCTAACATAGCGAGAGCTCATTCAGAAAAACAAAAATGGTGCGTTATTTACAATACAGAACTTACTTCTATCCTATCGATAACTATTAATATCTCAAAGGTAATGACTACCATACCTAACGGTAGTCGCCATCGCTTTAGACTTCTCAGAGAACATCAAAAAAAACAAGTGAACGAGAAGAATATCGACGTCATAAGATAGTGAGGCTTTAGTGTTTATACCAGTGCTCTTTTGACTCCATTTGAGCTTTTACTTCTGCACTATATTCAGCAGTAGGTCGTGCCAATAACCTTGGAATGCCGATAGGTTCTCCGGACTCTAAACAATAGCCATACTCCCCTGCGCGCAAGCGAGCCAACGATCGTTGAATCTTAGGTAACAGCTTTTGCTCTCTATCTATGATTCTTAATGCGATTGCAGATTGCTCCTCACTGGACGCCCTATCGCTTTCGTCACTGAATTCCATTGGCGCAATCATCTCTTCTTTCGCGCGTTCAATATGCGCTAACGTCAATTCATAAAGCTCAAATAATCGGTTTTCAAAAAACGCGAGCTGAGCTTCATTCATATAATCCGCCTCGGGCGCTGCAAGAATTTCTTCTTCTGTCATGACATGCTTTTTCTCTTCGTTCATAGAACCTCCACACCGAGATAAGAGTTCGATCTCTAAATTCCGGACATCTGAACCTGTGCAACTAAACGACAAATAAAGCCGCCAATAAGGTGCAGTACTCGACACAGTAACAAACTGCTTGATGCCAGAGTTAAGATCACCGACTATATTAATTGTTACATTATAACATTACACTATAAAGAGCATGAACATGAACACCCAGAAACTCCCTGTTACGGTTTTATCCGGCTTTCTAGGCGCAGGAAAAACAACCGTTTTAAGTCATATTCTTAACAATAGACAAGGCAGAAAAGTCGCGGTCATCGTCAACGACATGAGCGAAGTCAACATCGATGCGGCAACTGTTCAGAATGAAGTTTCTCTCAACCACAGTGAAGAAAAGTTGGTTGAAATGAGTAACGGCTGCATCTGTTGTACCCTGCGTGAAGATCTACTTGAAGAAGTCACTAAACTCGCGCAAGAAGGCAGATTCGATTACTTAGTTATCGAGTCCACTGGCATCGCCGAGCCACTTCCCGTTGCAGAGACTTTTACGTTTGCTGATGAAAACGGGCTATCACTTTCAGACGTTGCACGTTTAGACACCATGGTTACGGTGGTTGATGCGATTAACTTTCTGCGTGATTACGATGAAGCTAAGTTCTTAACAGAGACAGCCGAATCCTTAGGTGAAGACGATGAACGCAGCGTCGCCGACTTACTCGTCGATCAAGTCGAGTTCGCTGACGTGATCCTGATAAGTAAAACCGACCTCGCTGAGAAATCAGAAATCGAAAGGCTTCTTGCGATTCTTAAAACCCTAAACACATCGGCCACTATTCTTCCTATCTCGAATGGTGAAGTAGAACTTGATGCCGTACTCGACACACAAAGTTTCAGTTTTGAAAAGGCGCAACAAGCCCCAGGTTGGTTGAAAGAAATGCGAGGCGAGCACATACCTGAAACCGAAGAATACGGCATTTCCAGCTTTGCCTATCATGCGAGACGCCCTTTCCATCCAGAGAAGTTTTACGACTTCCTCCACAATGCGAAAGATTACGGCAAACTGATTCGTTCCAAAGGTTACTTTTGGCTAGCAACCAGACCAGAGTTTGTCGGTCAATGGAGCCAAGCGGGAGGCATCGCACGTTATGGTGTTGCGGGTATGTTTTGGAAAGCAATTCCGAAAGAGGAATGGCCGACGGCTCAAGATTACTTAGATGCTATAAACGACATTTGGCAAGAACCTTATGGCGATATGCGACAAGAATTGGTGTTCATTGGTCAGGGATTAGAGCAAGAGAAATTGATTGCTCGTCTAAACGAATGCTTGTTAACAGAAGATGAGATGGAGCAAGGGCTCGACTATTGGTTATCTCTGGAAGACCCTTTCCCTGAATGGGAACAGTAAACGACTGAGATTCAAAAAAGCCTCCCACCATTCGGGAGGCTTTTTCGTTACACAGAGCCAATTTTGGTATACCGAGCCAATTCAGTAAGTCCGTTCTTGGTACAAGCCGAGATTCAAACATGCACCAAGGGAATCCTCACCAGTACATTCAAACTGTCTTCTTCTGGCTCAACTTAGCTATTTTCTTTGGCCAAGGATCTTCAAATGTTGCCCCCTGTTGCCATTGCTCCAATTCCGCATCCGTTAAAAAGCAGTTTTCCAGCGCATCAATAAACACATCGACTTCGTTTTCTTGCCCAATCACCGTTAAGCGACAACGACGATCACCAAAGCGGCTTTCAACACTGTCTATCTTATCTTGCAGGATTTGACGATGTTCCTCAGTGAAGTTTTGCGATTCGTCATTGATTACCGAAGCGCGCCAAAAGCCTGTAATTTCAAGCCCCACATTGCCGCTTGCTTGGCTCCAAAGCAGTGAAACATCGTCTCGAGTTGGAAACCAAAAGAACCCCTTACTGCGGAACACACCTTTAGTTAAATACTGGTGGCAGGTACTCCACAAACGCGCAGGATGAAAAGGTCGATCATCTTTGATCACTTTGGCGACAAGGCTTTGTTCGTCTTTATCAGAGAGATTCAACGGCTCATTCACCGTCTCACGAAGTTCTGCGATTAACTGCTCAACAAGGAAGAAATTGTAGTCTTGCTCACCTTTCAACATGCGGATATCCAAGTTTCCCCATGACGTTTTGATTATCTCGGTGTAAACATTAAGCGGATGAATCCCCTGCGCGATGTTGCGAACGGTATTGTCATCCACTTTGTCCGTCTTGGTGAGCATGACACGGTTTGAGAACATAATTTGCTCTACCAACAAGTTTTCAACGCCGCGAACACCCTGCTTTACGTTCTCTTGCCACTTCGGAATTAAGGCAGAGCCTTGTCGATAGTCATCTCGCAACCAAGTCGCATCCACCAACGTAATCACGTCTTTGAGAGCGAATGGTGCGTTGTTTTTAAAATACTCAACCAAAGGCAAAGGATGACTACTGCCCGACGTTTCAATCACAATCCATTCTGGCCATTTTTCTGCGCAGAGCTTTTTAAGGGCTTTATCGAGCTGCCTTACACCACTCGGGCTGCTGATGCTGTCTCCACTGATCGTGACAAAGTTGCCCTGCTCTTCACTCACCGCATCGGTATTTAAGATAAGCACGCCATCAACGTCTAACTCACTCATGTCATTCACAATAACGGAAAGATCAATACCAGAAGAATCGGCTTGTTGAAGAATGTTGCGTAAAAAAGTGGTTTTCCCTGACCCGAGAAACCCATGCAAAATAGTGACTGGAATTGATGGCATACCTTTGACCTACAAACTCTGAATAAACACATGTTATAACATAACAATTTGATGAGTTATAGAAGGAATCCAATTGCTGTCTTAGACCCAAAGCTTAAGAATCGGTAAAGACCACAGAGACTGATTTTTCAGAACTCGCCTTCGTTTCTCAGCACGTTTCATCACCAGCAAAGGTCTGACTATTGATAAAAATAATAAGTGGTTACAAAACGACCATTGCTTTGTTTATAAAATTGGAGAAAGATGACAATACAGCGATTTATAGGAGGTGGTGTTATGACTTTAGTTCTTACCGTTCTTATTTTCCTAAGTTGTATTGCGATGCTCGCAATTGGTGTGATGTTTTCACGTAGGCCGATCAAAGGCGGAGATTGTTGCAAAGCGTCCGATGTTGCGGATGTGGACGCACGTAAAAGAAAAAATCGCAGTCATTATTCTTCTAGGAACACATATTGAGACTCACCTATTGCTCCAACCTCATAACACAAAATAGCATAACTGAGCCCTAACAAATTGTCGGACTCAGTTTTTCGTTTCTACTAGATAATCAAACTCTGATACTCGCGCCAAAAATGAAGGTTTCTGGATGTTAGGAAGCGACTTCGCGATAGGTAAGTCGGCTTTCATTGCATCAACCGGACGATTACGAACTAAAACTTCAAAATGTAAATGTGGTCCGGTTGAACGACCAGTATTCCCAGAGAGGGCTATTTTTTGCCCACGCTTTATAACTTGACCTTTTTTAACCAAGATTTTATTCAAGTGTAGGTAACGAGTTTTGTACACACTGTTATGTTCAATCACTAAATAATTACCGGCATAAGGGTGCTTGCGGACCGCAATTACTTTTCCATCCCCAGTAGAATAAACTGGCGCACCGATTGGTGTCGCGAAATCCGTTCCGTTATGCGGGGTGACTCTTCCCGTCACTGGGTGTTTACGCTTAGGGTTAAACCCAGAGGTGATTCGGCGGTATGCCCTATCGACAGGATAACGGTTAAACGCTCGCTCCAAACTGTTACCAGCTCTATCATAGAACCGTCCATCCTCGGCTAGAAATGCAGCGACTTCGCCCTTCGCTAAGTTAAAAGAAATAGCCTTAATCTCACTATTGCCAGTTTTGTATTCACCTAAATATTGCTGTTTCACTAATATATCGAAACGGTCACCGGCTCTAAGAGATCGCGCAAAATCAATCTTATCTTTCATCACCTGCGTAATATTTGCGACGTGGCCTGATGCCAATCCTACTCGATGTGCCGAGACTGAAAAACTCCCTTTGATTTCTCCCGAAAATAAGGTTTCACGCCATTCCCCTGAAATTTCCTGAAATTCGTAAGAGAAGGAGCCATCGTTTTCTCTAGTGTAGATAGCCTTCTCTACAAGGCTCATATGATAAATTAGTCGACTCAATTGCCCCATGTCATCCATCACTAATTCAAGCTCTTCTCCGGGCTTAATCATATCTAGCTGGAGGTGATCAAGATCAACTGAGAGAATTTGCTGCAAAATACCGTAAGGGAGACCCAATTGAGCGAAGATACCACTGAGCGTATCTCCCACTTTAACTATGTAGTGTATTTGTTTAGGTTTAGGCAACGGAGTCAAACTGCTATCTGAGGGAACCACTATCTTTGATGATGGAGGTGGTGACGAATCACTGCTTTGATTCAGTTGAGTGCTGTGACTATCTTGATTTGGCTCATCCTCTGTAGGTAGAAGCAAAGCGACCGAAAAACAAAACACAGCAACGATTAAAGCAATAAATTTAAACTGACTCATGAGAAACTAAGTATCAATAACAACGATTGTTATGTTATAACATATCTAGGATTGTTTTTACTCAGTTTAGTAAACGTTTATTCAGTTCACTGGATTGGCTAAGAGAAGACCAGTCATTCAACCCATTCTCTTTGAGAAGGCTCAATAATGAACACATTCAATTCAGCACTTATCGTTGCAGGAACACACGGAAACGAACTTTCTGGTATTTATTTACATAAACTAATCAAAGAAAAACGTTACTCTGTCAATAGATCAACCTTTTCAGCCTGCTCGATCATCGCAAACTCCGAAGCAGCAAAACACAACGTCCGATACATCAATACAGACTTAAATCGCGAGTTCTCAGCAATGAATAGCAATCATTGTCCTGATTTGCATGAAAGCAAGATTGCACATCAATTTATCGAGAAATATGCAAACCAAGAAAAACTGTTGATTGTTGACCTGCACAATACAACAAGCAATATGGGAGCGACGTTGATTCTGCTTTCTAACGATGTGTTTTATCGGAAACTGGGCGCGTACGTCAAACAACGAATGCCATCAGCACATGTCCTTTTCGAAGAGCGAAAAGAATGGCAAGAGCAACCTTACCTTTGTACTGCTGGGCAATATGGAATAATGATTGAGGTCGGGGCGCAAGCACATGGTGCGCTAGAGTACAGTACGTTGGAGTTGATGAAACAGATGCTTACCGCAGTATTGGACTATGTTGAAAAGCACAACCTCAACCAAATAGGCTTACTGAGCGATTATGAGGCGTTTTTTTACACCGAAGAAATCAGGGTTCCACTTGATCAAGAGGGTATGCGGCAAGCACTAGTACACCCTACTATTTGTGGCAGAGATTTTGAGGCGGTCAAACCAGGAGCACCTTTATTAGCGACTTTCGCTGGTTATGATATCCATTGGAATGGCAAAGGGGAAATTTACCCGCACTTTATCAATGAGAGCGCCTACAGTACCGCAAATATAGCAATGGCCCTCGCTAAAAAAAGACGTGTTTCTTCCGTGTAACTTAAAGCAAGTAATTAGGCCACGTGTAACGTGGATACCTCACCCCATGAATAAAACTGTGCCTGAACCGCATAGGCAGAAAATACGGGTACTAACCCCACCCTAATACGGCAGCATAAGTGCCCTAAGCGCAGCTTTAAAAGAAACCCCACTAGAATTTTAAGGAGGTAAGACATTATGGTTAAAAGGAGAGTTTTCTCTTTTCTATCATGATGCCTTCTCCAAACATCGAAATAATCTATCTTCAAATTGGTCATCTAGACCGGAAGAGATCAGTTCTAGGCGGCTTTCTGAACACTCGTCTAGTTCAAACTCTGTGAGTCCATCTGATGTTAGATTGTAACCAAAAATACCGCTTCCCGTGATAAAAACCGCTTTCATTCGTTCGACCTTGAGGTCGAGCAGCAATAATCTCAGCTTTTGATGATCGAACACGTTTTCAGCGGATATACGCCAACCGATACTGTAGAAACCTTCCCCCTGATTGGTTGCTTTTAGAATGCCGCTCTCAGGCATAGGCAACTCAGGAACAAGTGACTTTTTCTCTCTTTCACGATAAAGAACAGAGGGCGTTTTTTGCACGTCAATACGAGTCGCTCCCTCACATTCATGAAAAGGGATAGCGCCATGTTCAGCGAAAATCACTTTTGTTTCCCGCAGACCGAGCTTTGCTATATAAGCCGTCAGCTTTTGCTCATCTTCATCTTGATAGAGATCGCGCTTATTACCTACCACTGTATCTGCGATAGTGATTTGCTGGTTAAACGTTTCATGCTCAGTGTACTTAGGATCCGATAGTTTACGTGCATCGACTAAAGTAATGTTTTTTTGCAAAGCGAGAATTTGACGATAATACTCGGTCGATAGCACTTGCAGTACTTCTTTAGGATGACCAAGGCCTGTAGGTTCAATCAACAATCGATCTGGCCTTGCTTCAGACAATAATTGATTTAAGGCGATTTGCATCGGAAGACCTGCTGCACAGCACATACATCCCCCGGGGACCTCTCGAATAAACACTTGGTCTTGTTGTTTTTTTTGGCCTTGTAACAAGCTGCCATCAATACCAACTTCGCCAAATTCATTGACCAATACAGCCCAACGTTCATGACTCGGTTTATGGGTCAATAAGTGCATTATTGCCGATGTTTTCCCCACCCCGAGAAAGCCAGTGATGATGTTAGTCGGCACTCGCGAAATCAGTGGCTTATTAAAGTTCATTGGCAATTCTCCGGTAGCCTTGGACTAGTTCATGGTTGGCAGAAACGACGGATTCGGAAAAAGCTGAATATTCTGGCGGCACTTTAGAGATACTCTCTAAATCAAAACCGACACCAATATTGGTCATCGGTGGTACATGGAAATAAGCGGGTAAATCGAGGCCATCGACGACACAGTTATGACGAATAACACACCTCTCACCGATGACGCTATTGAACACGACGGAGTTGAAGCCAATGAAAACATCATCACAAACCTGGCAAGGACCATGAATAATCGAACGATGAGCAATGGATGAGCGCTCACCAATGGTCACCGCAGCCCCTGCCTTAGAGTGAATTACGACACCATCTTGGATATTGGTGTCACGTTTGATGACGATAGCTTCCATGTCTCCATGGTTATTAACTTCGTCAGCTCGAATAACAGCATAGGGTCCAATAAAAACGTTATCCTCAATAATGACTTTGCCACAGATAATAGCGGTTGGATCGATAAAGGCTGTTGAGGACACCTGTGGCATATGGCCCGTTGGGTTTCTTCTTAACATAATGCTTCCAGTTTGTTTATGGCTCTTTTTTTACGGTCAGCGACTTAACGATTGAAGGATAAACGCATCGCTCCAGCTGGTTTATCGATGACTTTGTTATTGTCATAAACTAGCGCGCCATTGACCCAAGTCTTTTGAATTTGAGCTGAAAATTCATGTCCAGCAAAAGGCGACCAACCACAATGATATAAACTGTTTTCGTTGCTAACTCGTGTTGGGGTATGAGCATCAACCAACACCAAATCGGCGTAGTAACCTTCACGGATAAAACCTCGGCCTTGAATGCCATAGCGAATGGCCGGGTTGTGCGCAGTTTTTTCGACTACTTGAGTCAAACTCATATGACCTAAACGGACATGCTCGAAGAGAGTAAGTAACGCATGCTGAACTAACGGCAGTCCGGCTGGAGCCTGCTCGTAAGGCACTTGTTTTTCTTGCCAAGTGTGAGGAGCGTGGTCTGTTGCAATGATATCTATTTGCCCCGTATTTAACGCTTTTAACAACGCATCGCGGTCACTAGGAAACTTGATTGAAGGATTACATTTGATCAAGTTACCAAGAGCGCCATAATCTTTGTTGCTGAACCAAAGATGGTGAACACAAGCCTCCGCGGTGATTGATTTGTCTCGAATGTCTCCCTCGTCAAAAAGTGCTAGCTCCTTCGCCGTTGTGATGTGCAGCACATGCAGTTGGCTGTGATACTTTTTGGCAAGTTCTACCGCATAAGAAGATGAAGCGTAACAGGCCTCTTCGTCACGCAAAATGGGATGGTCTTCGATAGTGAAACCTAGCTTCTTAAGCCTTTGCTTTTGCTGGTTTTGTTTAATAACAGTCCCACTTTCACAATGAGTAACAATGAGTACTGGAGAGTCACGAAAAATTGACTCTAACGCTTGCGGATCTTCGACTAACAAATTTCCTGTTGATGCCCCCATAAATACTTTCACACCACAATGTTGTTTGGGGTTAAGTTGTTTAATCTGTTCAAGATTGTCTTCGGTTGCACCGAGGTAGAAAGAATAATTCGCAAACGAGCTTTCTTTAGCGAGAGCGAACTTGCGCTCTAACGAGTCAATAGTCGTTGTAGCCGGACTAACATTGGGCATTTCCATGTAGCTTGTAATACCGCCGGCCACCGCCGCCCGCGACTCACTTGCAATTGTGCCTTTATGTGTCAGCCCAGGTTCTCGGAAATGCACTTGATCGTCAATCATGCCTGGCAGTAAGTAAGCCCCTTTAGCATCAATTACAATATCTCCGTGTTGTACGGATATATTAGTAGCAATCTTGTCAATTCTTTGATCAACAATACGTAAATCTGTTTCGGTAATGGCTCTTTCGTTGACCACCCGAGCGTTTTTAATCAATGTTGCTGACATAATTCATTCTTTTAGATAATTTGAAAAGGTGGCCAATACTCGGTCACCTTGTGAAGCTATAAGGGGAGATCGTGTGTCTGCCTCATAGGGGGCGGTTTGCGCATTCATCGCAAACACAGGAAATCTCAAATTGTGGGCTAAGAACGGTGAAGCCTTCTTGTATGGCTTTCGCACATACGCTAGAAATAACATTGGCTTCAACCGCTATTTCACTAACCTTTCCACACTGAGAGCAAATCAAAAACTGTGGAACGCCATGCTCCTGATCGCACGCGATTTGAGAACAAACGACGTATTTACTAGATGTATTGAGCTTATGGACAAAGTGCTCTGCTTCAAGGAAATCGAGTATTCGATAAACCGACATCGCTTGAATGTTTTGAGAAAAGTTGTGATTGCAGTAGTCAACTAGTTCGTAGGCAGAAAGCGGCTTCTCCGCATATAGCAGTGAAGTCAGTATCAATTTCCGTTTAGTAGTGAGTTGTTTACCTCGCAGCAGGCAGATTTTCTCTACCTGCTTCATGACGTCATCTACCGTTTTGAGCTTTCTCATATCTCTAGATGAAATCCAATGTGAGTAGTAAGCGACGTTCATTGTCTGCAACATGTGGAGAGCGATGTATAAGTCCAGTGGCTTCATTGCCTTCCCAACCACTTCCTTTGAGCAGGGCAACATCGCCAGGCTGCATTCGTCGTATGGCACTTTCAGAGTCGTATAAGCCCGATAGGTGATCAGGTTGACCAAGACTACCGGCACCGAGTTTAGTGCGATCAATGGTATCGTTGGTTAACCATTCGGTCGCTCGGCCGGTATAAGTTATGACAAGTCTGCAAGGCACACGATCAAAGTGAAATTTCGGGCACATCGGGCTGTCTAGGCGAGTTAGCCTCAAACCTGCTTCTTTAACCTCAAACAAACAGCAGAACATATCGACGATTAAAGCAACATCTTCACTCAGCGCATCAGCACACGCATAGCCCTTTAACTTGCTTCGTACCCATTGTGCAGCATCATCTGGCGTGACACTTTGTACCAGTGCCAATCTAGGCTCCTGTGCCAGCATCAGATTAATGTCCTTCGTCAACTCTTTCGAGAGCGTTCGCTGCCATATGGCAATATTGTGCTCTGGTTTGTAGATGTCGCTAAGTATGTTCGCTGATGTCGATATCGCCAACGATGATGTTGTTTGGACACGAAGCGGGTTCTCAACTACATCAATGCTCATATATCTTCCTCCCAAGCGTTAAAAAGGTCAGGTAAAGGTTTTAATAACGTTGATTTTCTAGGGCTATGAGACCTAGTAATCGTTACGATTTCGCTCTAGTTCACGGACATATTGACACAGTCCCACCCCATGTAGAGTCAAGTCAGACAACGCTTGTGAAGAAATCAACGTTTACTCTCTCTCAATAGGAGACTACTGGTTGTGAGATCAATTCTTTAAACAACAAATTGTAGAGCCCCAAACAAAGCAATGTTATAACATAACAATTAATCTTTTCAATATTTACCTTTTTTGATTAAAAATAATTAGGGGAACATCATGAGCATGCGAGCACGGAAATTATATTCCGCGATTAGAAAAGTAACGCGTAGGTGAATCGCCATAGACCCGACGAAACATCGCAATAAAGTTACTGGGCGTCGAATAACCCAAAGCATGTGCAACCGCTCCTACAGATTCCCCTCGAGCTATCATTTCTAATGAATGTATTAGCAGTACTTGTTGCCGCCATTCATTAAAACTCATGTTTAACTCACTTCGAATCAATCGTCTTAACGTCCGAGATGAGACTGCCCCAATATTGGCCCAATGCTCCACAGAATGTTTGCTGTTTGGGTCTATTAAAATTGCTTGAGTAACTTTTTGCAGTCTCGGATCTCTGGGCAGCGGGATGTGGAGTGACTCATGAGGGCTATTGACGATTTCATCGGATATTACGGCAAGAATACGTAAAGACTGTATGGATAGATCGTCTGTTTTGCTCCATATCGATGCTCTAACCGATAGGGCTTTCAACACATCGCTCATTTGGATAACACAAGGTCTCATTGGAAACCGCTCACAACTCTCTGGAGTAAACAGTAATGAACGACCTTTCAGAGAACCACAAAAATAAACACTGTGCATCGCACCCGGGGGGATCCAACCAGCTCGGTGAGGTGGTAGTATCCACGTTCCTTCATCGGTTTTGACCTGAATTAGCCCTTCATCTATACACAGTAACTGGCCTCGATGATGACTGTGCCAATTATGTGGCCGTTGATCCAAATGGTTGAAGTCGCTCCTTTCATGCTGCCACTCCTTAACGCTCAGTGCGGCGCCATTTTTCCATTCGCTGTAATCAGAGTTTGTCACTTTATTTACTCAATTCCATTTTGGCCATTATTCATTATTTTCTGTCCTCTTAACGTTACCATAGCAAGTTAGCGTTCGAGTAACATTTTAGCAACGACCATTTTATCGAAGGCAGAACCATCATGAACGAACCTATCTTTATTATCTATTACATTACGGCAGGCTTGGGCATTGGCTTTCTCGCAGGACTCGTTGGTGTGGGTGGTGGTGGAATGGCCGTCCCTATTTTTGCGTTTCTATTTTCACTACAGGGAATAGCTGATACGGAAGTAGTGCATCTTGCGTTGGGGACATCAATGGCTTCGATGATTGTTACAACATTGGGCAGCATGCGCGCTCACTACAAAAAAGAGAATGTAGACTCGACAATGGTAGTAAAAATGTTGAGCGGAGTTCTAGTCGGAACATTTTGCGCCACATTCGTAGCATCGTATCTACAAGGCGTCTATCTGGCAGGCTTTTTCAGCGTATTCATGTTGTATGTTGCTTATAAGATGTTTCTCAACACTGAAAATGAGTACAACCCTAACCCACATGGGGCTATCGGTAATATCACTGTAGGCTCGGTCATTGGCTCTGTATCAGCACTTGTCTCTATAAGCGGTGCGGGGTTGATCATCCCCTATCTTGTCCAGCAAAATTTTGAAGTAAAACGTGCTATTGGAACCTCTGCTGCGATAGGTTTCCCTATCGCGCTGTCAGGAAGCCTCGGTTACATGTTAAACGGATGGGAAAATACAGATTGGAACAACTTAGTCTTAGGATACATATACCTTCCTGCAATGCTCAGCTTCTCCATTAGTAGCTACTTAACTACTAGCCTCGGCGTGCGTTGTGCAGAGTATTTCCCAAATAAAGTTCTTAAGAAAATCGTTGGTATTTTGTGTGTTCTTCTAAGTTTCAAAATGTTGGTACAAGTACTTAGTTAGAGCAAATAACACGGTCACTAGTAGGCCTTGCACTATGGTGAAAGGATAAGCCTGCAAAAACTTACTTCTCGCTTTGCTGGTCCAAGCACACAATGTGTAAGAAAGCTCCTCATTGTTGCACTCTTATGACTTTGTTAACCTGGCCAGAATTACATCCAAAATGTGCTGATGATTGTCCTTTCTGGAAACCTCGTCACGCTCCTGGCAAAGTGCTTCCTCCCCTTCTGATGCGAGAATTTTAATGCCACGCTCAGTACATTCTGCGAACGCACTAAACTGACTCGCACTGGGGATCTCTTGAAATGTTACATTGGGAAGAGCAACAAGTGATTCGGCTGGTGTCAGTGCGGGATATAGCCGATCAGAGAGCGCCACCACGGTGATAGCATTGTTCATCAAGGCCAGAGTTTCAGGGACAAAAGTTTTCGTTAGCTCAGGGTTGATAACGACGACCGATTTCAGTTTGTTTTCAGACTGAAATCGGGGAAATTTTTGATCCGGGATGCTGGTAATATCAACGTTATTTTCACGTAACCAATGACAGTCTACATTGGTGGCGTTGTGACACGATGTTCGATATTTCTCCGGGCTTATTTGCGCTCCGGAGAGCATCAGCATAGATGTGCCGCCCAGAAAAAAGCCGACCCCCTGCACTGCATCAGTATCTACGCCTCCGGACAGTATCCCGACCGAACTTAATTCGTTCAGCCCAAGCACCAAATCACTGGTTCTGAATGTGATTTCATCGACAGCCATTTCTGCATTGATTTCGTTCGGTGCAGGAGGCTTTGGTACCACAACGACATAACCTTGTTGCGCCAGGCTCGAGGCTATCCAACCACTGTGGGAAAACGCTGACCGTGTTCCGCCCTGCGACAAAAGCACAACGGGAAATTTTCCACTTGCTAAAGGGGCATCTAACTGCGTTTCGACTGATTTAAAAATGTTCCCCCTACCAAACGTGAAATTGTTTTTTTCGTTCGTTGTGGGATACCAATAATAGACTTCTACTGGCTTATCTCTGTCTTCACTGAATCCCGTTTTGATTGTTAGCGCAGAATGGTATTTCGGCTCATTCGTACTGGCGCTGGCACTGACACACAATGTAGCGAGTAGAAACGACATTATTATTTTGGTTTTCATTTTTCCCTCAGTCGGTCAACACATTATTCTGCACGGCATCTAGAAAAATAACGCGCAGGAGATTCTCCATATATTTTGCGAAACACAGCAATTAAGCTATTCATAGTCGAGGTAACCCAAAGAAAATGATAGACCGCTCCAGCTAGAGCCTTTCTTTTCAATAATTTTCTGCGGATATCCACCATGCAGAAGTTCGTACTTTACTCATTGTAAACGACTAATCATTGCCTCTTAAGGCAACATTAGAAAACCAACCGTATTCACAATCCATAACTCCATAACTCATAGTTACACCGATGTATATCTAAGTGAGCCGAAGCTTCATTGCCCATCCAGTGCCCTTTGCATTTTTATAGCAAGGTAGCCAAGCACCATTTTATTACGGACCATTGCTGCGCGGCTAATGCTTTTGTTTTGTATCGTAACTGATTTGCTTACTGACGTTCTTTAGTTGCACTCCTACCTTATTAAATGCCTTTTGAATAGTTGTGGAAACATGCTGGCGGCCCTCTCCTTCAAAAAAGTTAGCTCGATCTTGCTTCGTTTCGAAGACGCAGACTATTTCTAAGCTTTGTGGAAAAGAAGAGAATTTGACGGTATGAGTCACCCAAAGAAAGCCATCGTAGCCTTTTAGCGTATCTTCACAAACTTCGGTCAACACTTCTCTAATTAGATTCTCGACCTTCTTATCTGATTTGCGCATAAATTAAACTTCATTCCTATCTAACGCCTTTAATTAGGTTTCAGTGTACATTGTCTTAAACAGTATTTGGCAGTGGTATTTAGTCAATAGCCTGTAGATGAGGTTATTCGCACGAAGATTTACCGACCTACTCGCTTCGAACTACATCTTACGCTGTTAAAAATAAGCGCTTTGCAACTCTACAAAACGCTTCTAACTTATTAGATTATTTTAAGTGTGTTTCAAGGAATGCAGAAACCTTGTCCATTGCAATGCCGACTGCTTCTGGATGGTCATACAGTTCATAGTGAGACCAATTTTCCAAATTAACCAGCTGTCGGTCTTTTGATTGAACAGAGCGGCCATAAATTTCCTGCCCATCACGATAAGCACCAAACGCCCCGACTTTTTGCCCTACCACGGCCATAACAGGCTGAGTCAATAACGTTTCGGCAAATGCAAAGGCATCCCAGCTCAGTGTTTTCTGTGCATGTGAAAACAGCATACGAGTTGCACCACCTTCGGTTTGTCCACGTGATGTTTTGTAGTATTCAGTAGCTTCGAACACGTCTCGTTCTGTTAATCCATTTTCTTTTGCAAATTCAATATTTGGAGGAAGAAGTTCATCGATTTTCAGCTCTGAGCCGCGAGCTTCGGCTGTTCTCTGTGCAGCCATAGCTTCAAGATTGGCGATAGGGTCGTACATACTAAAGCCTTCACGGAACAAGCGGCCTAAGTTAACAGGCGTAATACCTACGACAGCTTTCAAGCGCTTTTCGGTTAGGGCTGAATTGATCATGTAACCACCACCGCCGCAGATACCGAGTCCACCAATTCTATTCTCATCGACATATGGTAAAGTTACTGCATAGTCGATAACGCGACTGATATCTTCAACACGTTGACTTGGGTCTTCTACGTAGCGAGGCAATCCCCCCGATTCTCCTTGGAAGCTCGCGTCAAATGCGATCACGACGTAACCTAACTCAGTAAGGGCTTTACCATAGACAGCGCTGGATGTTTGTTCTTTACAACTACCAAAAGGATGAACACTTATCATTGTTGGGTAGCGTTTCGATTCATTGAAGCCTTTTGGGAATAAAATTAATGCAGACATATCCCAAGCCATATCAGCATTTCTAAAAGTGATTTTTTGCATATTCATAATCAATACCTTAAGAGTAAAAAGCCTTGAGAGCAGAAAGGCTCGAAGCAATTGAGCCTTTCATCGGGAATATTAAAGAGTGCGTTGGAAGAAAGATGCGAGTTGGGATACTGCGTCATCGACGTATTCGGCAACATCATAAAGCGACATATGGTTTGCACCATCAATGGCATACAAGGTTTTATCTGAACTCGCTGCACGCTCTATCAGGTCATCACTCATCCATTTGCTGCCTGCGTCACTACCAACGACAGCAAGAATTGGCTGAGTTAGGAATGCTTCCGCTTTGTGGTACGCATCGTAAGTAATGATCTGGTTTAAGTTACGAGTTAGAGCAAAACCCGGCGCATTTGGATGTTCACAACGTGGTGTGTGGTAATACTCCCAAGCTTCGCGTAGCTCTGCATTTGAGGCATCTTCTTCACGCATCGGAGCTAGAGGAATAGTCGCGAATTCTGTACCATTCGTGTCGGTTGTGCGAGCATTCGAACCAAATTCTAAGTAACCAACAGCGTCAGCATCGTTAACCGAATTATCCCAACCATTACGGAACATTTGGCCAATGTTTACGGCACTAACCATACCCAGAGCTTTGATTCGACGATCATTGATCGCTGCATTTGCACTATAGCCCGCACCAGCACAAATCCCCATTGCGCCAATTTTATCGTTATCGACGTACTCTAACATTGTCAGATAGTCGACGACTGCGCTCACGTCTTCAGTACTCGTGTAAGGGTTTTCCATTTGGCGAGGCTCACCTGTACTTTCACCTTGATACGAACGGTCAAACGCAATGGCAATTATGCCGCTTTTTGCAAGTTTACTCGCATATAGGCCTGCGGTTTGCTCTTTTACGCCACCACCTGGGTGTGAAACAACAACCGCCGCATATTGTTTACTTGCATCAAAATCTGTAGGGAAGTTGATAACCGCTGAAATCTCAATACCTTGACCATTGAGATTTTTGAAAGTGACTTTAGACATAGCGACATTCTCCATTAGAGGTTAACTGTTCATCTCAGGCTGACCTAAGCTTCGATGTAATATTAGTCAACACACTGTTTCGGATAAATATCGTTTTATCTACATGACTGTTTAGTTATACTTAACAAATGAGAATAGAACCTTCTTTAATTTCATCACTGACGTGGTTTGCACATATTGCTCGCCATCGCAGTTTCACTAAAGCAGCCTTAGAAATGGGGGTAACCCGTGCTGCCTTATCACAACACCTAAAAGCGTTAGAACAACAGCTACAAGTTCGGTTAATTAATCGAACCACCAGAAGTATGTCGCTGACGGAAGAAGGCCAACGTCTGCTTGATATTTTGCAACCTTCATTGGTGAACATTGAGCAGGTCGTTAACGAATTGAACGACTCTCATCTTGAGCCTTCGGGATTAATCCGTATCAGTGTATCAAGAACCGCTGCTCGGCTGCTTATTGAGCCCTATCTAGGTGAGTTCCTCTCTCGTTATCCTAAAATACGCCTAGAGCTAATCATGGATGATGGGTTTTCTAACATCGTCGCAGAAGGCGTTGACGCTGGCATTCGCTTAGGATTAAGCTTAGATGAACATATGGTTGCGATCCCTATTACTCCGCCGTTAACAACGGCAATAGTGAGCTCTCCTGAATACTTTAGGCAAAATGGACTACCTCAAACTCCTGAGGATTTAGAAGATCACAATTGCCTTGCTTATCGTTTTACCTCTAGCGGAACAATTGATCATTGGTCGCTAACCTCTCCAGATGTTGCAAAGCGCACCCTCGTTTTCGAGCCTAAAGGTAATGCTATTTTTAATGATGACTATAGTATGTTACAAGCTGCAATACAGGGTGTGGGTTTAGTGAAGCATATTGATTTATGGGTGGAAAAGCACATAGATGAGGGAAGATTGACCCGAGTTCTGACACCTTGGTGCAAAGAGTTTCCAGGGTTTTATTTATATATGCCTTCACGAGAGCATATGCCGAAAAAAATCCGCGTCTTGATGGATTTTTTAATCGAAAAGCGCGAAGCTCTGAAACTCAAAGAGTAATTACCAAATTGCTTTAAATAAAAAAGCGAGCACGAGGCTCGCTTTTAACTTTCTGTTTTCGTTATATATTACAATAGCTCAACCGATTGTTTAGCTATCACAAATTCCTCGTTAGTAGGAATAACAAGAGCTTTGGCACCTAACAACTCAGATGCTGCAATAACACCTGCGTTACCAAATCTTGCATCTTCGTTACCTTTCTCATCTTCAACAAAACCTAACAGTTTTAGGTTTTTCAAGATTTCACGACGAATTGGTAGTGAGTTTTCACCAATACCACCAGTGAAGATGATGCCGTCTAATGAATCCAGAGCCGCGAGGTAGGATGTAATGTATTTCGCAACGCGGTAAGTGAAGATCTCAAATGCCAACTTCGCACGTGAATTCCCCGCTTCCATTGCTTCTAGTACGCCACGAGCATCACTTGTCACACCAGATACACCTAAGAAACCTGACTTCTTGTTCATCATCTCGAACACTTCGTCTTTTTCCCAGCCTTTACGGAAAAGGAACTCGATAACACTTGGGTCGAGGTCACCACAGCGAGTGCCCATCATTAGGCCAGCTAACGGCGTCAAACCCATACTTGTATCAACACATTCGCCATTTTTAACCGCACTCACTGATGCACCGTTACCTAAGTGCACAGTGATAAAGCTGCTTTCTTCAACCGGCTTATCTAGCATTTTCGCTGCTTCACGGCTTACGTAGTAGTGGCTTGTACCGTGAGCACCGTAACGACGCACTTTATGCTCTTCGTAAAGCTCGTAAGGAAGTGCGTACATAAAGGCTTTGGCTGGCATTGTTTGGTGGAAAGCAGTGTCAAATACAGCAAATTGAGGCAGTGAAGGGAACGCCGCCATTGCCGCTCTCATGCCTTCAGCGTTCGCTTTGTTATGAAGTGGTGCAAGTTCAGCAAGGCGCTCTACTTCTTGAATAACTGTTTCATCAACTTTCACAGTTCCTTTAAAGGTTTCACCGCCTGCGACAATGCGATGGCCTACAGCGACAAATTTTGAGCTCAAACCTAGAGTTTCGAGTAGTTTTACCACTCGCTCAACAGCGTACTGATGATGGTTACCGCCAGCTGGAATTGCTTCAACGGTTTTTTCTCCCTGATATTTCCAACTGATTTCAGCTTCAGGTAGGCCAAAACACTCACCAATACCTGATACCAAAGCTTCACCGGTTTCAGAATCAATAACAGCAAATTTTAATGAAGAGCTACCAGAGTTGATCACCAGTACAAACGAATTAGACATGAAATAGTTATCCTGTTGTAGAGCAGAGGTTGTAATAGCGCTTGTGCGCTGCGTACTTCTTGTTTGCCCCTCTATTATTCAATAATTTTTTAATCTTTCAACAATCTTTTAGTAAAAGCGATTTGATTGAACAAATTTTGTTGATCTGTAGCAAGTTTTGATTTTATTTGAAGACTAAAAAATATCACTTGTTAAACATAATTTATGAATAGGTCAATTTGTACAAAGTCAGATATATAAGCTACGTTGTTTATTGGGTGAACAAAAATAACAAACCAATCAATAAGTCGGGGTAATAATGTGCCCACTATTGCATTTCTATTAGTGATCTTAGGTTTGATTTTGCTCTGCTGGGGATGGCAGATGACAAAAAACATCTGCTCGAAAACTGACGTAACCGGGTGGACTTTCCTATTATTGTTAATCAGCTGTTTCATTTTTGCTTATGCCGTTTTTTTGCACGCCATCATGCAAAAACCTATTGCTTCTCTCTTAGAAACTGGGGTTTCTCTTATACTTTTTGGCGGCAGTATCTTTGTCGTGCTGGTGATTAAGTGGAGCAACGATTCGATATTAGAGCTTCATACCGTTGCTGAAAGAGAGAAGCGCAATGCTGTCCATGACGCTCTTACTGGGCTCCCTAATCGTAAATACTGCTTTGAGTCTATCGAAGGCAGAATACAATCTAGAGACCCATTCTCGGTGATCCTTTTTGACGTGGTTAATTTTAAACAGGTCAACGATGCAATGGGTCACTTTTGTGGAGACCAGTTACTTATTCAAATTGGTCAACGCCTTCAGGGGAAACTGAAAGGCAATGACCAGATATTCCGCGTTGGTGGTGATGAATTTGTCATCCTGACATCTTCTGCATGCGAGGAAACGGGTAAAAAACTCATAGAAGAACTAGATTCTGCAATGTCTGAACGCTTTCATTTAGATGAGTTTCAAGTTTCCTGCCGCGTTGTTTTTGGTATAAGCACCTACCCATATGACGCCCTAACCAATGATCTTTTGATCAAGCACGCAGATATCGCTATGTATCACGCCAAGCGTAATGGCAATCTTTTTGCGTTTTATAATGAGGATATGAACGTCGGGGCTAAGTACCAACTTGAGATATCTTCTCGTATTCAATGTGCGCTTGAAAAAGAGGAGTTTCAGTTGTATTACCAACCGTTGATTGATGCACACACTAACTTAGCTGTCGGTTTTGAAGCAGTGATTCGTTGGCATGACGAAAATGGTAAAACGATCTCACCCAACGACTTCATTCCTATCGCAGAGCGTAGCAATCAGGTGCACAACATTACCATGTGGGTTCTTAACCAAGTAGAAAGGGATCTGCAAACATTTATAGAGAAAGGCATTAAGCTTCCTGTCCACGTAAACTTATCAGCGAAAGATCTCTCATCTAACTTGCTGTTTAATCGCTTAGAAACTTTGCTCAAAGTAAACCCGCAATTCGCTGACCTAATAAGTTTAGAGATCACTGAAACGATGGCGATCGATAGGGTCGTTGAGCTCAACCCCTTAATTCATCAAATTAAAGGATTAGGTATAAAGATCAGCTTGGATGATTTTGGCACTGGGTATTCATCTTTGTCACTGTTAAGAGATCTTCCGGTTGATCAAATTAAAATCGACCGCTCATTTCTCTCCACAGCAAGCCGCACAGAAGGCTCCCGCTCTATCGTTGAGAACACGATTGCGCTAGCACATGGATTAGGGTATTCGGTCGTAGCAGAAGGCGTTCAAGACATGGACACACTGCATTTTTTGAGAAGTCGAGGATGTGACATCATTCAGGGTTACTTGTTCTGTCCTGCCCTGCCCTTAGACGAAGTAATAAGTTGGGTAAACAAACACGATGAAAAGCAAAACCGTATTAGACGCGCATAAAAAAGCCGAGCGCTTTGCTCGGCTTTCAATTCTTTGTGTAGCAACTTAAACCGTCGCTTTAATCACTCGTGATTATGCGTCTGTACGACGGCCACGACCGTGACCACGTTCACCACGATGTGCACCACGGTGATCACCACCACGGTTGCGATCGAAACGACGTTCGCCACCTTCGCGATTGCCATCGCGGTTGCCGTCACGGTTACCGCGGAAGCCACCTTCGCGACGACCGCCTTCACGACGATCACCACCACGATTGCCGCCTTCGCGGTTGCCACGGTAACCACCGCCATCACGACGACCACCATCGCGACGACCACCGTCACGGCGACCACCACGAGACTCGCGGAAATCATCGAAGTCACATACTACAGCACCAACATCTTGTTGACGGATACGTAGTTTGCTTAGCTTGTTCGCCGCGTCTGAAGTCATTGCTTTAGGTAGCTGTACGAATGTGTGACCTTGAGCTAGCTTGATCGCACCGATAGAACCTTTACCTAGACCTAGTTCGTTTGCTAGAGCACCAACGATGTCTTTAACTTGAACGCCTTGCTCACGACCAACTTGAAGCTGGTAAGTATCCCAGTCTTGGTTGTTGAAGTTACGACCGCCATCGCGACCACCTTCACGGCGCTCTTTACGACGTTGCTTGTCACGCTCAATTGCTTCAACCATTGGGTCTTCGCCAATGTAGAACAGAGGACGTTTGCCTTGCTGACGCTTAAGAAGCATAGCAGCAAGTGTTGCTGGGTCGATGTCTAGAGAAGTTTGTAGTTTCTCTACCAGCTCAGCAAATTTGTCTAGTGCTTTGTGCTCTTTCTCTGCTTCAAGCTCAGCGCCTAGCTTAGCTAGACGAGCTTCAGCAACTTGGTCACGTAGAGGAAGTTGGATTTCTTCCATAGATGACTTAGTTACACGCTCGATAGTGCGAAGCATACGAATTTGGTTAGTGCGAACTAGAAGGATCGCTTTACCTTTACGTCCAGCACGGCCAGTACGACCGATACGGTGGATGTATGACTCAACATCAAATGGGATGTCGTAGTTAAATACGTGCGTAATACGTGGAACGTCAAGACCACGAGCTACAACATCAGTTGCAACTAGGATGTCAATAACACCTTGTTTGATGTGATCAACAGTACGTTCACGTAGAGACTGAGGAATGTCACCGTGCAGTGCAGCTGCTTTGAAGCCACGTGCAGATAGCCAGTCAGCCAGACGCTCAGTATCTTGACGAGTACGTACGAATACGATTGACGCGTCAGTTTCTTCAGTTTCAAGAAGACGAGACATTGCTTCATCTTTCTCTACACCTTTCACTACCCAGAACTGTTGTTGAACTTTGTCTACAGTGTGGTTTTTACCAGCAACGTCAACCGTTACAGGGTCACGAAGGAAACGTTCAACGATCTTCTTCAGCATTGGAGGCATAGTTGCAGAAAACAGAACGCGTTGTGCTGACTCTGGAGCGTGCTCCATGATCGCAGTTACGTCATCTACGAAACCCATGTTTAGCATTTCGTCTGCTTCATCAAGAACGAAAGTACTAACTTCGTCTAGGTGTAGACGTTCGCGATTGATAAGATCTTGAACACGGCCTGGAGTACCGACAACTACATGAGCGCCACTTTTAAGAGCACGCATTTGGTCGACAATAGATGCGCCACCGTAAATCTCTAGAACTTTCAAACCTTTGATGTTTTTACCAAGGTTTTTCATTTCCGCTGCAACCTGAATTGCCAGCTCACGAGTCGGAGCAAGTACAATCGCTTGCGGTTTGCGTTGGTTTAGATCGAGTTTGTTGAGAAGAGGCAGAGAGAACGCTGCTGTTTTACCTGTACCTGTTTGAGCTTTACCCAGCGCGTCAGCACCTTCCAATAGGTGTGGGATTGCCGCAGCCTGAATTGGAGTTGGTGACACGAAACCCATTCCGTCTAGAGCAGAAAGGATAGAATCATTCAGAGATAAATCACTGAATTGAATAACAGAATCTTGCATTGGGATCCTACTTAATTAAACAAAAAAACAGTCCCATATGCTCTTCCAATTCGATACTGATCCATCCAGATACTGATTCCATTCAGACGGGAACACAGCACAGTACACAACCGCGATAAGCCATTAGGGACGACTAAGGGAGGCGGATTATTCCTTAAAAGCATAAAAAAATCCAGAAAAAATTGAATTACATCACAATTTATTCTCAACAATGGTATTTTTAGCATATTTTTCCACCAACCCTACCATTCCCCGTAGATTCGCGTAACTCACAGATGAGAATTTCATCAATATTTAAGCCAATTTCTCGTGGTTAAATTGGCAAAATTCACGGCGAAATTACGCTCCACAGGTAGTAATAATAGCTCGCAATGATTATAGTGTGCCCAACTCCATAGGTAATTTAAGAAAAGATGTTTCAAGATAACCCACTACTCGCTCAGCTTAAGCAGCAAATCCAAGAAAACCTGCCTAAAAAAGAAGGCTCAATAAAAGCCGCAGATAAAGGCTTTGGCTTTTTGGAAGTGGACAGTAAGACGAGCTTCTTCATCCCGCCTGCGTACATGAAAAAGTGCATGCACGGTGACAAAGTCATCGCCATTATCCGCACCGAAAATGAACGCGAAGTTGCAGAGCCACAAGAGCTGCTAGAACAAGCCGTGACTCGCTTTATTGGTCGAGTAAAAATGTTCAAAGGCAAGCTCAACGTAGCACCTGATCACCCACAGCTTAAAAAGCTATCTCTTAAAGCGAAACTAAAGAAAGGTCTAAAACCTGACGAGTTCGCCGAAGGTGATTGGGTTGTCGCACATCTTATTCGCCACCCTCTAAAAGGCGATAACTCTTTCTTCGTAGAAATTTCTGAAAAAATCACTGACGCGAATGATAAAATTGCGCCTTGGTGGGTAACGCTTGCTCAAAACGATCTACCAAACTCTGAGCCAGCAGGCATCGATAACTGGGAACTGAAAGACGACGCGGAGCTAGAACGCGTAGACATGACTCATGTTCCATTCGTCACTATCGACGGTGAATCGACTAAAGATATGGACGATGCGCTGTACGCGAAGAAAACCGTATCTGGCGATTTCGAACTCACCATCGCTATTGCGGACCCAACCGCTTACATCACACCTGAAGATGAAATGGATAAAGTAGCGCGTGAGCGTGGCTATACTATCTATCTTCCAGGACGCAACATCCCGATGCTACCTCGCGATTTAGCGGACAACCTATGTTCTCTGATTGAAGGTGAAACCCGCCCTGCTATTTGCTGTACCGTAACGGTAAGTAAAGATGGTGTGATTGGCGACGATATTAAATTCTTCGCGGCAAACATCAAATCACATGCACGCCTAGCATACGATCATGTGTCTGATTGGTTAGAAAACGGCAGCTCTGAAGCATGGACGCCATCTGAAGAGATCGCGACCATCGTTCGTGATCTTTATGAGTTCTCTCTTGCTCGCGCTGAATGGCGTGAGAAAAACGCAGTGGTCTTCCCTGATCGTCCTGACTACCGTTTTGAGCTCAGTGAAGATAACGATGTAATCGCTATCCACGCAGACATGCGCCGCAGTGCAAACCGTCTTGTTGAAGAATCCATGATTACCGCAAACATCTGTGCAGGTCGTACATTACGCGATAAATTTGAAACAGGTGTCTTCAATACGCATGCAGGTATCAAGAACGAGAAGATTGAAGAAGTGGTTCAACTTGTCAATCCAGAAGGCCAGTTGGAGTTCACAGCGGAGTCTATTGCTACGCTAGAAGGCTTTGCTGCGTTGCGCCGCTGGTTGGCAGCTCAAGAAACGTCTTATCTAGATAACCGCATTCGTAAGTTCCAAGCATACAGTGAGGTGGGTAATCAGCCTCTGCCTCATTACGCAATGGGTTTAGACATCTATGCAACTTGGACATCACCAATTCGTAAATACGGTGATATGATCAACCACCGTATGTTGAAGGCCGTCATCCTTGGTAAAGAACCCGTACAAAAACCAGATGACCAAGTAGGCGAAGAGCTAGCTCTACATCGTAAACATCATAAAATCGCTGAGCGAAATGTCTCAGATTGGCTATATGCACGCACGCTTGCTGATGAGCCGAGTAAGAAAACTTGTTTCACAGGTGAGATTTTCGATATTAATCGTGCAGGCGCACGTGTCCGACTTCTCGAAAATGGCGCAGCAGCCTTTATTCCTGGTGCACTAATTCTTGATAATAAAGAAAGAATTGAGTGCAATGGCGACAACGGTACCATCTCTATCGATAAAGAGGTCGTATACAAACTTGGGGATACATTGGAAATTGTCCTTACGGACGTAAACCAAGAAAACCGCAGTTTAGTTGCAAAGCCAACCCAGGTATTCGCTGAACAACCAGCAGCACAAACAGAACAGACTGTAAGTGAGTAATACCGAATGAAGTTAAAAGGCGCTCTATTGAGCGCCTTTTTTATTTGTTATGTAAAACGATAAGAAAGAGTATGCCGAACATTGAGATCATTCGCTTTAATCACTTCACTGCGCGCAAAAGTGAGCGTTACACTGCAACACATAATGGGTTATATATTGTTGAAGAAGGTGCCCTATTAGTTCATCAACCTAATGGCGAGCAATTTGAACTTAAAGCCGGAGATTTCACACTCTATAACTCCGCAGATCTGAGCAGTGCAGAAGCCGTCTCTAGTGACGGAGGCTTTAAAGCACTGGCTTTAGTCTTCAATCCAAATATATTCTGTGACTTTAAGAAAGCGCACCCGATGCTACGTTCCAAAACGGAAGAAAGGCGCTTCTATCCTTTTTCAACGCAATCCAGTGGCGAAGTAGCACAATTGAAGGACATGTTGGTTAAGTTAGCGAGTCGCAACGCTCCAGACTACACACAAAGCCATATCGCAATGGCATTGCTGTCGTTGATGGTTGAGGTAGAGCCAAACATCCTATCTATCATAGATGACGCAAGTAGCCTGAGCGACTCTCAAAAAGCCATTAAGTACATTGAGGGTAATATTGAAAAAGACATCACGCTAGAAGGCTTAGCGGCTCATATGAGCATGTCCATCGCAACCTTAAAACGTCGCCTCGCCGCAGATGATCTTTCGTTTTCTCAGATATTAAAGGTGAAACGGATAAACTTCGCAGCAACCCAACTGCGCAAGTCAGAAAAATCAATAACAGAAATAGCGTTTGAGTCTGGTTTTAAAAGTGCAGCGCATTTCAGTACAGCATTTAAATCCGTTTACAACATGACCCCCAAAGACTTTAGAAACCAAGTCGTTAAGCCTAAAGTATAAATCATGTCGGCATTCGCATCCGTTGGGCTCACCCTATTCCCAAAAACACGCTTGAGGATCACGCTCCAATTCGTTGAGTAAGTCCTCAAGCATTCGGCTAAATGGAAGTGGCTTATAAGGCACCCACCTTAACAGCTCGTTGTGATATGTGGGAACATAGAAATACCAAAGTTGGTTGTCCTCATCAAACATGATCTTCGCGACGGGAGAAGTATACTCGCTATGCTGGGAGTCGAGGAGAAAATGCGCCCGATGAAGCTCAACGCCATTTTCTACTAGCTCATAGAGGCACTTGCCCTGTTCGACAGGCAAGTTAGCATTACGCGCAGAGCAGAGCGATTGAACTGATTTGTATAAACGACTTGTCGCCATTTGGGACACTGACATCAACGTTCTCCCGATGGATGATAGTTAGAGCTGTCGATCCTAGTATATAACCTTTACATCATCACCGATGGTAGTTATCTACCTAACTCAAGTATAAGATAGCTATATTATCATTTGCCCAGATTATCATCTCAATCCACTTGGAAACGCTAGCTCCATCACCTCTTGACTAGAAACAATTCCCCTGTTTAGCGCTAACAGTTCACAAAAGTGTAACCTGAACGCAATATCATAAACTCTGCTTTATCCCGTATATGGAGTTTAATATGTTACGTTTTACTGTGGCGACGTTATTGGCCATAGCAGTCTCCCTCCCTACCATTGCAAAAGAAATCAACATCTCGGGTTCAACTTCGGTTGCTCGTGTGATGGATGTACTTGCTGAGGAATACAACAAAACACACCCAGACGATTACGTTGCTGTTCAGGGCATTGGTTCGAGTGCTGGTATCACCATGGTCAATAAAGGAGTAGCCGAAATAGGCATGAGCTCTCGCTATCTGACTGAAAGCGAAAAAGGTGAAGATCTCAATGTATACCCTATCGCTTATGATGGCCTCGCTGTTGTTGTAAACCGTACCAACTCTGTAGAAAACCTTTCTCAGCAACAGCTGTTTGATATTTACAAAGGTAAGATTAAGAATTGGAAAGAGGTCGGGGGCGCAGATCAGCCTATCGCGGTGGTTACTAGAGAAGCGTCTTCAGGTTCACGTTACAGCTTCGAAAGCTTGCTGGGACTGACCAAAATCGTTAATGATCGCCTTGTCTCGGATATCAGCCCAAACAACTTGGTTGTAAACAGCAACAGCATGGTAAAAACCATTGTTAACCATAACACTCGCGCCATTGGTTTTATCTCTGTAGGGTCAGTAGATCGCTCGATCAAGGCGATTCAGTTAGATGGTATTGACCCAACCTCGACAAACATTAGCAATCATAAGTACAAGTTGGCGCGACCATTCCTAGTGCTATACAAAGTAGATAAGATTAGCGATGCAGGTAAAGGTTTTATCGCTTTCCTTCGTTCAGAGCAGGGACAAAAAGCGATTGCAGATTACGGTTATACGCCAGTAAAAAACTTTAATCAGTAAAAATGAAAAAGAGAGCACCCTGATGCTCTCTTTTACTATGTCGTGTTCTATCCGGTTTCGGAATTAGAAATGCAGTTGAATTACAGAGACCACAACCGCACCAGGTCGACGAATACCTTCAATTTCCACTTTAATTTCGCGCTCAATCTCCAAACCTTTTTTGATTGGCGTTACTTTTGTTAACGTGCTGACTGCACGAACATTATTGCCTGCTTTGACAGGGTAAGGGAAACGGACTTGGTTTAAACCCAAGTTAACTACCATTTTAGCTGTTGGGAACATTGGCTTGTCTGGATCGACTGAATCCGTCAGTTTAGGCAGCAATGCTAATGTTAAAAAGCCATGAGCGATAGTTGTCTTAAATGGAGATTCAGTTGAAGCACGCTCTGGATCTGTATGAATCCATTGCATGTCTTCCGTTACCGCACCAAATTGGTTAATACGTTCTTGAGACACATGAACCCAATCACCAGTGTGAATAACTTCGCCAATTTTTTCACTTAACTCGTCATAAAGCTTTTGAGCCTCAGGTGCCATTACGATCGGTGCAGGTTGAGGTGCAACTTCTTCGTTGACGGCTGGCTGCTGGTGATCACGAACTTTTGAGAAAAGAAAGCTATTTTGAGCTTTCCCCAAAAAGTCACTCCAATAATCGCGTAACGTTGGAGACATCCAATTCATAAACTCGGATTGATGAGCAGAAATCGCATCAACTTTGTCTTTAAATAGATTTGTGACCTTCATAAACACCCTTAAGAATTCTAAGCACAACTGGCTATACCAGTTAATTTTGAATTAGTTCACAAAGTCTTGCAAATACTTTCGGGCGAACACATGTACCCTAAAAGCATGTTATGTCTTATATATCAGCAAGATAACAATAAAACACCATTTTATTGACGTGCGCCAATATAAAGTAAAAACTCTATAAATTGGTACTTTTTGTCCCTTTTTCACTCCGTTTTCAAACTGTCCAACATCACATCAGTGATCATAAAACAAGCAAACAGTACTTCTATTATAATTCAGCACTTTACAAGTCGGACTATGCTCCTTATTATACCGCCCACAACGGAGAGATGGCTGAGTGGTTGAAAGCACCGGTCTTGAAAACCGGCATACGTTAATAGCGTATCTAGGGTTCAAATCCCTATCTCTCCGCCACTTATTTAGAGAGCTCGCATTTATTGCGAGCTCTCGTCGTTTTAGCTCTTACAAAAACGAGATTTAGAAATCCTCGCTCGTAAGCGAATCCAGCACTTCACTATATTCCAGTTAAAAGCCCGCTAATGTTTAGCGGGCTTTTAACTTCGATTTTCTAAAGTTTAAGCAAACTTCTTAATCATTTCAGACAGGTCATTGGTGCAATTTTGCACTTTGGTGTTCATATGATTCGTTTCAGTCATCAGTTCATACGATTCACTGTACTTTAAATTAAGCGACTGGATGTTTTCATTTATTTCATCCGTTACATAAACCTGCTCTTCTATCGCGACCGCAATTTGTTGGTTTCGTTCGACGACGTCCTGAACAAGGGACTCCAGTTGTTGAATGCTATCCAAAGCAGTACCTAGCAATGTTACCGTTCCGGTCGACATTTCATTACCTTTCTCTAACGCAGAAACCGCTGATTTGCTCCCATTTTGAATCCCTTCAATGGCCGATTTAATCTCTGTTGTCGATTCCTGAGTTCTTTTAGCTAAGGTTCTCACTTCATCTGCTACAACGGCAAACCCTCTGCCTTGTTCGCCTGCCCTCGCGGCTTCAATTGCAGCGTTCAACGCTAATAAATTAGTTTGTTCGGCAATACCATTGATGACTTCAACAACGGTTCCAATTTGCTCGGTTTGTTGGTTCAAACGTATGACCACTTTAGATATTTCGCCGAGCTCACCCACCAGCTCTAGTACCGATTGGTTAACATTATCGATAACGCTACGGCTGTCTATCATCGTATTTTGCGCTTCTAACGTAGCCTCGGCGGTCGCTTGAGCATTATTTGATATCTCAGATGAAGAGGCTTGCATCTCGTTGACCGCTGTTGCGACCGAGTCAATCTCCACTTTCTGTGCGCTTAAGTTCTCCGTCACTTGCTGGCTATTTGTCGCAGCACTGTTAGCACTTGCGCGCGTTTTTTCGCAAGAGTCTTTTACAGACACGCCAACGCGCCCCAATAGCGCATTGGCAAATTGCTTACGCATCTTCATACCCAGCTCAATCTCAGCCAGATCGTTGATTCTTCCGCAATAAATATATTCCATGAGTGGATTGTTGAAGTCTTGCCTAGCCTGTTTAGCGAGCTTCTCAACTGGTCTGGTTAATACATAAATAGAGAAAACGGAAAGTAACGCAACAACGCCAAACGCTATCACTGGTGATTGATTCATTTGTAGAATGAGTAAGCCAAGAAGGTTTGAAATTAAAAGGAAGAAGGCCGATCTCATCCACAAACGTGTACGAGGAAGATACATTTTCCACGGCTTACGATTATTTCGAAGCTTCGAATACGCTTTTTCCGCTCGCTGGATGTGTATACGCTCAGGTTTAAATCTCACTGATTGGTATTCCACAACTTCACCATTAGATTTTATAGGAGAAGCAAACGCGTCAACCCAATAATAGCCGCCGTTTTTACGTCGATTTTTGACCATTCCCATCCAGTGTTTGCCAGTTTTCAGGTGAGTCCATAAATCTTTAAAAGCCTGTTTTGGCATATCAGGATGACGCACAACATTGTGGGGTTTACCGATAAGCTCCCCTTCATCAAACCCCGCTACTTCATTAAAGTTTTCACTGGCATATTTGATGTAACTGGAGGTATCGGTAATGGAAACTAGGCTGTAACTCGAAGGGTAATCGTATTCCGTTTCACTCATAAACATGTGTCCTTACATTGATTAATTAACAAACGGCAAATATGAATTTATCAGCATAACATTTACATGCATAATGATAGATTGATTCAAAAATAAAACAAAATTATTGACAAGCTTACTTGTTACTTAATGACTCTAGTCGCATTTTTATCCTCTAATACAAGGCTTCGTTGATATGCACAAGACTGAGCACTGTTCAAAATTAATACACAAAAGCGCTTCCGTACTGAGTTCGTAAATTGTTATAAGTAATCCACTAAAACGAAAACAAGGAAGACAAACACAATGACTATTCACTTTCGTCAGCTTGCAGCTAAGAGAAACACGACACACTTGTTTATTGACGATTGGAAAATTAACACTCAGCAGTCTTGGGGGATATTCAGCGCGGATGGAGATATTGGCTCTCTGCTTGGAGACCTTATTTGTGATGAAATGTCACCAAATAGTGGGGAAATTGAGCTAAATGGGCTATCCGTTGCGCAAGTGTCGTTATCAGAGCAACAGCGATTACTGGAAAGAGAATTAGAAAAAGATGATACGGATTTTCTTGATCGTATCGACCAAGGAAGCACTGTTTATTCATTAATCCTAGAACAGAGCCAAGACACTAACTTAACTGAACAGCTAGTTAATGATCTCGACCTAAGTCATCTTAGAGATAGTGGCTTCCGTGTTCTCTCTACCGGAGAAACCAGAAGAGTAATGCTCGCCCGAGCTTTAGCCACACAACCTGACTTAGTATTACTCGATAATCCATTTACTGGCTTAGATATTGCGCACCGAGCTGCTCTCGCTCGCTATTTACACTCGCTTTCTCAAAATGTGCAACTACTCATAACCTTCTCTCGCGAATCTAACATGCCTGAGTGGATCAATAGCATCGCGCTTTTCAGTGCAGGAAAGCTTGATAGTACAATGGATAAGTCCAGTTGGGATAATCATCCAATCATTGGACAAATTAAATCTCAGTCAGAACAACAGAGTGAAGAAATGATGAGCTTGATACGTCAGCATCAGCACTCGACACCATTCAACAACCCAATATTTGAACTAAAGAATGGGGCTGTTGAATACACCGATAAGAAGATTTTTACTGGCTTGAACTGGCGCATAGACAAGGGCCAACATTGGCAGGTCAAAGGTCCAAATGGTTGTGGAAAGAGTACCTTACTTGGATTGATCTTTGGCGATCATCCGCAATGCTACAGCAATGACATTGATATTTTTGGTAAAAAGCGTGGTACTGGCGAGACAATCTGGGAAATTAAGCAGCATATCGGTATGGTGTCTTCAGCGCTACACCTCCAATATCGAGTCAATTGCAGCGCATTAGAAGTCATTTTGTCAGGATTTTACGATTCGATTGGGTTGTATAACCAGCCAACTCGCAAAGAGATGGATATTGCAAACGAGTGGCTCGATATCTTACATATGAGCCAGTACAAAAAAACCTCATTTAAGCAATTAGAGTACGGCCAGCAGCGACTATTACTGATTGCAAGAGCCATCGTGAAACAACCCACATTATTGATTTTGGACGAGCCGTATCAAGGGTTAGATTTTTTGGGTAGACGGTTAGTTAAGAACACACTTGAACTCATCGCTAGAGAGAATTTAAGCCAACTATTGTATGTGTCTCACTACCAAGAAGACCGCTTAGATAGCATCAAAAATGAGTTAGAGTTTGTGTTTGATGAAAATGCTCAGTGTTATAGAGCTAACGTCTACCAATCATAATGACTTCGCTGCGCAAGCTGCTCATAAGGTAATGGTTTGGAGTACAGGTATCCCTGATGATATCTCACTCCCATCTGCTTTAAGTGTTCAGCTTGCGCTATGGTTTCCACGCCTTCAGCGATCAATTGTACTTGTAATTCTTCCGCGAAGTGAACCATCGCTTTTAAGACAGAAGCACTAAGGCTAGGAATACCAATGGTTTCGACAAAGCACTTATCGATTTTTAAGTAATCTATGCGCATGTGCTGTAGAAATGCTAACGAGGTTTGGCCAGTTCCAAAATCATCGATCAGCACATCAATACCATGCACTCGCAGCGCTGCAATGCATTTTCTCGCCTCTGAATCAATGAGCTGACGCTCCGTTATCTCTACCCCTAATGAGACTTTGTTTCGGCTCAACTGTCTGTCGAGCAATTGAATTTTTCTGATCGCGTTTGGTCCGACTAAATAACCAGGCGGCACGTTAATACCAAGGTGGACAGGCTGATCAAAGCCTAATTTACTGAAGTCCTCTGCCGCTTTATCCAGAACGAAATCAGTAAGTAAAAAAACCAATCCACTTTGCTCTGCCGCAGGGACAAACTCATCCGGAGAAATGAACCCCTTACTTTGATGCTCCCATCGCACTAGCGCTTCAAACCCGAATAACTGGCCGGTATCAACGTTAACTTGCGGTTGGTAATACAGGGTCAACTCTCCTCTTTTTATCGCTCTTTTAAGATCCAGTATCAAATTGCGATGAGGATCAATAAACTTATTCAACGCATACAAGCAAAGGTAGATCACGAAAATAATTGGAATTGAGTACAAAAAATAGGAAAGTGTTCTCTGTTTGACGAAAAGATCGCTGGCTTCGCTCAAAGCTTCATACTCAAACATTTGCGACGATTTGATACCGATAGGATTACTTCCCGCTCTTAATGCTCCTTCAGGTGAAACTTGCTCATGGATAAACAGCGCAGAACGTTTTAGGCGTAAATCGTTGTTAAACCCTATTGTCGCATTAAAGTAGTCATGATCGATAATCGTTACGGCTTGATAACCGCGCTCTCCTTCCGTTACCACTAGCAAAAACTGATCGTACAAGCTATCAACACTACCAAGCGCTAGCGTTTGTCCCTTGGGAAAGGTGATGTGCTCAGCTAACGGTTTAGAGATACTTCCCAATTTCGAAGAACAAGTAATGACTCCCTCTTTCACAATGAGCATTTCTTCAATATCTCGTTCAAACATTAAGCTTTGCTGGAGCTCTTCACATCGTTCAGGGTGTAGCAGCGCCGTGCGGTTTTCTGTCTCTATTTGGAATAAAATTTCATCTGCAATTTGCACATTTTTTTCTAATAAATGATTGAGGTTGTTTTGCACGCTTTCACGAGCTAAATACAAAACCTCTCCAATAACCAAAGGAATAGGCAGAAGAAAAATGATGGCTTTTTTAAAAATCGCCTTATTCAGCATATAAAAGTAACCTTTTATAAAACCGATTTACTGAGATGGTACCTCGATTCCGATACCCGCTAGCAACTCACGTTTTTAACATTATTTGTTTGGATTAACTCAGTATGCGAAACGCTGAGTAATACCGCAAACTAAACAATGTCTTAATCACTCCTGTTCCAATTTAGTATCAAGCGCCTCAAACCTGAGACTTTAATTCGACACCATGTTATGTCTATCGGTACTTGCGAAAGTCTTTACCTGTCTGTTTCTCATCATGTAAGAATTACCCATTAAAATTATTTTTCTTTTCTCAGTGATTAAGAATTATATTTGTCGTAACTCCTACAACACGTTACAACACTCTCATGACGACAAACAAAGCTAATGCTAACCAGGTAAACGAAAAATCACTGCAGTTGTTAATGCAAGTTGCAGTTAGTCCGTTCCCAGTTTCTGCGAAAACGCTAAGCGAGCAATTGAACGTTCCTTTAAGCAGCCTTTACCGACACTTAAAACTGCTTAAAGAGTGGAACTTGATCGAAGAAAGCGTTCACGACAAGACATTTGTCGTTGGTCCGGCGGCATTATTACTCATGCACAGCTATGAGACCGCGCAACATGGGCTCGACATGGTCGAAACCATACTGGCTAGGTTGGTACAACAAACCGGGGAAATGGCCGCTTATATGGTACCAGCGGGTTATCGTGCGCTTTGTGTCAGACAGAAAGAAAGTATGCAGGCGCTGCGTTGCAGCTTCGTCCAGGGTCAAAGTCAACCTCTGCTGCGCGGTGCCTCATCTAAAGTGATGCTCGCTTTTATGCCTCAAAGTCGATGCGAGAAAATCTTGAGATACTTTAATCAAGATCACCGACGCGACGAGTGGGAAAAAGAGCTCACAACCATCCGTAAACACGGATATGCCGTCAGTACTTCTGAGATTGACCCTGGTGTTTCAGGTATTAGCGCACCGGTAATGAAAGGAAGCAAACTGATTGGCGCAGTCTCGGTGATGGCTCCGGCCCACCGAGTCGAAAAGGATAAGCAGCGCATTATTTTACATGTACTGCAAGCGGCAAGGGCACTACCACCAGAAAGGTAATTCATCATGTTAAGCTTTTTCAAACGCTATAAACTCCATCACACAGTGAAACAGCCGCAACATTACCCTTTTTCTTTTATGACAGTGTGTGAGTATTTGCCACCCATGTCTAAGGGCGCGTTTGAATTAGCTGATCAAAGTTTGGAAAATGCTAGTGATTGGCTTTACCAACAACATGATCATGAAACCGCTGAAAACTTTGGTCACTTCAACCACGACAAGCTGGAAAATGGCGAGTTTCAGGAAGCATTAAGCCTTTCGCTTTCTCGCCACTCAATTCCTGTTTTAGTCACTAACTGTACCGAGGCAATCTTGTCCATGTTACCTGTGGTCGTGTCCTATCGAGACGAAGTGGGTGTGGTAAATATTGGACATGACATGAACTTGAAACCAACACTTGAACCACGTTTAGGCTCGGCATTTCATTTTGCTCTTTCTCGCTATCAAAACGTGCGATTATTTTTTGCTGGTGTTAGCGAACAAGATACAAAGCAAGAAACGTGGGAATACGCGGAGGATCAAGGTTGTGACTGGGTAACCGATAAAGAGTTTTCTTTTCGTCATCGCAATAATGTTAAGCAACAGATCGGCAATTACCTAGACCACTGCGACCAAATAATCATTAGTATCGACCTTGGATCTCTAAAAACCAAAAACAGCCTTGATGGCGCGTCAGAAATTGATATCCAAATGGTTCTACGCACGATTAGGCAATGTTTGGTTGCAGGTAAAGTGAGAGCAATTCAGCTCGTTGGCGATCGAGATTGTCTGGTGTATTCGAGACAAACGAAAGCCATACTAGAAGAGTTATATCAGATGGCTCCACTCATCGTTCACGCTGCCTAGCGTTATAAACGTTCAGAATCAGGATCGCGTCCTTCCTGATTCTGAACCAACATGCTTACTTATTATCCTTAACTAACAAATAGTTACACATATAAATCGACACACATCACACTTGCCTCTTGAACTAACCTGACACTTACGTTGTAATAAGGCCGCTAAACTTTGGTATGACATACGAAATAAAAAATAACCAAAGTTCAATAACTAAGCGGCTTCAGAACAAAAAAGTACCGCAGCTATTCCAATTTCAGTGAGCATTTGCTCACGCTCGCTTGATGCCATCTTGTTCCACTCATTAGGACATTTGATGATGCGTCTTTGCAGTATTTTCACTGCGGTTCTTTTTTTACCGCTAACCTCACACGCCACCACTTATGACGTAAAAGATCTATCTGAGTTAGGCCAACTTTGCTCACACAAGAGTTTTAGTATCGAAAGCGATGGCACGACTTATCGCTGTACAGGGAAACTAGTCCTACCCGCTGGTGATAAAATTGTCTCCTCATTACCGGAAAAAGAGATAACATTAAAAGCAGATTATGGCATTGTGTTAGAGGGGAATAATACAATTGGTGAACCCAATAAACGTATCTCTCTACACGCCCTCGCTACCGGATTAACGGTTAACAATGAGAAAGCATCAAACCTCGACGATTACCAAAACAAGCACACTGTTATCTATGGTGATCTTCTATCGGCTTATCCAACAAAGCTGCATAACGTACTCATCGATGGGGATATAGAGCTAACAGGTGAGGCCCTTCATATTAATGGTGAGTACAACACCATTATTGGTGACATTTTGACTCACAGCACGACCAATATATTTAATACAAACATCTGTGGTAAGGTCGAATCACAAGGCGAAACACTACACCTAAAAACAAACCATCCTTTACAAGACCATTTTGTCGTCGGTGATGTTTCTGCGCACAAATCTCTGATTATAAAAGATATGTCGATCTATGGTACGGCTGAATCTGTAGGATCGTCAGCTACATTAAGTGGCTCATTCTATAGTTCCACCGCAGCAATTAAATACTTCCAAACATTGAACTTCAACAACGCTCCAAATCAGCCTAGTCAAGTTTGTGGTGAAATCCAACAAACGCCAGGAAGTGCACAAACGAAAGCACAAGACAACAAATACACGCAATACTGTGGATTGGGCGAGGCTGATTGTCACTACTCTTCCCAAGTCTGTCCAATCACCCCTCAAGATGTTCCGAATTGCAGCATGCAGCCTCCATCGGAGAACGACTTAAACCTCAGCGTCACACCATCGGACGACATGGCACTGATGTGCGGCGACGATCTTCCGCAATTTACAGCAACAACAACCAATAATGGAGAAGTTGTAAGCGCAGAAGTCAGTGCTGTCCTATCACACCCTGACTTGTTCACTTTAGAGGTGGTTAAAGGTCAGCAGACATTAGGAGCCAACCAATTTATATCTGACGAGAATGGTGAACTTGTTGTTCGAGTGGTTCCGAATAATATTGATACGATCTCGTTAGATACCAACTACACACTAACTTTCACTATGGCGAAAGACACGAGCAAGCATCAAACTGTTCGCTTTATGTTTACGCCATTTATGTTTGAGGCCTACTCAAAGACGAAAAGCGCAACTTTAAATGAAATACGCGTTATTGCAGGTAAACCAGAAAACGTGCATACGCGATTGCTTGCTTGTGCCTCCACCGGCGAACCTGTAGTGGCAAGCAACTACAATGGTACGCCTAAGATTTTTCATCCATTGGTTCAACCATTAGGAGGAAGTGAAGGAAACTTTAGCTATTCAGCGGAATTTAAAGACGGCTTGTCTGAACATGGTCTTATCACGAACGAGTCCGGCATATTTGAAGTGACATTGTCCGATCATTTTGAATGTGAGGGATTTGAAGAATGTCCAGAAGAAGGCAAAGTGGAAGTGAAAGGGACATTTAATGTGCACTCGCGACCATGGACACTCGCTATTTGTGACAACCAACGTGCTTTGCCTTCTGGCACCTCTGAACAAGGAGAAGGGTTTCTTGCTGCCGGAGAACTTTTCTCTCTAACGGTGAAACCAATCATTTGGCAACCTGACGGCTCTGTAAGTGGGTCTGTTGAATCAGCACGCTATTGTGATGCTTCTATCACCCGTAATTTTATGCTTGATGACGCTCCAGCAGCATCGGTTGTCTTGTCGAGTGAGCAACATACGCCATCAGAGACAGCGAACCAAACCTCAAAATTGCTAAAAAGTAGTGACTCACTGGCTCAGGCGCATAATTCAGCCAAGAATGATCAATTCGTCTTTAATGGATTATATTGGGAAGAAGTCGGGAGCTTGAGAGTAAAAGCAAACCTAGAAAGTAAATATCTAGGTATGACTGTTAACGAAAGCTATCGTTACATCGGTCGTTTTTACCCAAAATATTTTCAAGTGCAAGACCAAGAATGGCACTACCCACATGGCCAAACTTTTGCTTACATGAATCAACCTTTTGAGAAAGTCACTTACGATGTTGTCGCACTCAATGCGAATAAGGAAAACGTGAAGAACTACGTCCACTTTTCATCTAACCTTCAACAACATTTCGACTTAGGCGAGCTAAGCTCATACTCCGATCGGTTTTTGCCGCCTAAGCCTAAGAAGGTAGACTGGAAACTACTGGGTAGCGCGAGTGTTGGAACGTTTGTGATCGAGAAGCCCTCGACCAATGCGACTTGTAACAATAGCCCATGTTGGAAAAAGAACACGACAGATAAACAATACCCTGATGGCCCATTTAATAAAGGGACTAACAGTGACAGCAGCCAAATAGGTTTAGTCACGACTAAAGCCGTTGATGAGGTAAACTTCTTCGACGATAGCGAAGTGCTCACAAAACAACCAGACATTCGATTCGGTCGTTTGAACTTTCAAGATGTAGGTGGCAACCAAGGCATGGTGATCAAAGTGCCACTTGATGTGGAAATTTGGCAAAACGGTCGATTTACGACTAACTTCGATGACAGCTCAACAACGGCGAGTGGTGAATATTACTTCAGCACGCCAATTTGGTCTCATGCGCTAGCAAACAACGCCCTGCTTTCTGGCGTTGGAACGATGAGTATTGGCAGAATGACCGATATCGTTGCAAGCCAAATTGACTCAGCACGCGAGCAAATACAATTCCACCTGGATTTAGACGGCTCAGGTAATCGCATCCCTTGGCTGAAATACGATTGGGATAACACGACAAGTGAAGAGGAAAATCCACCTGTTACAGTTACGTTTGGTGTTCACCGAGGAAACGATCGCATTATTTATCGTGGTGAGCCAAATATGCTTGGCCTAAATTAACGCGAAACGACAAAACAAAAAAAGCCCCTATATTGAGGGGCTCTTTTCATCTAAAACGGATGTAATTTACTTTGCGCCACGACGCGCTTTCAGGCGCTTCACCATAGCAAGACGACGCTCTGCCGACCCTTGGTCTGTTGCCGACTGGTTCGGGTTATTACGACGACCTTGACGATTCTTAAACGCTGGTTTTGAGTGCAGCTTTTCAATGTAAGATTCACGCTGTTTTGGTTCATAGCCTGCAAGCTCAATACGGCGAATTCGCTGCTGGATTAGATTTTCAACCTGAACAACCGTGAGCTCTTCATCTCGGTTTACAAATGAAACGGCATGACCTTGTTTACCTGCACGGCCTGTACGACCAATTCGGTGAACGTAATCTTCCGCTAGGAAAGGCATGTCATAGTTCACAACGTGAGGTAAATCTTCAATATCTAGACCTCGAGCAGCGACATCGGTAGCCACCATGACACGTGCTTTACCGGACTTGAACTCTTCTAACGCACGACGACGAGCACTTTGAGCACGGTCACCATGACAAACCACCGCTTTGATACCATCAAGTTTCAGCTCTTTTACTACTTCGTTTGCGGTCTCTTTGTAGTTCACAAATACCAACACTTGTTTCCAGTTCTTACGACCAATCAGCTCCGAAAGCAGTTCCGTTTTTCGCTCTTGATCAACTGGATATAACACGTGAGCAACTGTCTGTGCTGTCGTATTCGCTCGCTCAACTTCAATACGCTTAGGCTTACGCAGGATATCTTTTGCTAACAGATTTAGTTGGCTCGAAGTCGTTGCTGAAAACATCATAATTTGCGGATCAGTATCCACATCTAGCATGATCTTACGTACTGCGTGAATAAAGCCCATGTCCAAGATACGGTCTGCTTCATCAAACACTAAAAACTCTAAGTGTGCGACCGAGACATTACCTTGTTCAATGTGCTCTTCCAATCGACCTGGTGTAGCCACTAGGATATCTACACCGTTTTCTAATGCCGTTACTTGAGAAGACATTTTACGGCCACCGAAAATCGCAGCCACCGACAGGTTCGTGTACTTCGTGTAAGCTTTGATGTTGTCAGCAATTTGTTCAGCAAGCTCACGAGTTGGAGCCAAGATAAGTGCGCGAGCAGTCTTACGAGAAGCGCTACGGTTACTGTCTAGCAACTGCTGAATCATAGGCAGAGAAAACGCAGCCGTTTTACCAGTACCTGTTTGTGCTGTAGCGAAAATATCATGGCCTTTGCGAGCCATTGGAATCGCCTTCTGTTGAATTGGCGTTAACTTTTCATAACCGCATTCTGCCAGTGCTTTAACCACTTCTGGCGCAAAACCTTGAGATGAAAATGACATTGAGCGTATTCCTTAAACAAACCACTAAAAATAGCTTTAAAAATTTAGCCGTGCACTATACCCGAATTTGAGTGATTTATCTCACTTTTCTCATTGAAATCCTACAAAAGAAAAAACGGTGAGCACAGATATATTAGTGGTTCACCGTTTTCGTTTAACCTTTGCGCGATTTAATGTTTGATGCCAGATAACTGAAGGAGAATTCGCTCAAGCTCATCCCATGGCAACAGCTGAGAATCTATCACTTCTAATCGTGATTCAAAGCCTTCTAAGCTGATTTCATTCACCGACACGACTCGGTTGGCAACATTAAACGCGTAACAACCTTGATCCGTATTGACCACTGCTTTAACACGCTCTGCGGTCAAGTCCGAAAGCATAGAGAAAAGCTTTTCAAAATCAAACTTATACTCTGCCCCAAACAACCACCCACAACTAAAATAACCCTGCCCTTTGTTCTCTTTGCGCACAAAGGCTTCACCAGGCGCCAATTGGAATTGAGGCTCTTGATGAGCGTGGTCATGATGATGTGACTCGATATGGGAAGAAGCGCTGCCGTAAACCCGCTCAATATCCAAGACTTCTATCGGCAACTCACCGTCATGAATAAGCTTACTGAATACTTTTGAAGGGGATTGGTCCGTCACCCAGTCATTAAACACATCAAGGTCGTGGCTGGAACATAGGTCAACCTTACTACCAATAACCACATCTGCACTGTCTAACTGGTCCACGAAGTTTTGGTTAGAAAGATACTTTTCATCACTTAAGTTACGCGGATCAACCAAGGCAATCGTCGCTTTAAGATCAACGTAAGGTTCATACTGCTGTGAGGTAAGCGTCGCGATAACCTGTTTTGGATGACCAAGGCCTGTCGGCTCAATCAATAAACGGTCCGGTTTTTGACGCAATAATGCGGTGATACCTACCGACATCGGCACACCCGCAGTGCAGCACATACAACCACCCGGCACTTCTTTAATCAGCGCGCCTTGGTCGGTCATCAATGCACCGTCGATGCCAATCTCACCAAATTCATTGACCAAAACCGCCCAGTTTTCTTTTTCCGGTTTGTTCTTCAGTAGATTTAAAATCGTGGTCGTTTTACCGACACCCAAAAATCCGGTCAGTATGTTGGTTGGTACTCGATTTGACATGCTTATCTCCGACACGTTAGTGCATTAATGCTCCAGCAAAGTATACGGAGAATGTGACTCGCTTCAACGCTTTTTATCGCACGCATCAAGCTCATTGCGTGATGCGTTGGAACACATTTTTCGAGCTTGTTTGGGTTGACTTATCAACTCTGAACGCTTCATATCAGACAGGTATCTACTGGTATAAATAACGCAAGTAAAAAACGCGATAATAGCGACTACGATGGGAAGAACTCCGAGCGTGTTTTCGAATTTAAGCGCAGCAATAGCCAACGCGAAAACAACGACAGAGATAAGTGCGATTGACTTACTTTTGTTGCTTTTCATAATAACTCGCCTTTCGTAAAGTTAGCCCCTAACACCTCCTGTACTAGAGGAATGCCAGTTTGAACAACATCCAACCTGACTATTCAATGCTACTCCTTTCGCTACTTGTGAAATTTGACAAAGCTAACATTTACTACAACATCAAACGACGAGCTTATTATTATCTTTCATATACTTACTGGATTTTAAAACACTTACTAGCAAATCGACCCGCCGCTGACCAATATGTCGTTTTCATTGGCAATACAAACTTGCGCCACCAGCCTTAGCCCTTCGACTATCATCTCCAGAGACATAGAAGGCTGACTGCCATCTGCTGCTTGTTCTGGCAATAATGGAATATGAACAAACCCGTGACGAATCGGATTGTCTTTCAAGTAATGTTGGATGCCATAAAAAAGGTGGTTACATACAAATGTTCCAGCACTGTTGGAAATCTGGCTAGGTATACCCTGCGTTTGCAATGTTTGCACAACACGCTTTATCGGTAGTGTCGAGAAGTAAGCATCAGGACCATCAGCCACCACGGGTTCATCAATCGGTTGATGACCAGCGTTATCTGGAATACGAAAATCATCGACATTGATTGCGACACGCTCTGGGGTTATCGCGCTACGCCCGGCCGCTTGCCCTACAGTAATCACACAGTCTGGCTGGTGCGCTTCTATTGCTTCAATAACGACTTTCACCGAGTCATATCGAACTACGGGGACTGGGCAAGTAACTATCACACCTCCTTTTATGGCCGCGGCCTCTAATTGCTTGACCGCTTCTAAGGCGGGGTTAATGGCGTCACCACCAAAAGGTTCAAAACCGGTAATCAGGACTTTCTTCATAACAGCCTTTAGGAAAAGAGTTTCACAAATTATTGCACTCCCCTTCACCCCATCCAATAGCAAAAGTATTGATGAGATAAACCAGACAACATTATGTGACTCATGTCTAACCAGAGAGTGTTTTCTGCCTCATTGAATCTAGGCAAGTTCCGGACTATCGAGACTAACTTATTGATGATTAGTGGCAGGGCAAGGTTCTCTCATTACATGACGCACGTAGAAGCTTGGTTTCCACGCTTAACTTAGGTAGAGTACGCGACCGCAATGCAATTCGAAGAGATTGAATACAATGAATATTGATAACCATGTAATCGAAACGATTGAAGAGTTAGAGGCATTTCTGCATTTAGTAGAAAGCGGCGCTCTGGGTCTTGAAGGTGTCACTGGCGTTGCGCTAGCCACCTCTAATACCGATGGCCGTCCATTTGTTGCCGTATTAGGAGAAAAGCACCAATTGCTCCTCGGTCGCTGGGTTTCGCAGCACGTATATGACAATGGTAAAGACATCGTTCGTAACGGCCCAACCAGAAAACACTAAGCGCTCGACGCCACCTATAACATCACGCCGTCTTATACACCAAGCGTATGCTTTGAAAGCAATGCGCTTGGTGTACTCAAAAAATAAAAAAGAAAAGGCTAGCCTTTATTAATTTTGTCGGTATACTGCACATCAGCTCTTACGGAAAGAGCTATTAATGTAATTAAAGATCAAAGTTTCTCTCAGTTCCACATCGAATTCCTCGTTTACGTTCCTGCGACAAAATAGTTATCTCTAAAATCATATAGTAGCACTTGATATTAGCTAAAAATTCAATATTTAAAACAATCAAATATAGAGGTATCTATGTCTAATAAATTAACTGGTTCAGTAAAATGGTTCAACGAAACTAAAGGTTTTGGTTTTATTTCTCAAGACAATGGCGGTGATGACGTATTCGTTCACTTCCGTTCTATTGTTTCTGAAGGCTTCAAAACTCTTACTGAGGGCCAAAAAGTATCGTTCGTTGTTGAACAAGGTAACAAAGGTTTACAAGCAGCTGAAGTAACTGCACTGTAATTCTTTGTGTGGCATCAATGTTGTTGGTGCCACAATCCCCTTCCACTTATTACTGCCCTTACTATTCTCTATCTAAGTTTATATACCCAAATCACTTACCTCTCCCACACCATCATTAATCACTTTCAATAAAGTCACTTTGGTATACATCTTTAGGTAATCACACCGCCTACCTTGCAATTCCAGTTTGGAACTAAATTAATCTCATTCATATCTGAATCACTTCGCCTCATGCTTTGCTCATAAAAATAAAGTTTATAAAATAAAAGCGATTGGCGAATATAAGAGAAAAAATGAAATTAAATATATCTGCTCAATCAATAAATTCTAATAATTACGAGCACATTATCCCTAGCTGAGAGATTGAGTTTGCACTGAAATGCCATTACATGAAGCCATTTATCGGACAACACTTTATAGGGACAGCGTCTGGATTCACACACTTCGGAGCATTTGTTGAGTTAGAGGAAAACCGAATCGAAGGTCTCATTCCTTTATCAAGTTTCCAAAATGGTGAGTTCGAATTTGATGCAGTCAAACAAAAAATTTCTAGCCAGAGCACCACGTTTACTTTAGGGACTAAAGTGCACGTATTGGTTAAAAACGTCGATTCGAAACAAAGAAAGATCATGTTCAATTTAAAAGATGCAGAACACACGGTAGGTTAGTCTGTTTTAGGTTACTTTCTAATCCATTAATCAAAAATAAAAAATAAGCTTTTAATACCGCAATTAACTTGTGACATTTCGCTGACATCGACTCATTCTAAAACCCTAATATCTGACAAAGGAAACGAATCTAATTTTTGTTTCCAGACACCATCGCAGAGTGTATTTCCAGCACTCTGTTTGCCTCGAGAGGTTCTTATGACAGCCTAGGATCTCTCGAGGCTTTTTTGCACCGATTCAAACCACCTGATTCTACATCACAACTATTATCCCCTACACAAGCTGTACTTTTTAACTAGTGCACTAGATCGCGAACTCTGATTTAAGCAACTGATCACACAACCACTTCTAAATTTTGGGTATAAAAGTATCAATACTTTCGCTAACTAGGATGTAAATAATGAAAAACTCGTTTGATCTCACTATGCCCAACGAAGAAGGATACTTTGGTGAATACGGTGGTAGTTTTGTTCCACCTGAGCTTGAACAAATCATGCATGACATCAACGCAGCTTATTAGGAATGCAGCAAAGATCCTGAATTTAAAGCGGAACTCGCTCGCCTGTATAAGCACTTTGTTGGACGACCTAGCCCAATCTTCCATGCGGAAAACTTGTCTAAAAAATACGGAGCAGACATCTACCTAAAGCGCGAAGACTTAAACCATACAGGCGCACATAAAATTAACCACTGCTTAGGGGAAGCCATTCTCGCTAAAAAGATGGGTAAGAAGAAACTGATTGCTGAAACTGGCGCAGGGCAACACGGTGTTGCGCTTGCTACAGCCGCGGCATTGGTTGGCTTGAAATGCGATATTTACATGGGTGAAGTTGATATCGCCAAAGAGCATCCGAATGTCGTCCGCATGAGAATCCTTGGTGCTAATGTCATTCCTGCCACTCATGGGCGCAAAACCCTCAAAGAAGCGGTAGATTCTGCATTCGAAGCTTATCTGAAAGATCCTGATACACAACTTTATGCGATAGGCTCTGTCGTTGGCCCTCACCCATTCCCTAAAATGGTACGAGATTTCCAATCAATTATCGGTAACGAAGCACGAGTTCAATTCAAAGAAATGACCGGCAAGTTACCCAATAATCTCGTCGCATGCGTTGGAGGTGGTTCTAACGCGATGGGGCTATTTACTGCTTTCTTACAGGATGAACAAGTCGCCATTCACGGCGTTGAACCTGCGGGCCGCTCTTTGCAAAAGGTTGGCGAGCATGCTGCAACACTCACACTCGGTGAGCCAGGTATCATGCACGGATTTAAGTCTTACATGCTTAAAGATGCGTAAGGCGAACCTCAGGAAGTGTACTCTGTAGCAAGTGGCTTGGATTACCCATCGGTTGGGCCTCAGCATAGTTACTTAAAAGACATTGGCCGTGTCAATTACGGCTCAATCAGTGATGACGAAGCGATTGATGCCTTCTTTGAGCTGTCTCGTGAAGAGGGAATAATCCCTGCTATTGAATCCTCACACGCTGTCGCTTACGCAATTAAACTCGCACAGCAAGGAGAAACCGGCTCGATTTTGATCAACTTATCAGGCCGTGGTGACAAAGACATTGATTTTGTCGTTGAACACTACGGCGCAAAATACGGCATTGAATCACTCATATAGCCTAACTCCGTAGCCTAACCCTACATGCAAAAAGCTACCTGGTACTAGGTAGCTTTTTGTTTTTGTCTACTATTTTAAGAAGCAAGTCCCTTTACTCACTGCTCTCACTATACCTTTAGAGCATAATTCGATTAACCGATAAGAGCTGGAATGCCTGGAAGCTGACCAACAATAGCAAGGGAGCCTGCACAAACGATAAACGCAGTGCCAGGAATCAGATATTTATCTTTGCGCGATAGTTCGTTAGCACGCTCATGGTCGCCGATAAGCCCGAGGTTATCCAACAGCATCGTGATTGCCCAACCGAAGACTGGATTAACGAATGCACAGGCAAAAATACAGATACCTGCACTGAGTGAATCTTTATGCTTATGGATCATCTGCATACCCGCTTCTAAAAGTGGTAAGAATACACCCACAATCAAAGCAACGCGCAGAACAGGTTCCCACATTGCTAGATCCATTGGGTAGCCAATTACCGCCGCCGCAATACACATGAAACCCGTCAACAGAGCGCCACCTGGAATAGGACGCTTGGCAATTGCGGCAGGAATCATGTACGTTCCCCAAGAAGAAGCTAGGTTTCCGCCCCCTAAGAGTGAACCAACCCCCTGACGAACAGATGCTCCGACCATCGTGTCGTCGACATCCATGAGTACACCTTTCGCTTCTTTTGGGTAGTTAAGTTCTTGAAACACACGATGGCCGAGATAATCAGGGGACCACATAGCGACTGCCAGTAGAGCAAATGGAGTCACGGCAATAAAGTGCTCTAGGGTTGGCCAGCCTAGCTGCCAGCCTGTATCTTCACCCCACCAGTAGAATGGACTGAAATTAGGCAGGCCCGGTTCTGTGGTAAAGGCAAACTCAGCGCCCATCAAATAAGCAACAATACCCGCGAGTGCAGAGCACAATGGGATAGCGAGCCAACGTTTATTGATCTTGGCTAAGTAAGCGTAAACCATAACGGTTAGGCCTATGACCACAAACGAAATGTAACCTTGGTCCGTACTTGCAGCCCACGCTTCCGTCTTATTAATTTGCCCGAGCAACCCAACGGCACCAAGGTAGATCAACAACCCTCCTCGAACCCCGATACCAGTCAGAGTCATGAGTTTAGAGCCACCTTTGGTTAAGGCGAGAATTAACCCAAAAACACATACCATCAAACCTAGCGCGAGAGGGTGCCCTCCTGCAGCTGCAATCATAGGAATCAGCGGTATCATTGGGCCATGGGTTCCCGCTAAGTTTGCATTCGGGTTTAGGATGGCAGAAAACAGGATGACGAACAGGGCTCCAGCGATAAGTAATTCGTAACGCACGTTTTCTGCAATGAATTCCGGAGATAAACCAAACTGAGCAGCAAAAGCGGAAACCATGGCAGTGACCATAACCACTTTACCAATGGTTGCTGCTAATGCCGGTACCCAGTCTTCGATTTCAATACTGTAATCACGTGAGGGCAAATGAATTCCCCAGCGACGGAAACTCATGACGGTTAAATCATGATTTAGAAAGTCTTCTCGGTTTTCAAATTCATGCGGTTTTTTGCGCACATCCCTGTAAAAAGTCTTACTTTTGTCAGACATTGAGTCATCCTTTTATGTTTCAACGTTGAACTACGTCAACTAGAGTTTCGCTTGGTAGACAGGCCTTCGACCAATACGAGACAACACCCACATCAAACTTCTAGGCCATACTAAGAAAGCGGCATGAACCAATTTTGATTTTGAGCTTATTAAGCATGTGTTGCTATGGGTAGGAATATTAGACATTAGTAAAAGAACAACAAAAATCTCACTTATTACACAATAATTTAACATCGAGCTGGGACGCTTGAACTTTTAAGAGTCATTTTTGAGCAGAGAGCCAAGTAGAGCGGCCAATTCCGATTTATACTTTCAAGGTAGAGAGCACTGTGCTCGCATCCATCGCAAAGTAACTATCGATATCTCTACATTGTATACTTTGTTAAACTCCGCCCTTTAATGAGTAAGGCCCTTAAAAATGATGACTGACGAAGAGAGAATCGAGCTGCAACAGAACAATCCACTGCACGGATTAAAGCTAGAGACTATGTTGCAAGAGTTAGTGGATTTTTACGGCTGGGACATTCTAGATACAGCAATGCGCTTTAATTGCTTTAACACTAAGCCTTCGATTGCAAGTAGCGTGAAGTATTTAAAGAAAACCGAATGGGCGAGAGAAAAATTAGAAAACTTTTACCTTTATCGCTTTAAGCGCATGCCACGCGCGAGCGAAGAAGAATACAACTTACCACCAAGAGCTCGTACCTTCCCTCATGGCCTTGAACCTAAAGAGCCAATGCCGCTAACCGTTGACTCTATTCTTAAGTCACAAGCCAAAGCAGCGTCTGCATTTAAAAAGCGTTCACCTCGCGGGCGCCCTGCTCGTCGCCAATAACACTATCTTCAAAAGCAATAGAGCCCTACTGGTAGCTCCAGCAGGGCTCTATTGTTCTTTAAAGGAATGGCTAGAAGCGAAGACTCAAGCTAGTGAGCATTCCATTTCTCCAACAACTCCCGTAATTAAACTCACATGTAGTTTACGTTTTCTATTGATTACGCTTTTTCTTCTTTTTACCCGAACCTGCAGGCTTCGCTCGCGGCTTCATTGGTAAAAAGTAGGCTTCACTCTGATCGTCTTCCACTTCAAAACCGACTACCTGCTCGCGTTCAAGTTGAAACTTATTTTTCTTTTCTATCACTTTGAAATGGTGGTAGTCGTCGTAATCGATAAGAGATAACCCTAAACCTACTTCACCAGCACGACCACTACGACCGATTCGATGCATATAATCAGCAGGGCTACGCGGAAGATCGAAGTTAATCACCACTGGAAGTTTTTCTATATCAAGGCCGCGTGCTGCGATATCGGTGGCAATAAGAACTTGAATCTCGCCAGACTTAAAACCGTCAAGGACACGAGTACGAGCGCCCTGCCCTTTATCACCATGGAAAACTTCAGCGGTAATACCGCGTTTTGACAACTTTTGAGCTAAATGATTACAGGCATTCTTAGCATTCACAAAAATCAGAGTCTGTCGCCACTGATGCTGTTTGATTAAGTGCGCGAGTACCGCCGTCTTCTCACCTTTATTTACACTAAACACGCGCTGCACCAAAGTGCTGGCTTCTGCGCTCTGCAACTGAACTTCAACAGGGTCGCGGAGCAACTGCTGAGCCAACGTCGTCACTTTATCAGGGAAAGTTGCAGAAAATAACAGCGTCTGTTTCTTCTCTGGTAGTAACGCAAGAATCTTATTCAGTTCTTCGGTAAATCCGAGGCTCAACATTCGGTCGGCTTCGTCAAGGACGAGCGTTTCTACTTGGTTCAACTTAATCGCGTTACTGGATACCAGATCAAGTAATCGACCCGGCGTAGCTACGATAATGTCACAGCCACCGCGAAGCGCTAGCATTTGTGGGTTCACCGATACACCACCAAATACGGCAACCGTTTTGATCTTATCTCTGAGATGGTATGAGTAAGATTTGACGTTATATGCCACCTGTGATGCCAACTCACGAGTTGGTACTAAAATCAGGTGGGAAACGAAGTTGCCACGGCGATTGTTTGATTCGTCTTGCTGAACAATTTTTTGCAAGATTGGCAGCGAAAAAGCAGCGGTTTTACCAGACCCCGTATTGGCACCACCAATAATATCTTTCCCTTCAAGGATACCAGGAATAGAACGGGATTGAATGGGCGTCGGTTGGCTGTATTCCAACGCTTCTAGTCGCTCGACTAATGTTGGAATCAGGCCAAGATCGGCAAATGTCGCTTGCTGTGTTTTATCTGTCATTACGATGAGTGGCTCAGTGCTAGTAAAGGCCGTGTATCTTATGCTATTTCGCGTCTGGATGTTAGAGATAATGGCCCAAACAGAAGATTGGTGAAAGAAGCACTATAGGGTTCAGGAACTTCCTTTCACTAACATGAGTTAATGATTTCGATAACCAATACTCTACGACCAAGATGGTAGAGCTCACGACAAGCAAAGGGAAAAGGAGTCAGGCATTCTGACTCCTGTAAAACAAAACACATTGTATTTTGGGGAAAGAGATTACAAAGGCAGGCCACATCCGAATCAAAGGCTTAACCACACTATTTAAGCCCTGTGGTTTTGAGAGCTTAATATAGCTTGAGAAAACTCCAGGTCACTAATGTCCATCGTTGTCTATTTAACTAATGTAGTGGACTCGGTTGTATAGATTACTTTCTCCCAATACCACGGTTCTTCTTAGGGCAAATTTGACTGCTATAGCCACAATCGTTACTGATGTCGTATATGGAAATACCTGTTGTCAGAAAGGTAACGCGCCAAGATGAGTAATGTTGCATATCATCCTCGTAAGCCCAATTCCTTCACGAGGTAGTAATGGAAAAAATTAATTTATCCCGATATCTGATATGTAGCTTCGCCTTTGTGTTGCTTTATCCTACGGCAATAGATCTCTACTTGGTTGCTTTACCACAAATCGCCCATGACCTGTCTGCCAGCGAATCACAACTTCATATTGCTTTTTCTATTTACCTCGCTGGTCTAGCATCGACTATGGTTTTTGTTGGGCGAACTGCTGATTGTTTAGGACGCAAACCTGTTGCCATTTGCGGTGCAGTGATTTTTACCCTTGCATCAATGTTCGCGGGCTCTGCTGAGACCAGTAATAGCTTCCTAATAATGCGCTTTTTCCAAGGCGTAGGTGCCGCATGTTGCTATGTAGTGGCCTTTGCCATTTTGCGTGACACTCTAGGGGACCCAGAGCGAGCTAAGGTTCTATCGATGCTTAATGGAATTATCTGCTCTATTCCAGTACTTGCCCCCGTGATCGGCAATCTGATTATGATCAAGTTTCCGTGGCCCGTGTTATTCACTGCCATGGCGATAATGGGTGTTGTGATAGGTTTAATTGCTTGCTTTGTCTTGAAAGAAACCTTGCCTAAAACCAAGCGCACAACTTTAAAGGTGAGTGAAGCTTCGAACGAATCACTATCTAACCGCTTTTTCATATCGCGCGTTATTTATACATCTTTAGGCGTCACAGCTATTCTCTCTTATGTAAATACGTCACCAATGATAATAATGGATTCAATTGGTTTTACTCGAGGCGAATATTCAACAACGATGGCACTACTCGCGATGGTAGGTATGACGACATCGTTTTCAGTTCCATTTGCTCTTTCTTGCTTCAAACAAACCACATTGATGTTCGCTGCACAAATGACCAATTTTCTGTCGGCTATCGTTATTCTCGCGGCTCACTTGAATAGCGATAGTCCGACACTTTATATGGTAGGATTCACTCTGCTCAGCATGAGTTTTCCAATGGGGTTTGGTGTGGCGATGAGCCAAGCGTTAAGCCAGTTCTCACGCAAAGCTGGACTTGCAAGCTCTATGCTTGGCATAGGTCAGGTTTCTTGGTCTGCACTTTACATTTGGTTGATGGCGACGCTAGGTGTGTCGGCCGTGATGATGTTAATGATAGCGTTGGTTGCTAGTGGCGTTATTGGACTCTCCGTAATATTATTATTTCCAAATCATAACGTTAGTGAGCCTCATGAAGAAATCTCTTGCCCGACTTGATCTTAATTTACTGCTCACTCTGCAATTGCTACTGCAAGAGCAGAGTGTTACTAAAACGGCGAAAAAACTTAATGTAACTCCCTCAACCGTGAGTAAGTCTCTAGGCAAACTACGCGCTTGGTTTGATGACCCGCTTTTTGTGAATACGCCGCAAGGCCTAAAACCAACAAATCTCGCGACAAACGTGCAAGTGCTTTTGTCAGACTGGATGCAGATCGGTAACCAGATTGTTTCACTCAGAGGTGATGATGTTCCAAGCGGAGTTAAATTTCATCTTGGAGTAGAGTCGCCATTGTCACTCATCATGGTCGACGAACTGACCAAACGAATCCATGACTTTTACCCAGACTCAACGGTAAAGTACCATAACTGGGATGAGGACTCATTAGATGCCATCACTAGCGGTGAAGTGGATATTGGTTTTACTGGCCGCGAAAGCCATCCTCGCTCCAAAGAGTCGTTAGAACTGCTACCGTATTTCATTAACTTCGAAGTGTTGTTCTCAGATTTACCTATGGTGTATGTCCGCAAAGATCATCCTGCGCTCAAGCAAGAGTGGAATTTGGATACTTTCTTAAGCTATGCCCATATCAATGTAGCATGGGAGAAAAATGACAGTTGGGTGTTAGATGAGATCTTGGCTGAGCAGGGACACACTCGAAACGTTAGCCTAACGATGGCGAGTTTCGAGCAAGCTTTATTTGTTGCAGAAAAGCCCGACCATCAAATGTTAACCACAGCACCAAAATATTGTCAGCGATACTGCGAACAGCTTCACCCCAACTTAATAGCGTTGCCTATCCCCGTTGCTGAAGATTATCAGCACAAGCTACTGATTCCATTTACTATGATTTGGCACAAGCGCAATAACCAGAACCCTAAAATCGTGTGGTTGAGGGAGACGATAAAGAGCCTGTATGGCACAAGTTGAACAGTTAATGTTTAAGTACATTTAAAGTAAAGGAATAGACATTCTCCCCCTTTATGTTGTCAATAAGCGTAGGAGTGTGATCTTGCCTTCTATTAGATTAAATACTTGAAAATCTTGGACTCTATTATCCACTTCGAAATTGATTTCAGCTCATTTGGGGACAAAAAAGAGTCAGCCTAACGGTCTGGCTCTTTTGAATGAAAAAATAGTCTGGTGGGAGAACTTGTAAGGCTGTGGCAGGTTACACTCACTTACTCCTTAGGCAGGTGACCAGTTTCCTTCGCAAGCTTTTGCATCGCCTCGGCAAACGTTGTTGTCCCGCCTTTAGCTTTAACCTGTATTACCTTATATCCCAACTTTTCCAACGCTTGGCGCTCTGCCAAAACAGCTTTGTCATCTTGCTGGCTACCTTGAGCTGGCTGATGAATGTAACATCCCTCTAATTTACCATCTTCGACCAATTGGTGATGTTTCAGTGCATCGATATCAAAATTCATAATAAGTCTTTTCATTAAGAGTGGGAGTTTCTGTGGCTAGTTACATACGCTTCAAAGGCTTCACGACACTATCTAAGCCTTCAATTTTGAGCGCTAAACATAGCTTGAGCAAATCCCCTAGCTCGCCGCTTGGCCAGCCCTTTTTATCAAACCACAGTAAGTATTCTTCAGGCAGGTCGATTAACACTCGCCCTGCATATTTCCCAAATGGCATTTGCATTCTAGCGAGTTTAATGAGGTTTTCTTTTTCTAACATAAGTGACAGAGAGTTAAGGTAACTCGTCCAAGGGTAACACTGGTTCTCCCTCCTCACCAGCAAATCGCAGTCACGTTTATTTTTGGCGGCCTTGACTCGCTTTGTGCTAGAGTACGCGGCATAAAAAATGAGAACGAGAAAGCAATGAAGTCACCTTGTCGAGCTGCATGTAAAAATAACGCCGGAATATGCTCTGGTTGTCACCGGACGATGGATGAAATCATCCAATGGAAAGACAAAACCGATCTCCAACGAGATGCGATTATCGAACAAATCGCAGGAGAAGATTCAACACACAGTTGTCCTGAATGCGGGACTCAAGCCCATTGTGATATCGCCGCAGGCAAAGAGACATGCTGGTGCTTTACTATTGAAACCCGTGATTTACCCAAGCCAAGCGCCAACCAGCTGTGTTTGTGCCGAAAATGTCTAGAAAAAAAGCCAGTCGCGTAATACGACTGGCTTACTGATCATCGTTTTCTGACTGGTGTTTATTTAGCGGTTAAAGCGAACGCTTCAAACTTAATGCCTTCCCACCCTGTCACCATAAAATTACGAATATTCTGGTGATCGCTGTTCTCTGGATACTGCAATACATCTTCACGATAAAAACGGCCAAAGCAGGCTAGCGTCGCTTCTTTGTCTAGGTTGTTTAGCAAACCGAAAGCGAAGATCTTACACGAACCGTTGTTCTCGCCTGCATTGTTTTGTGTCTCACCATTTACAAAAGCGGTTGGCTCAAACGTATAGTTATCTTCGATCACCGCCATCGTTGCTTCAAATTCGACCTGCTCTGGTGACGCTGCCAATAAATCTAAAAACGATTTTAATTCCATTATTCCTCTATCCCTACTTCATCATATTGATGACACATTAGTTTCATAAAAAGCCAATATAAGAGTCATCAATCATACATATATTCAGAGCCTTACCAAATCAAACGTCATTCAGCGCTCTATCATTCCAATTGCGGAAATGGACAGCAGCATAAAACCCATGCTGATTGACAACCTATCGGATTGATAAGGAGATATTATGATCACCCCTTTAAAGGCAATCGGTGCACTCGCATTGTCATCACTTGCCATCGCGTGTTCATCACAACCCGAAGATACCGTGGCTTCATTCGCTACACAATGCAAACCTACCACTGCACCCGTTACTGGGGAAACGTCAATTCAAGGTTTAACGTTTATCGGAACATCCGTTGCTGATGCACCATTCGACACATCGGCAGCTGAAATCGTGAGTTATGACGCCTGTACAGATAAGCTCTATGTGGTTAATGCTCAAGCAAAACGTGTCGATGTAATGTCTATGGATGACAACGGCGTACCAACGCAAAGCGCATTCATTGATCTCAACAGCGCTGGCGAAGCAGCGGGCATTGAAATTGGCGCAGCAAACAGTGTCGCTGTATTCAATGGTTTGGTAGCTGTTGCGATTGAAAACAGTAATAAACAAGCGAATGGTATTGTTGGCTTGTACCGCTCCGACGATTTGTCATTAGTCATGACGTTTCCAACAGGCGCATTGCCAGACATGGTTAGCTTCTCGAAAGATGGCCGATACATCGCAACCGCTAATGAAGGAGAACCAAACAGCGATTACAGCATTGACCCTGAAGGTAGTATCACTTTGATCGATCTGAGCCTTGGTGTTACTCAAGCAGAAGTGACACAAATTGGCTTTAACGAATTTGATGGTTCACGAAAAGCAGAGCTCCCAATGAATGTGCGTATTTCGGGGCCAAACGCCACCGTCGCACAAGATCTAGAGCCTGAATACCTCACTTTTGCAGATAACGGTAAAATCTATGTCGCGCTACAAGAAAATAACGCCATGGCAATCGTCAATCCAGAGAGCAAATCAGTAGAGCGAATTGTTGGCTTGGGTGAGAAGTCTTGGTCGGGCGCTAAACTCGATGCATCCAACAAAGACAAAATCATTGGGAACTTGAAAAGCTACCCACAACTGGTTGGCTTATTTATGCCTGACACCATCGACAGCTACTCAGTGAATGGGAGTACTTACATCGTATCTGCAAATGAAGGCGACGGGCGTGAGTACGGATTCAAAACCACTCAAGAATTGTGCGACAAAGCTGGCTTTATGTGGGATGAAGACGATTACCTCGGTACAGATGAATATACATCTGAGCAAGGAACCTGTTTAAGCCATATTGATGAAGTGCGCGGTAAGAAGCTGAAAGTGGCAGCAGAACACCCATTGGCAGAGGCACTAAAAGACAACAAACAACTCGCGCGTTTAAAAGTGATTAAGCCGGAACAAACGCTTTCTGCACAAGAGAATGTTCAATCATTTGGCGCGCGTTCATTCTCGATTTGGGATGAAAACGGCAAGTTGGTCTTCGATAGTGGTGACGATTTCGCGACTATCGCGCTGCTGAATGAAGGCAAGAACTTCAACAGCACCAACGATAACAATAATAGTGGCGATGACCGAAGTGATGATAAAGGTATTGAGCCAGAGGCGATTGAAGTAGCACAAATTAACGGTCGTCATTACGCGTTTATCGGCTTGGAGCGTCAAGGCGGTATCATGATTTATGACATCACAGACCCGAAACAAGCGCAGTTTATGCATTACGTAAACCGCCGTGATTACAATCAGCCAGTATGTACAGAAGTCGAAGATGGCGAATGCATGAACGACACATACAATCCAAAAGCAGGCGATTTAGGTCCAGAGTCCATTAATTACTTTACCCGTAACGGTGGTCATTTTATCGTCGTTGGCAATGAGGTATCGGGCACGACATCCGTCTTCCGAATCAATCTATAAAGTAATGTAAAAGTCATTTAGAACCAAAACGCCCGACGTAAGCCGGGCGTTTTTTTGTATGAGGTAATGTCCTACTCTGCCGATGCTAGCGCGTCACACTTTGATGCGCAGATAAAATCGTTTTTATGCAGACCTTTGATAGAGTGACTCCACCACGTTACGGTAACCTTACCCCATTCCAACAAAATAGAGGGATGGTGGAACTCATCTTCTGCCAGTTCCGCGATTTTGTTACTGAAAGCCCATGCTTGTTTGAAGTTCTTAAATTTATACACCTTTTCTAGTTGAGGTATGTCTTCTCTTTCAATGATCTGCCAATCAGACAATTGCAGCAGCAGAGATTGTTGTTCTTCTTTGCTTAGTGCAATGGCATCGATACTACAAGCTTCGCATTTTTGTTCATTCAACATGAGCAGGTTCCTTTGGTTCAAAAAGTGGAGGAAGCAGTCCAGCTTCAATCGCTAGATCGGCTTGTTTCAATAAATTTAACTGACTGATTTTAAAAAGCTGAGAAAAGTCATCAATCACGTAGTACTTCGGTTGCATGATGTCGATACGATAAGGCGTTCTCAGCACTGTTTGTAATTCAAATGGGTCGCGAATTGCTACATCACTCTCTAATGCGTAGAGGGTTTCGCCAGGAGATGAAAGAATACCACCACCGTAAATTTTGGTTTTGTCCCCTTCTTTCACCAAGCCAAACTCTACGGTAAACCAGTAGAGGCGAGCGAGATAGGCTCTTTGTTTTGGGGTAGCGGCTTGCCCTAGTTGACCATAATGCTCGGTAAATGCAGCAAAGTCTGGGTTGGTTAACATCGCGCAATGACCAAATATTTCGTGGAAGAAATCTGGCTCCTGTAAGTAATCGAACTCATCTCTTGTACGCAAGAATGTGGCGACTGGAAAGCGCTTATTACCGAGTAGATTAAAAAATCGGTCGAAATCAATAAGCGCGGGAACGGGCTCCACTTGCCAACCTGTTGTCTCCATCAAGACACGATTAATTTCTGGCAACTGAGGAACGCGGTCTTGAGGTAAATCAAGCAGCGTCAAACCGTGTAAATAAGCCTCACAAGCTCTGTTTTGGATCACACCCATTTGTCGTGTTACCAAATCTCGCCAAATGGCGTCTTCTTCACGGCTCCATTCAACCCTGCCTTCCTGGTTTACGGGTTTAGAACGATACTGGGTCATGGCTCATCTCCATTAACAAATCCTTTACATTAAGCCTATCTGTAGTCTTAAGAGCTTCCAATCCCTGCGCGATTTTCTCAGCATTATCCTGATGTAACATATTGTTTACAACCCATCGTAACTGCATGATTTTTATGACACGATATAATATCTGGCTTGTTTGACTTTATCGTGTATTCCTCTCACACTAAAACCTGTTATCACTTTGTTATAGAGGGACCTATGCGCGAGAGCAGCAAAGTATGGCAACCGAGCGACAGTCGTATCGAAGAAGCCAACATTACACAGTTTATTGAACACATTAATCGACAAGGAAATACCCTTGAAAGCTTCGCTGATCTGCATCAATGGTCACTCGATCATGTAGAAAAATTTTGGCAGGAAGTTTGGCTATTCTGCGACGTCATTGGCACTCAGGGAGAGACCATAAAAGAGCGAGCAGAAAGTCGCTGGCAGCAACCCGTCGAAAATAGGGATATAAAATGGTTCCCAAACGCGCAAATTAACTACGCCGAAAATTTGCTAACCTACGCGTGTCACCAACCCGATGATCTCGCGATTTGGTTTGAAAATGAACGTGAAGAAAAACAGACCTACACCTGGAAACAATTGTGCGAAGAAGTTTCGAGTGTGCAGCAATGGTTGAAAGAGTGTGGAATTAAGCAAGGTGATGTCGTCGCTGGTTATTTGCCTCACCTACCTCAAACGGTAATAGCTATGCTAGCAACCACCAGTTTAGGGGCGACCTGGACTTCCACCTCACCTGATTTTGGCGTCGAAAGCGTTTTGGAGCGCTTTGGTCAAGTGAAACCCAAAATCCTGTTTACCTGTGATGGCTATACATTCAATGGCAAAACTTTCGATATGTCTGAGAAAAACCAGCATATTGCGGATCATCTTGATGGTCTTAAACAAGTTTGCCAAATTAGCTACCTTAAACCACACATTTTTGAATGCGATGTCTGCACCCAAGATTGGCAAAATGTCCTGAATCAATACACCCCCGAAGCGCTGACTTTTACTCGTGTGAATTTTAACGATCCGCTATTTGTGCTCTATTCTTCAGGCACAACAGGCAAACCGAAATGCATCGTTCATTCCGTCGGCGGAACGGTGCTTAATCACTTGAAAGAGCATCAACTGCATTGCGATATTCAACCGAACGACCGAGTGTTTTACTACACAACCTGCGGCTGGATGATGTGGAACTGGCACGTTTCTTCACTCGCGAGCGGTGCATGTTTGGTGATTTTTGATGGTAGCCCTGTTTACCCCACTCATAATGTGCTCTGGGACCTCGCAGAACAAGCCGAAGTGACGCTATTTGGAACCTCAGCAAAATACCTAGAGGCGCTGGAAAAAGCATCTTTTTCTCCGCAGAAAAGTGATGCATTTTCAAGTCTGAAAACCATTTGTTCGACTGGCTCTGTTCTGTATCCAGAACAGTTTGATTATGTCTATCAGCACATTAAAGAAGATGTACACCTCGCCTCGATTTCTGGCGGAACAGATATTTGTGGCTGCTTTGTATTAGGCAACCCTATTTCTCCCGTTTATCGGGGAGAGTGCCAATCAGCAGCGTTAGGGGTCGATGTCCGAGTCTTTAACCCACAAGGTAATAGCGTAATGGGAGAGCGCGGTGAGTTGGTTTGTGCCAATTCATTACCCAACTTCCCTGCTGGCTTTTGGAACGACACCGGTGAGAGATATCATCGCGCTTATTGGGATAAATTCGACAATATTTGGCACCACGGCGATGATGTTGAACAGACCAGCGTTGGGGGATACGTGTTTTATGGTCGAAGTGATACCACGTTGAATCCCGGTGGCGTAAGAATCGGCACGGCCGAAATCTATCAGCAAGTGAACTGTATAGACGGTATTCTAGATTCGATCGCAGTAGGAAAAGAAGTCGATCGCAACGAACAAATATGGCTGTTTGTCCAATTAGTCAAAGGGGTAGAGCTCAATGACGAGATGATCGCTTCCATCAAAGCACAGCTAAAGTCTGCATGTTCTCCAAGGCATGTACCTAGTGCGATTTACGCAATAAGCGATATACCTAAGACACGCTCAGGAAAGCTGGTCGAGTTAGCCGTTAAGCAAGTCGTTAACAACCGAAGCGTCGAAAATTTAGGCGCAATAGCCAACCCTGAAGTGCTGGAGGAGATACGCAGGATAGTCGTCTCAAAATAACCTCCGAAGACTTAGTTGTTCGAGTATGTCCTTGCCTGCACCACGACGACTTGTTTAGAGCAAGTGAAGTTACATATACCCTCAGCAGATAAGAAAAAAGCGAGCTTGTTAGCTCGCTTTTGTCATTTTGTGTTCTTTATTCAGCAGTATTAGCGGCGACCAAGCCCCATTAATACCGACATTGTTTTACCGTCAGATGTAATGTCAAAAACGTGTTGCGATTCAACTTCAGTAAAGCCTGCTTCTTTCAGTGCACGCTCAGACTTCGCAAGGGTAAAACCGTCTTGTTCACATTCTGCAATCCAATCAAAATGAACAAAATAGCCGCCGTGGTTAAGTAGAGAATGCGAGATCGTTAATGACGCGTCTAAGTCTTCCACGAACGCTAAAACTGATGATGCAACCACCAAATCGAACTGTCCACGAAACGCAGGGTGCTGAGCGACCAAGCCGCGAGATAGTGCATCTACCACAGGTTCTACGTTGACGAGCTCTTTTTTATCGAGTTCCTCAATCATGGCTTCCGATGCGTCTAATGCTACGATGTCTTTAACCATCGGTGACAATCGTTGACTTAACTGCCCTGTTCCGCATCCAAAATCTAGTACTTTAATGCCATCAAGCTGAGTTAGCTGTTGTAACTGCTCAAACACCGACTGCGCAAATTGCTCTGTTGCTGGATTTGATTCCCAGTTTTTTGCTAAGCCGTCCCAATCTTGTGCCATCGTGGCCTCCATGTTCACTTTTTGTAACCCACATAGATTACCGCAAAACCGTTAAAAGACCATAGACTTATCTGGCGGATTCGCGTTTTTTTCGATAATCTTTCATGGCTTTGGGAGCGCATCTGCATAATACCCAAATTATTTGAATTCATTTATTGGTTGTGTCAAATCATGAACTTAACTCAAGTAGAAGCCTTCTGCACCATCGCTGAGTGTGGTTCTGTTTCTGAAGCGGCAAGGCAACTCGACTGCAATCGCACCAAACTCAGTATGTCGATTAAGGCATTAGAGAAAGATCTCGACGTTGAATTGTTTAACCGAACTGGCAACCAGCTCACCCTCTCTGAAGCTGGGAAAGCCATTTACAAAGATTGCGAACACCTACTTATCATCGCACAACGGGTCAGAAAGACCTGCGCTCAAATCTCGGAAGGGTTTAACGCGGAAGTTTGGGTAGCACGTGACGACTCCTTACCTGATGATCTCTGGCAAGAATTATCTCATACATTGAATAACCGCTTTCCTTCAACAACCTTCAACTTAATCTTGGCATCCAGTGGCGACTTAGCCAACTTGGTCAGTACCCACCAAGTAGATTTTGCTTTCGGCGTTGATTATGAGCGAGTAGACGATCCTCGTATCGTATATAACCCTTTAGGTAAGATACGTATGATGTCAGTATGCAGTGTAGAACACCGCCTAAGTAAGATGCGCCGTGTCTCAGACGAAGATCTACGTAGTCAGATGCAAGCACTAATGGTGTACCTAAATGAGAAAGACAACCCTGAACTGCAACCTTTCTCGACTCGATATATTGGTTTTTCGAGTTTTGACTACATGCTGAACACCATCTTAGAAGAAGACGCTTGGGGCGTGCTTCCAGAACCATTAATCCGCCATTACCTTCGTCAGCAGAAGCTCGCCGTTATCAAACACACATACGGATTGACGCAAGAAGACTACTGTATGTTTTCACCTAACGGCCATGCTGAGCATCCTGCAATGACGTGGTTAGCAGATAAATTGAGCGAGTATTTATTTGACTTCTAAACATTTTATCAGTGAGCGTCAATTTTACTGACACCATAAGACAACAGTAAGTCGTTGTTTTATAAGAGCATAAATAAAAACGCATTTTTTTAGATTAGTTACTGGTCACTTTGTGGTTGCCTAAATTACCTTATGAGCGAAGAATAGTAAGGTATTAAAATTCAAAGGCATCTTTTATGTGTGACAGGACAAGCAAAAACGAAAACCGTATTCTAACCATTTCAGCCCTTTTGGCATCTGGGTTCGCTGCTGGTGGTATGGTACTTGGCTTGCTTGTAGGCTCAATTGTCATCGTGTTTGACGGTGTTTACTCTTTGGTCAGCTTACTGTTAACTTTATTGTCACTGGCCGCTTCTTACTATATTAACAAGCCTTCAAAATCTGTATTCCCATTTGGAAAAGCGGTCTTAGAACCAATCGTTATTGCGATAAAAGCAGCCGTCATTTTAGTGGTTGTAAGCTTCTCTCTCTACTCTGCGATATCAGCATTGATGTCTGGAGGTCGCGAGGTCGATGCTTCTATTGCGACCTTATTCGGCATCGTGAATGTTATCGGTTGTGGTTACGCTTGGTGGTTTATGGCGAAACGCAGCCGCCGCTTCTCATCAGGCTTGATTGAAGCGGAGAAAAAACAGTGGCAAATGGATACTTTGTTGAGTGTGGCGGTGACCGTAGGATTTATCTCGGCTTGGGCTGTTTCACTAACGCCATTCTCTGAGTATGCGGTATATGCCGACCCCATGATGATGGTTTTAATGGGCTTTTACTTCCTCAAAGTACCGTTCGATATGCTAGTAGGTGCCTTACGTGAACTACTAATGATGGCACCAAGCAAAGAGCTGTGTCAGAGCGTTGGCAAAGATGTTCTTGAGATTGAAAAAGTAACTGAGCATCAATTGAAACTGGCTGGCGTAACGAAGGTGGGCCAAGAGCTACGAGTAAATGTGGACGTACATATTGATGACGACACATTGGAGCTTGATACACTAGAGCACACTCGTAAGCAGCTTATCAAGCGACTGTCGAAGCACAGATTCAAGCTTCAACTACACTTGAACGTCGCTTATTAGAGTGCCACCAAAGAGCCGTTAAAACTCAATAAAAAGCTCCCAATCTCGGGAGCTTTTTTAATTTTTTCGATTTAGTTTCTTCGTATTCGAATACAGCTCGCAAGGGAGATCTGTTCGTTGCTCACTTAAATTCTCTGATCTCGTTGGTAACTTACCCAGCCGCTTCGCGCTTCTCTTTGGTGACTAACCAACACATCAGCGAGCCCACCGTTACCATCACAACGCCCTGCCAAAAGCTATGGCTCAGAGTTACGCCAAGAATAATGGAAGAAAATAAAGCGGAAAAAATGGGTGTGAAGTAAGACAAGGTGGCGAGAAAAACCATATTGCCGCCAACGATCGCGATATTCCATAAACCATAACCACCAGCCATTAAAGCCGCAGAGGCCACTAAGTACCCCATCGCTTCCCAACTGAATGTCATTGGTGGCTCATCCGTAAACGCGTATTTGACCCAAAGCGAAACAGCTGTTGCAATAAAAAACAGGGTAATCGCATTATGTTTAGATTGCTGCCTTTGGGTTAAGTTGCAATAAAAAGCCCATATAACCGCGCCAGCGAAAGCCATAAAATACACCAGAGGGTTACTACTAACATTGGACATGATCTGAGTTATGGATAAGCCATTCTCACCGCTCACAGTCCAAGCAACCCCAACAAACGCCAGCGTAACTGCGGGATAAAGCAACCAGTTTGTTTTTTTATTGCTGCCAAGGACCGCAAATAAAACCGTCAGTGCGGGCCAAAGGTAATTGACAATCGACACCTCAATTGCCTGCGCGCGCGAGTTGGAATATCCCAAAGATAGAGCGAGAAATATTTCATAACAGACGAACATCGCACCACCAAGCGCAAGATACTTGGGAGAAAAGTAAGACAACTTTGGAATACCGACCACGATAAGAAGGAAAACAGAGCTAAGAGAGTACAACATGGCTGCCCCGCCTACAGGACCTAAACTCTCCGTAACCAACCTCGCGATGCCAAGCAGACAACTCCAAGAGAGAATCGCGATACAACCATAAAGTGTGAAACGAAATTGCACTGATTTCATGTGACCTACCACTCACGAATGCCAAAGGAAACGTCAGCTTAACTCAAAAATGATCAGGTTCAACGTACTGTTTTATAAAAATCAGTATAAAAATCATTCTATTAAGCCGTTGGAGTCGATATGAAACATTTTCTGCCCTCTAGTGTTATGCTTACACCCTTTGTTGTGCGCTACTATGATGAAGATGACAACGAGAGTGAAAACGTTAAAACACATTCGGAAACGCATGGTCTAGATAGCGAAGAGCAATCTAAGGAACGTTCAGAGTAAAGGAATCCAAACATGAAAAAAGTCGCAGTCATTTTAAGTGGTTCAGGCGTTTACGACGGTTCTGAGATCCACGAAGCAGTGTTGGCGCTCTACGCCATCGAGAAGGCAGGTGCAACTTGGCACTGCTTTGCACCTAACATTGACCAACTCCACGTCATCAATCACCTAACTGGTGACGAAATGGATGAAACACGTAACGTATTGATCGAATCAGCTCGTATTGCACGCGGAAATATTGACGATGTCGCCAAACTTAACGTCGATGAATACGATGCCCTACTGCTTCCAGGTGGGTTTGGTGCCGCGAAAAACTTAACCGACTTCGCTGTTTCGGGTGCGGAGTGCTCCATTAACACACACGTAGCTCAAGCTTGTCGCGCGTTTGCTAATGCGAAAAAACCAGCTGGCTATCTGTGTATTTCTCCTGTCATTATTCCGATGATTTATGAGCAAGGCGTGAAAGGAACGGTAGGCAACGATGAGGCAGTCTCAATAGCATTTAATCAAATGGGCGGTGAACACACCACGTGCCCTGTCGAAGACATCGTTTTTGATGAAAAACACCTCGTACTTTCAACCCCTGCTTACATGTTGGCAGAGAATATCTCTCAAGCGGCTTCAGGTATCGAAAAGTTAGTATCAAAACTGATTAAAATAGCTTAATTATTAGTAGTTAGCTTATAAAACACTTCCCTATCCCCATTGATAATTAAGTTATTAATGGGGATTTTTTATACTTTAGTCGAATTTAGAGATATATCCGCGTCAGAAGTCAATTTCTGCCAATCGTTTGCGTCCATAGTTTCATATTTGTTCTACTTTATATCAGTGTTGCACTTATACGCAGTGCAACAAGATCACTGTCACAGTTTTTCTCTTGCAAGTACCTCTAAGTGGGTAAACTTGCTTTAGATCAACTTCAATCTGGAAACGAATGTGCGACAGTAAATGGCAAATTAAGAAAGATTATTAAAAATAACGACGGAGCTATCCAATATGACAAGTGCATTTTTTATCCCTACGGTAAACCTAATGGGCGCTGGTTGTTTGAAAGACGCAGCAGACAGCATCCAATCTCAAGGCTTTAAAAAAGGTTTGATCGTTACGGATAAGATCCTTAACCAAATCGGTGTAGTCAAACAAGTTCAAGACCTTCTCACTGAGCGCGATGTAGCAACCGTTGTGTTTGATGGCACTCAACCAAATCCAACTATCAGCAACGTTAACGACGGCTTAGCACTTCTTACTGATAACGAATGTGACTTCGTTATCTCTCTAGGCGGCGGTTCACCACACGACTGTGCGAAAGGTATCGCGCTTGTTGCTTCTAACGGCGGCAAAATCGCAGATTACGAAGGCGTAGACCAATCTGCAAAACCAATGATGCCACTTATCGCGATCAACACGACGGCGGGTACTGCATCTGAAATGACGCGTTTCTGCATCATCACTGACGAAGAGCGTCACATTAAGATGGCTATCGTTGATAAGCACACAACACCGCTTATCTCGGTAAACGATCCAGAGCTAATGCTCGCTAAACCTGCTTCGCTAACTGCGGCAACAGGTATGGATGCCCTAACTCACGCGATTGAAGCTTACGTATCTATCGCGGCAACACCAATCACTGATGCAGTAGCAATCAAAGCGATTGAGCTTATCCAAGCTTACCTACGCACAGCAGTGAAAAACGGTGAAGATCTAGAAGCTCGTGAACAAATGGCATACGCACAGTTCATGGCGGGTATGGCGTTCAACAACGCTTCTCTAGGTTACGTACACGCAATGGCACACCAGCTAGGTGGTTTCTACGACCTTCCACACGGTGTTTGTAACGCGATTCTTCTACCTCACGTACAGCGTTACAACGCGCAAGTATGTCCTGAGCGTCTACGTGACGTAGCAAAAGCAATGGGCGTAAACGTAGAAGGCATGTCTGCTGAAGAAGGTGCAGCGGCAGCAATCGACGCTATCGTTACTCTAGCGAAAGATGTGGGTATCCCAGCAGGTATTAAAGAGCTTGGTGCGAAACTAGAAGACATCCCAACACTAGCAGACAACGCACTGAAAGACGCTTGTGGTTTCACTAACCCTAAACAAGCAACTCACGAAGAAATCTCTAAGATCTTCGAAGAAGCGATGTAATCTCGCTACATAAACAATTCTCTAGCCTTAATTCAATCCCCGATCTCGTATCGGGGATTTTTTACATTCATATACAAGTGAATCTCTGCCAAACATAGTCTTTTAGTGTTAGCTTTTAAGTATTAACACGATTCATATTGGAAGGAACCATGAGAACGATTGCTGCTACCCTACTCGCTTGTTTATCCTTTTCTGCCAACACTGCCGAATACCGCGCCAACGAAGTGGCGAGTGGATTTCAGATCCCTTGGGGGATCGAGTTCTTAGATAATCAACGCGTTATCGTCAATCAAAAGAACGGTACGGTTTCGTTGCTGGATATCACCACAGGCAAACCTCAAAAGCTGTTTAACGTCCCCGATGTGAACACCAGTGGACAAGCCGGCTTATTGGATGTTGCGCTCGCACCGAATGCCGATACGCAAAACCCGCAACTCTTCTTTACCTACAGCAAGCGCACAAGTAAAGGCAATACGGTGGCGTTAGCGACGGCGCAATTGCAAAACAATCAACTTGTGGGTTGGAACGATCTCTTTGTTGCTGATGCCATCACCGACACAGGGCGTCACTACGGCAGTCGACTTTCATTTGTAGACGACAAAGTTTACTTCTCAATCGGTGACCGTGGCGAACGTGATAATGGGCAAGACACTCAAACCCATGCTGGCAGTATTCTTCGCCTTAACCTTGATGGTTCGGTTCCACAAGACAACCCATTCAAACCTTCCCAAGCTCGTCCTGAGATATGGAGTTACGGGCACCGCAACCCACAAGGTATGTTTTACGACGAAGCAACTAAACAGCTGTGGTCGATTGAACATGGACCACGCGGTGGCGATGAAATTAATCTAATCAAGAAAGGCGCGAACTACGGCTGGGCAAAAGTCTCTCATGGCAAAGAATATTGGGGACCGTTGGACGTCGGGGAAGCCAAGTCGTTGCCGGGAATGGAAGATCCCAAGCTGGTATACGTCCCTTCTATCGCGCCCAGTAATATGATTTTGTACCGTGGTGATAAATACCCAGAATTGGACGGGAAAATCCTCGCCGGTGCATTGAAACTGGCGCACATCAACGTGGTTTCTATTAAGAATGGCAAGCTCACCGAATCAAAAAGATTGATGGAGAATCTTGGAGAGCGAGTAAGAGATATAACCATCAGCCCCGATGGCTATATCTACTTTTCTACCGACAGCGGCAAAATCTTTCGTCTTGAGGAAAGGTAATCAAACACTAAAATCGTTAAGACTATTTAATTTGTGACGTACTAGTGATTTATTTTCGTACAATCTAAGCAGAAGAATCTAAACTTAACAATAACCTTTTGTTTTTTAAAACGATAGTTCGGTTAAGTTGTACGAGGTCATTATGATTCCATTCCCTTTACAGCTCGATAAAATTAAAGCCGTGGTGTTTGATTTAGACAACACCTTGGTGAGTTCTGATATGAACTTCGGCGAATTGCGACAACAGCTAGGTTGTCCGCAAAGTGAAGATCTATTGGATTTTGTCGACGCACTTGAGCATCCTCATCATCGAGAGCACGCTCATAACGTGATATTTGATTACGAGATTTCTGATGCTGAGCAATCTGCTCCAATGATTGGCTGCCATGAATTGCTCGCCCACTTGCATCAAAATGAAATCAAAACCGCTATCGTGACGCGCAACTGCCAAATCGCCACGCAGCGCAAACTCGAGCACAACCAAATCTCAGTGGAGCGAGTCATCACTCGTGAATGCTTCCCGCCCAAGCCAGACCCTTTGTCTCTGCAGGTATTAGCGAAAGAGTGGCGTTTGATGCCTAATGAAGTGCTTTATGTCGGCGATTACCTTTACGACTTACAGGCAGCGTATAACGCACAGATGCCCTCTTGCCTTGTTCATCACGGTAATCAAGAAACTTTCAATGATTCAGCCTCGTTGGCGCTTAATGAACTCAGCGATTTATTGAGCCATTTCCAATCCTTACCACGCCAATAAAGCACACATATAAAATACGCAAACAAAAAAAGGGGCACCAACGTGCCCCTTATGACTTATTCCCGATTGTTTCATGCGTTCCCAAGGATTGCTTGGGTGATGCGCTGCTTAACCTTGTAGGTAAGCGTTAAGCATCCACATTAATTTTTCTTGCTCACGGATGTAGTCACCCATCAATGCCGCTGTACCTTCGTCATCTGCTTCACCCGCGTTTTGTAGAATCTCACGCTGTTTTAGAAGTAGAACGCTAAAGCCTTGAACCAGACCTTGTACACACTCCTCACCAGAAGTCGCGTTTTGATGTTCTTTGATTTCACTTGCTTCCAAGTAGTTGCTGAATGCGTGTGCTGGCGTATGACCCAAAGTTAGAATACGCTCTGCAAGCTCATCGATTTTTGTTTGTAGATCAGTGTAGATCTCTTCAAATTTTACGTGCAGTTCGAAGAATTGCGCACCTTTAATATTCCAGTGGTAACCGCGAGAGTTCATGTACAACACTTGGTAATGCGCTAGCAATTGATTTAGTTGTTGAGCTAGTTGTGCTGATTGTTCGCTGTCTAGACCAATTAGGCTTACTTGTTTGTTCATAATCTTGCTCCTAGAAGGATGATACCAATCGTAGTAACGAACGATTCTCTTACCGGGATTGGTATAAAGTTTAAAAATTTTTTTGCAGTATTTGCTGCCGATGGAGTCATATTACGACTCCGGCTCGGTGAAGAGAATTTGGTTTTAACTATGATTTAAATAGCCAAATCCAATGAGCAAGTAGACGAATATTGGCGTATCATCCAACAAAAAACCCCAACCCTTTTTGTGTCAAAAGAATTGGGGCTTTTTTACTATTTGGTTAACGTTCAAAAGTAGATGAACAGACCTAAACCTTATCTACGCCGTTTTGAAAGTTGCCATCTGTTGATTCAGCTCAGTAACTTGCTCTTTTACTTGCAATGATGTCTCTGATGCACGTTGGCTGTTATTCGAAACCTCATCCACTGATTGAGTAATACCGGACATCAATCCAGTGATCGAATTGGTCGCATGAGATTGCTGCTCTGCCGCTGCCGCAAGTTCTGCCATTTGTTCATTCAAAGACCCAATTTGCTCGGTAGTGACGAGCAAACGAGTTACCGCTTTTTCAATGTGCTCAGCGCCCTGCTCCGCAAGTGATTGGCTGTGTTCAATCTCCTCAACCACCGAATTGGTCGAGCGTTGAATCGCATTAATGATGCCGTTGATTTCTGTCGTCGATTGAGTAGTGCGCGTCGCTAACATGCGTACTTCGTCCGCCACAACCGCAAAGCCTCGTCCTTGGTCGCCCGCACGCGCTGCTTCTATCGCGGCATTCAGTGCCAGTAAGTTAGTTTGTTCTGCCAAACCTTCAATCACTTCCGTCACTCGACCAATGGCTTCGCTCTCTTTGCTTAGCTGTGTGACTTGCGTGCTCGCGGTTTCAATGCTGCCGTGCAAGCTTTCCATGGTGACTTTGTTTTGCTCTAAAGCATCACGACCTTGTTCAATCTCGCCTTTTGAATCAGAAAGCTTCTGCACTGATTGATTGGCTTGATCTAGGGTGTTACGCGCGGCTAAAGCGATTTCATCCAATTGGCTTCCCATTTCAACAATGCTGGCCTGTTGCTTTTCTACATTCGATGAGGTGACTTGCGCCGATTCCAACAAAGCCCCCATGCTAGTATCCACTTGGTGCGCTTTCTCGCTCACCCCAGCCACGATGCTCGCTAACGATTGGTTCATGCGGTTAATCGAATCGGTAAGGTCTGCCAATTCATCTTTCCCAACAACAGTTAACGGAGGCTGAGAAACATCTCCTGAAGCGATCGTCTTTGCACGCTCCGATAAGTTTTTCACTCGGCGACCAATGGTATTGCCCATGTATTTTGAAATCGCTACTGCGGCAATCAAAACCAATGCCGCAGCAATCAACATAGTGGTGAGTACGTTCTTGATCGACTGATTAATACCCTGTCCACTTTGATCAGCACGACTTTGCTGAGCCAATACGATCGTTTCTAAGCTTTGGTCTAGTGCATCCGCTGCTGGCAACAGTTCGTTCGCCATCAGCAAGTTTGATTCGTTCCACTCTGGCGACTGACGCAATGCAATTACCTGCTCTGCTAAAGGAAAGTACAGTTGCTGCATTTCTTTAAACAGTGACCACAATGATTGGTCGTTATCAGTAAGCCTGTCGAGTTTACTGTCGATTTCCGCCACAGACTGATTGTGGTACTTAATCAAGTCGTGGTATTTGTCCAGATGATCTTGCTGCCCGTACAACAGGAAATCTCGCAGAGCAGACAGTGCATTGGCGAGCGAGGTATAGCTATCCGCGTAAACTTTAAACAAACGCTTTCTGTCTCCACCAAATGGGTTTCCTGACTCTTCATTGATTAAGCTTTGAAGCTGATCAAGTGCCACTTCTGCAATGGGTGCCGCTTCGTTAATAAAGAGGTTGTGTGCGGGTAAGTTCTCATCACTGTGGCTAAGTTCAATCAGCTTGTTTAGAGAAACTTTTACCGCGTCCCACTGGCTTTGGATCGCTTGAAAATCCTGTTCAGAGATCAACGCCTGCAACGTTGGAAGCGACTCGTCTGTAGATGCCATGATATTGCGTACGTCCTCACTCAGACGTGCGCTCGCCTCTTCATCGCCACCTAGCAACATGTAGGCTCGAATCGAGGACAGCGACGCTTGAACGGACTGTTGGATACCGCGACTGGTGTCGACGGTCGGTAAATCGGATTTAAGTAACGAAGAGGCGTATTGCTCTACGGTAGTGACGTTGCGATACGTGAATACCGCTGATGCCATAAAAAGTACGGCTAGCAGCACAAAACTGAGCTGCAACTTCCCTGATATCGTAAGGTTCATCCATAAACTCCTGACAACGATGAGCCTTAAATATAACGATGTTTACAAAAATGTTAAATACAGGTGTCAAAAGTTACTAAGAAAACCATGTAAACCACTATTTTAAGCCTATAAATAGGGCTTATTCGAAGTATGGTATGCGCTCACTACGTAAAATCAGATAATTAACGTAAGTCGTTTCTAAGCAGTCTTGCTCCCACAACGAAAGAATCCGCTTAGTGGCGAAGTAGTAATCTTTATTACGCAGTAACACGCCCACCGTGCGGCTGAGCTGCTCAAAGCGCTGTTGCTCATTAGCAGAGATGTCATTGTCCTCATTTTCAATGATGGGCGCCAATCCATCGGCAAACCAATTGTTCAGAATTTCACGCATCTCAAGTTCTGACTCCGGTACATCGATACTCGACAACTCGCGATGCTGTGGTGGCGGTACTATGTACTTTGACGCTTTTGGTGAACTGACATAACGGTACATGTCGCTCCTCCTTGTAAATGACTCTTATACCCAAGTGACTTCAAGATGCAGGATTCAGAGCGTTGTCATTGATTCGGGGTCAAGGAAAACAACGCAGCGTAATAGTCAGCTCTTTCCAAGTTGTTTGACACAGAAACCGAGTCAATGACACGCTCCCGAAGGGCGAGCTATCTTGGTTTGTATACTTTGTTGTCGATTCTTGATTTAGACCCACTAGACCTTTAAATCGCCGCCGCGTCTACAAACCAAGCCATTCTCGCTGAACCTAACATCTCGAGGTTACTTGGGTATAAACTAGCTAAGAATACTTTTTTCAATTTCCAAGTTTTTTTCTACAGCTCATAGAAAGAAGCCCAACAAAAAAGCCATGCAAAGTAGGCTCTGCATGGCTTTGGTTTGGGCAGCAATGACACTGCCCTTGTCTAGGACTGGTTACATTGAGCTTTGATCGAAATCGTTGCCTTGGTCAGTACCCGTTTGAGTATCCGAGTCGAAGCTGCCAGAGTCATCCGTGAAGTCGACACCTTGCTCTTGACCTCCCGCACTTGTCCAGTCGCTGCCGCCAGATTCCATACCCGCCATGTCTGGTTGCTGATCTTGAGCAGAACCTTGCATGGTGTATTGATCATCGACTTCAACTTCAACTTTGCCACTCGCACCTTCTACTGCGCTGCCCAATTCATCGTAACCTTGGAATTGGATTTCGCTCGTACCTTCGTAACCTTCTGGTAGGTCAACCGATACTGGTTGGTTCAGGTTGCCACTTAATGTGAAGCTGCCATCGCCATTATCCAGTGCGTTGCTTACTGATGCACCATCAGGTAGACCGGACATTTCTGCATAATCCACCGATTCGTTACCACTGACCTCATCTGGAACCGAGATAGAAATGGTATCGCCTGGTGCTGCAGTCACATCAGCTGTGCTCTCGTCTTCACTGTCTGCACCGTTTGCTGCTTGTTCTTCAGGCTGTTGCGCTTCGCCAACTTGCTGCTCTGCTGATGCTTGAGCAGTTTGGATTTGTGGCTCGTCGCTTTGCGCTGAATCGTCCGCAACTTGGATGCTCAGATTCTGAGTCGATACTTCACCATTGTCGTTGACCTGAACATCCATAGCCAAATTGCCATCGAAGTCATCGTTCGGCCAGTATGTCCACTCTTCATCACCTGATTTCGCAAAGAAACCAGCATCGTTTGCATCGGCGACATCCAACACTTCTGCAGAAGGGCTAATGCCAAGCTCATCAATCAACTGCGCTTCTGTTAGGGTTAGTGAACCATCATCAGCCAGTGCGTAGCCTTCACTGGTTGTGGTTTCACCTTCACCTTGGATGTCGACATTGAAGAAGCTCTCAATGCGGTTTTCACCGTCAGTTGCAATGAAGCCAACTTGAACATCTCCGGTGTAGCCTTCTGCTGGTGTGAATTGGTAGTTACCTTGGTTATCGGTCTCTATCACACCTTGACCTTCCATTAGGCTCACTGACTCAATGCTCAAGCTGTCGCCTTCTGCATCGCTCAAGGTCGATAGCATGTCATCATTGGTGAACGACAAGGTGCCATCCGCTGCCATTTCTGTGGTAGAAATGCTGTCGATTTCTGGAGAAGCATTCTCTTGTGGTGCGTCTTCTTTCACGACCACACCTGTTTGCTCATCATGAAGCACACCGTCTTTATCAATCACATAAGCGATATCCGCTTCACCAGTAAAGCCTGGTGCTGGATTGAATGTCCATGTGCCATCACCGTTATCGACAATCTCACCTTGGCTGCGATCAGCTAGGTGAACGAATTTCACTTCATCACCCGCATCAGCGTCTACGTTTTCTGCCAATCCGATTAGGTCATCAGCGGTTAGGATAACGGGTTCACCCGCTAGGGTTTCGAAGTCACCTGAATCGATGCCATCTTCGAACTCTTCTGGCTCGTCACCGTAATCCACCGTTGTTGCGGTCACGGTTACGAAGAACTCGCCATTAAAGTCAGCCGGAGGCGTCATTTGCAGGTCTGAGATATCCCACTCGTTCAAGTCGATGTATTGACCCGGTTCCGTGATGGTAATGGTGTTCACACCATCCGTAACTTCGAAGCCAACAGGGAAACCAGTCATCACTAGGTTACTTAGCGTTTCTGAATCGTCGATTAGACCGACATTCAAGCCTAGGTGACCTGTTTCGTCCTCACCGAAGACTAACGGACCATCATGGTCGGTTGTGATGACCGCGCCATCCGCAACAGGGCGAACAAACACTGGTACATCAAGAACCGTCTCAAACTCACCGTCACTTACCACAACTTGCAAGTCAGAAACCCCTGCAAAATCGCCAGTCGGTGTGAATGTCCAAGTACCGTCACCGTTGTCTGTTACCTCACCACCATCTTCACCTTCTGCGGTGATAATGCGTGATACGACTAGGTTTTCAGTATCGATATCGCCGAACAAGTTCATCAGGTCGCCAGCGTCGAAGGTGAATGCGCCATCCTCGTCGGTTGCCATAAAGGCATTACCCACATTGAATGGAGCATCGTTGACTGGAATGACATCCACATTCAACGAGCCTTCAACCACTTCTTCACCATCCGTCGCGGTGTAGCCCAGTTCCACCAAACCATTGAAGTCTTGAGTGGTCACCAAGTGGTACATACCATCTGGTTGTTGGGTTAATGTCGCGTTTGCAGGCGCACGAACCGTGATGCTTTCTACGCTGATTTCGTCACCATCAAGATCCGTAACTTGATCAGCGATGTAAGCTGGGTCAATCACCATGACCACATCTTCTTCGCCTTGCATCTGAATGGTTGGCGCTTCTGGTGCATCGTTAACCGCTTCGACGTTTAGATTGCCTTCAACCGGCGTAACTAAATCACCATCGCTGACGCCGAACGACATTGGCACATCACCATTGAAGTTCTCAGCCGGAGTGAATGACCAAGTACCATCACCGTTGTCTAGCAAGTCACCGTATTGCTCATCAATCACTAAGTCGACAGCAGACAGTTCGTCGTAGGTGTTATCGATGTCTGTCGCGTTAACAAGCAACATGTCCTGCGTGATAAGAATGGTGGTATCTTCGGTGCCAGCAATATTCACTGGCGTTGATTGCGGCGCATCGTTAATTGGGTTCACCGTTAGGTCGACGCCCACTTCCACGCTCGCACCATCGTTATCAATCAAGTCGAAGCTTAGGTCGATATCGCCATTGAAGTTCGCATCAGGCGTAATCGTAAAGCTACCATCTTGGTTCTCAACAACGGTTGCATTGGCTACCGCGGTTAAGTTCACTGCTTCTAGATTATCGCTGTCTACGTCACCCGCTTGAGCCAGTAACTGCTCTTGACTTAATGTGATTGAACCGTCTTCATCGACGCTGTAAGCCAAGTCGCCAGATACCGGAGCATCGTTGACTGGCAATACATCAATGTTCGCGTTGGTTGTCGCAGTTGCACCGTCTTCATCAGCGACGACTACGTCTAGGCTTACGCCACCGTTGAAGTTTTCATTTGGTGCGAAGCTGTAAGTGCCATCGTCATTCGCCGTTAGAATGCCGTCGTTACCACTGTAAGAGACGCTTTCTAGGCTCACGTCGCCTTCCACATCGCTTGATTGCGCTAGCAGTTGCTCTTCCGTGAAGATAATGACTTCGTCTTCATTGACAGAGTAACTTGTCGCACCTGCGATTGGTGGATCGTTCACCTCAAGAACGGTAATACCCGCAGTGGTTGAGTCTGTCGCACCCTCTTCATCGACAACTACAACGTCTAGGCTGACCTCGCCATTGAAGTTCTCGTTTGGAGAGAAGGTGTACGTACCATCACCATTGTCTTGGAACACGCCATCTGCGCCGCTGTAGCTGACACTATCAATCGCGACTTCGCCTTCGACGTCAGATGAGTTAGCCAATAACTGCTCGTTACTGATGGTGATCGAATTGTCTTCATGCACCGTGTAAGACGTGCTGCCTGCAACCGGTGGATCGTTCTCTGGCGTCACGCTTACGTCGATATTTGCGGTCACGGTATCCGTGCCATCAGAAACATCGAAGGTAAAGTTCACATCACCATTGAAGTTCTCGTTTGGAGCAAA